>JBEBBA010000059.1:0-13901 GCA_041158585.1 Actinomycetota bacterium
CGTAGCGGTATCTTAGACAAAGGATGGGTCGACCAGGCGGCCGCGGCATTGCCGAGGAACGTCCGGGCTTCACAGAGCAAGGTGGTGGGTAACACCCACCCGGGGAAACCCGCGAGAAAGTGCAACAGAAAGTAAACCGCCGCGCAAGCGGTATGGGTGAAACGGTGGTGTAAGAGACCACCAGCATCTCGAGTAATCGGGGTGGCTATGTAAACCTCGCCTGAAGCAAGATCAGACAGAAGACGCTTGAGAGCTGCTCGCTCGAGTCTTCGGGTAGATCGCTAGAGACTGTCGGTAACGGCAGTCCGAGATAGATGGTCGCCACCCGAGAGGGTACAGAACCCGGCGTATCGGTCGACCCGTCCTAAACCCCTATTTGTTCTTGTTCGCCAGCGTCGCGGCACCAATAATGCCGGCAGCGTTTTTGAGTTCAGCAGGGACGATTTTGGTTTTCAATTCAAGAAGCGGCAAGAAGAACTCGTGTTCTTTAGAGACTCCACCGCCGACAACGAATAAATCTGGGACCAAGAGGTCTTCTAGCAAACGGTAATACTTTTGCAACCGCTCCGCCCAAGCTTCCCAACTTAGGTTCTCTCTCTCCTTCACCGAGAAGGCGGATAGTTTTTCGGCCGTGGTTTCCCCGATAGGTAGGTGCCCGAGCTCGCTATTTGGTATCAGCTTTCCGTCGTAGAGGAGAGCGGTACCAATACCGGTTCCCAAGGTGGTCAGTATTGTCAGCCCTGCCTGTTTCTTGGCGGCTCCAAATTTCGCCTCTGCGTAACCGGCAGCGTCTGCGTCGTTCAGCATGTGGACGTCGCGATTGAGCGCCTTTGTAAAGTGTGCGTCCGCGTCGTAGTCGATCCATTCCTTGCTGACATTTGCAGCTGACTTTGCAACGCCATTTACAACAACGGCTGGAAAACAGATGCCGATAGCCAGATCTTTTTCGGCGCCGAGTTCGCGAACGATGTCTCTGACCACTTCGGCCATGTCGTCGGGTCTTCCGCCATGCGGTGTTTCGCGTCTAATCCGATCCGAAAGCAGCTTGCCGTCTTTCACATCGACCATTGCGCCCTTGATTCCGGTGCCACCGATATCGATACCTACTGCTGCTTTTGCCATGTCACAATTCTCGCTTAGGGGAGGGTTAGTAGTTCGTAGCCACTCTCGGTAACAACCAGAGTGTGCTCGAATTGGGCGGTAATCGACTTGTCTCGGGTTGTGACAGTCCAGCCGTCTGGCCACATGTCCCATTCGTGTGTTCCGAGCGTGAGCATTGGCTCGATCGTGAAAACCATACCTTCGGTCATCACCGTGTCGTATTTGGGTGAGGCGTCATAGTGAGGAATCACTAGCCCTGAGTGAAAACTCCTGCCGATTCCGTGACCAGTGAAATCACGAACGACTCCGTAGCCAAACCTTTTCGCGTAAGACTCGATAGCTCGGCCGATGACATTGATCTGACGCCCTGGCGCAACGACCGAAAGTGCGCGCCCCAGTGCTTCTTCTGTTCGCGAGACTAGGTCTGCCACCTCGGGTTTGACTTCGCCGACTAGGAAAGTCTTATTGAGATCCCCGTGAAATCCATCCAGATACGCTGTGATGTCGATGTTGACAATGTCCCCATCATCTAGAACGGTGTCGTCGGGGATTCCGTGGCATATGACTTCGTTCAGAGACGAGCAAATCGATTTTGGGTAGCCTCGATACCCCAGCGTTGATGGGTAAGCACCTTGGCTGACTATGAAGTCATGGGCGATTTGGTCTAGTTCATCGGTTGTTACTCCAGGCCGGATGCTAGCGCCAACGAGTTCGACCGCTTGCGCTGCTATCGCACCGGCCGCACGGATTTTCGCCACCGACTCTGCGTCCCAAATGTCGCCGTGAATGTTTTTGGACGGCGCTGATTTGCCCACGTACTCAGGGCGGGTGATGCCAACGGGAACTGGAAGTCTCGGCGAAATTTTCCCGGGTATCAAGAGACCGGCGTTATCCTTAGGCATACCTAAGAGTTTAACGATTGGCTTGAGATGAATGATTCAAAAGGCGAACCTGAAGCCTGGTGGTTCAATCTAAAAACCCATCAGGTTGAGTTCGGACGCCAATCGCACGCAAAGGACCGCATGGGGCCATACGCTACCCGAGAGGACGCCCAATTGGCGCTTGATACCGCCAGGAACAGAGTTGTGGCTTGGGATCGAGAGGAAGAAGACTAAAACTCGTTCTCTGCGGTAGGAAAGCCGCCGGCGGCTACTTCGTTTCGGTAGTCCTTCGCGGCAGAAACCAAGTCAGTTCTCAGCTCTAGGTAGCGCTTGACAAATTTTCTGGTCTTACCTCCGTGTAAACCGGCAAAGTCCGTCCACACCAAAATCTGCGCGTCAGTGCCCGCTCCGGCCCCAATACCAATAGTTGGAATGGTGAGTAGTTTGCTCACCTCGGTCGCCACTGCGGCTGGAACGAGCTCGAGCACGACGGCGAAAGCGCCAGCGGCTTGAACGGCCAGTGCGTCTTCGATTAGCTGCTCTCGTGAGTCGCCTCGGCCCTGAATTTTGAAGCCGCCAAGAGCGTGCACACTCTGGGGAGTGAAACCTACGTGGGCCATTACAGGCACACCTGCGGTAACCAAGGCCTCGATGGCAGAGGCTGAGCGCGCGCCGCCCTCTAGCTTCACGGCGCCAGCGCCGGTTTCCTTCATGATCCGGATGCCATTTCTAAGGGCATCTTCGGCGCCTGTTTCATAACTTCCAAATGGCATGTCAACAACAACCAGCGCTCGTTTGGTCGCGCCGACCACAGCTCGGCCAAAGGGAATCATTTCTTCAACGGTTATCGGCAGAGTGCTCGAATAGCCGAGTACGTTGTCTGCGGCGGAGTCGCCGACCAGGAGAACTTCGATTCCTGCTTCGTCAAACGCGCTTGCAGTTAGCGCGTCGTAGCTTGTCAAACACGAAAATTTGCGACCCGAAACCTTGAACTCGCCAAGGCTCGTGGTTCTAACTACTCGAGGAGTTAGTTCTTCCATGCGTCAACTTCAATCTCAACCAGCATCTTCGGGTTTATGAACTTCAACCCTGCAAGCATCGTTGCCGCTGGTCTTATATCGCCGAAGAGCTCCCCGTGCGCCTCGCCAACGGCATCCATGTCCTCGGCATTCGCAAGGTAAACGCGGGTACGAACAACGTTTTCCAACGAGTAGCCAACTTGGGCGAGCGCGTCTGAAATAACTTGAAAGGCAACCTTGGTTTGGGTGTATGCGTCACCCTCGCCCTGCAGCTCTCCGCCCACAGTCGCAGTAGAACCCGAAACGTGAACGTAGTTGCCGGCCTTTACGGCGCGTGAATAACCAATCTTGGCTTCCCATGGTCCACCACTTGAAATCAGCTGCTGTTCGGTCATTGTCATCCTTTGTGCTTGTTGGTAATTGGTAGTCTGCGGTCGCGGCCAAAGGCCATACCGGTGATCTTTGGGCCAATAGCGCCTTGGCGTCGCTTCCATTCGGCTCGATCGACCAAGTTGATAACTTTCTCGACGATTTTGGCGTCATAGCCGGCCTGGATGATCTCGACGGAGCTTTGCCGCTTCTCTACGTAGCGGTCGAGAATCGCGTCCAAAACATCGTATTCCGGCAGCGAATCCTGGTCTGTCTGGTCTGGTCGCAGTTCGGCCGAAGGAGGTTTACTGATCGAGTTTTCGGGAATTGGCGGTAGTTGCCCCTGAGCCTCCGCCCAGGAATTGCGCCAGCGAGCGAGTTCCCAGACAAGCGATTTCTCGACATCCTTGATTGGTGCGAAGCCACCGACTGAGTCTCCGTAGATTGTCGAGTAGCCAACGGCCAGTTCGGATTTGTTGCCGGTGGTTAGTGTCAAGTGGCCGTGGGTGTTGCTCTCGGCCATCAAAATTACTCCGCGCATACGGGCCTGAAGGTTTTCGGCAGCAATTGGAGAGAGCTCAAGTGACTCCTCGAAAGCCGCGACGAGGGACTCAATCGGGATTGTTTGATAGTTGCAGCCCAAGTTTTGGGCAAGGAGCTCGGCGTCACCCATCGAGTGATCAGACGAGTAGCGGCTCGGCATGGAAACGCCATAGACATTTGCCCCACCGATGGCGTCACTGGCGAGGGTAGCCACGACAGCGGAGTCGATTCCGCCGCTCAACCCGAGCACAACTGAGTTAAATCCGTTTTTGACGACATAGTCGCGAAGGCCAAGGACCAACGCGTTCCAAACTTGCCAATTGTCGTCTGATCGAGTGACTCGGTGGTCGGAAACAAGGGTCGATGTCTCCAACACGTCCACGATCAGCATATCCTCTTCAAACTGATTGGCGCGGCCTACGACATTTAGGTCTTTGTCGACGATCAGGGAGTCGCCGTCGAACACCAGGTCGTCTTGCCCGCCAACCAAGTTTGTGTAAGCGACGTTAGTTTGTTGGCTTTGTGCGAGTTTTCTAATCAGGGCTAGTCGTCGATCGTCTTTATCGGACTCGAATGGGGAACCGTTCAAAACCAGAGTGAGGTCTGTGTTGTTAGTCTTGATCGCTGATACAGGTCCGCCGTCTTGCCAAATGTCTTCACAAATGACAACCGAAACGTTTTGACCTTCGAACTTAAAGGTGAGCAAATCGTTCCCGGCAACAAAGTTTCGGTACTCATCGAATACCGAATAGTTCGGTAGGTGGTGTTTGTGGTAGCGATGAGCCACTTTGCCGCCAATCAGTACAGACGCGCTGTTGTGGGCGATAGCCCAACCGCTAGGAGCTGCGGCAAGAGTGGGATGACCGACAACAACAGCGAGTTCCTCGGGTATAGCTGCGTGAATTAGAGCTGCAAGCCGTTCTACTGCCTGTTCTGACGCCTCGACAAAGGATCGTCTGGTGGCTAGATCTTCAATTGGATAACCGGTCACGCACATTTCGCCGAAAACGATCAGGTTGGCTCCCGCATCAGCGGCTTCTCTAACCCGCGCCAGGATGCCCGTAACGTTCTGGTCGATCGCACCCACTACGGGGTTTGTTTGGACCATGGCTAAGCGAATTTTCGGCACAACGACTAGCCTAGTAGTAGCAATTTAGAGAGGAACCAAATGAGCGACAGACAGCGTGACTTCGTCTTGAGAACAATCGAAGAGCGAGGCGTTAAGTTTGTGCGTCTTTGGTTTACTGACGTCGCCGGAACCCTGAAGTCAGTGGCTATTGCACCAGCAGAGGTTGAGGGTGCCTTCGCCGAGGGTATAGGTTTTGACGGAAGCGCGATCGAGGGTCTCGCCCGCACTTACGAGGCCGACATGCTCGCGGCTCCAGACCCGAGCACATTCCAGATTCTTCCCTGGCGTGGCGAAATTGACCCGACTGCCCGCATGTTTTGCGACATTCGCACCCCAGATGGCCAGCCAGCTTCGGCGGATCCTCGTAACGTTCTGCGACGCGCACTCGCCAAAGCTAGCGACATGGGCTTCTCTTTCTACATTCACCCAGAAATTGAGTTCTACCTGCTCAAGTCTGCACAGTTCGGGCCGGAAGGTCCGGTTCCTGTGGATCGCGCTGGCTACTTTGACAATGTTCCAGGTGGAACAGCGCACGACTTCAGACGTCGAGCGGTCTCAATGCTCGAGCAGCTTGGCATTTCGGTTGAGTTCTCACATCACGAGGGTGGACCTGGTCAAAACGAGATCGACCTTCGATACGCTGACGCTCTCACTATGGCTGACAACATCATGACATTCCGCACGGTAATCAAGGAAGTAGCCATTGAGCAGGGCGTCTACGCGACCTTCATGCCAAAGCCATTCACTGAGCACCCGGGATCGGGAATGCACACCCACATGTCTCTCTTCGAGGGTGACACCAACGCATTCTTTGATCCTTCGTCTCAATATCACCTCTCAAAGGTTGGTAAGCAGTTCATCGCCGGAGTTCTAAAGCACGCTCCTGAGATCACTGCTGTGACCAACCAATACGTGAACTCTTACAAGCGCCTGTGGGGTGGCGGTGAAGCGCCGTCCTTCGTCTGTTGGGGTCACAACAACCGTTCGGCTCTGATTCGAGTGCCGCTCTACAAGCCAAACAAGGCCAACTCGTCTCGTATTGAGTACCGAGCAATCGACTCGGCCGCAAACCCGTACTTGGCCTATGCCCTAATTCTGTCGGCCGGCCTCAAAGGAATCGAGAACGGGTACGAGCTGCCTGCCGAAACCGAGGATAACGTTTGGAACCTCACCGATTCTGAACGTCGCGCCATGGGTATTCAGCCACTCCCGCAAAGCCTCGATCACGCGATTCGAAAGCTCGAAGAGAGTGAACTGGCGGCCGAAGTCCTTGGTGAGGAAGTCTTCTCTTACGTTCTAGCCAACAAGCGTCGCGAGTGGAGTGATTACCGTGCCCAGGTAACTCCATTCGAATTGCAGCAAAACCTCGAAACCCTCTAGGTTCTAGTGGCGTCGCTCTCTGAGTTAGCCCGCTTTGGCTTTGTCGAACTCGAGGGCACAGTCGCGAAGCTTGATCAGCTTGTTTCCAAAGTTGGTGACGCGGGGCGTTCCGCCCTCGCCTCTATCTCAAAGTCGGCAGCACCCGACCAGGCTCTAAATGCTTTGCTGGACCTAGCCGAAATAGATGCCAAGCAAGTAAAGAAATTGCTGGCAAAGCCAGGGAGCGCAGACCGCCTAGTCCTCACCTTGGGCGCGTCGGGCGCGCTCGTAGATTTCCTTCGGCGCCGACCTGCTGCCCTTTCACTATTCGAGAAGGACGCAGCAATCCCGTCAAGGGAGCAATTAGATCTGGATTTCACTGAAAAGGTTCGAAACATCGAGAGTGCCGAGTCTGCGTGGGTGGCTATTCGAACTTGCTATCGCGAGTACCTTCTGCGAATTGCTGCCTTCGATGTGACGTCAGCGAATCCGCAGGAGGCTCTATCAACGGTCGCTGCCGCACTCGCCGATCTTGCTGGCGCCGCAATCGAAGCGGGTTTAGCTGTAGCTCGATGGGAGCTAACGCACACTACAGAGCACGGGTTCTTTGAGGCTGCCGAGGTAGAAAACACACATTTAGCTGTCATTGCCATGGGTAAATGTGGTGCACGTGAACTGAACTACATTTCCGACGTCGATGTCATATTCGTTGCCGAGCCAAGTGGCGACCTAGAGGTCGCTAGAGCGTTAGAAATCGCCACGCGTCTTGCAACTCGAATGATGAGGGCGATGGACGCTAACTCCCAAGAGCCTCCGCTTTGGCAAGTCGATCCGAATCTTAGACCTGAGGGCAAATCTGGGGCTCTAGTCCGCACGCTCGAATCTCACGTTTCCTACTATGAGCGATGGGCGGAGAACTGGGAGTTTCAGGCCTTGTTGAAAGCCCGGCACATGGCCGGAGACAGCCTTCTCGGGGAATCCTACGTTGAAAAGATTCAACCCTTTGTTTGGGCTTCGTCAGGTCGCGAGGCATTCGTAGAGTCGGCGCAGAAGATGCGTGAGCGCGTCATGGAGAATATTCCGGTTGGTGAAGTAGACCGGCAGATAAAACTTGGTCCGGGTGGTTTGCGTGACATCGAATTCACAGTGCAGTTACTTCAGCTGGTTCACGGGCGCACTGATTCAAGCGTGAGACAACGCGACACCTTGAGCGCTATCGACGCTCTCGCGACGGCTGGTTACATGGCTCGTCACGACGCTGGCGTCTTCGCGCAGCAGTACCGATTCCTAAGGCTGCTGGAACACCGAATTCAACTGAGCCAACTGCGCAGGACCCACTTGATGCCACAAACCGAGGGTGCGCAGCGGGCGTTGGCTCGATCCATAGACATCAAGTGGAATTCGGAACAGCTTCTGAAGCACTGGGAAGGTGTCAAGCTAGAGGTGCGTTCGCTGCACCAAAAAGTGTTTTACCGCCCGCTGTTGAGCGCGGTCGCCAAGTTGGGCGACGGTGGAATCGAGTTGAGTAGCCAGCAAGCCGAGGATCGCCTGGGCGCAATTGGTTTTGTCGACCCGAAGGCAGCGCTAACCCACATCAACGCCTTGACCGGAGGGCTGTCCAGACGCGCAGCAATTCAAAAGCAGCTCCTACCTGTTTTGCTCCAGTGGTTCGCCGAGGGTTCCGACCCGGATCAGGCGCTCCTAGCTTTCAGGAGGCTCTCTGAAGACCTAGGGGAGTCGCCGTGGTACCTGAGAATGTTGCGCGATGCTAGCGGTGCAGCCGAGCGTATGACCCAGGTATTGTCCAATAGCCGACTTGCCACGAATCTTTTCGAGAAGATTCCGGAAGCTGCGGCCTGGTTCGAAGATCCGAAGGACCTAACGCCAACCAGTCTCTCGGAACTTGAGACTGAGATTCAGGCGCTGATCGACCGGCATGAGAGTTTGGACAGCGCAGCGTCGGCGCTAAGAACCATTCGTCGACGTGAAACTCTGAGGCTCGCCATGGGTGCCGTCTTGGGCGAACTTTCCTTGCAACAGATTTCGCAAGGACTAAGTGATTTGACGGCCGAGTTCCTCCGCGGATTACTTGCACTTATCGGCGAGAAGCGTATTGACCTTGCCATCATTGCCATGGGTCGATTCGGTGGAGAGGAGCTGGGCTTCGGCTCCGACGCCGACGTTATGTTCGTCTATCGCCCGGTAGAGGTTGATGTTGACGCGTCGCAAACTATCGCCGAAGGTGTAATAGCCGAGCTGAAGAGGTTAGCGGTTGATCCAATACTCGAATTCGAATTGGATCTAGACCTCCGTCCTGAGGGAAAGAATGGGCCAGTAGCACGTTCCTTGGATTCATATGCGGCCTACTACAAGCGTTGGGCGAACACTTGGGAGTCTCAGGCGTTACTGAGAGCCAAGCCCGTAGCCGGCTCAGAAGTCTTGGTCGCTGACTTTCTTCAACTTATCAATCAGTATCGTTACCCTGATGTTTTGGATAGCACGGCGGTGCAAGAGATCCGCCGCATAAAGGCGCGAATGGAAACCGAGCGACTGCCTCAAGGCGCGGATCCAAAGCGACACCTAAAACTCGGGCGGGGATCGCTCAGCGACGTGGAATGGCTCGTGCAGCTACTCCAACTGAGATACGGTGCAAAACACCCAACGATTCGCACACCTCGCACCCTTGACGCTTTATCGGCTTGTGTTCAAGAGGAGCTAATTGCTGACCACGATGCAACAGTGCTGCGTGAAGCGTGGTTATTAGCTTCGCGCGTAAGGAGCGCCTCGGTTCTCTGGGCGAACAAACGCAGTGACGTGCTTACAACAGATAGAAGGCAGCTCGAGGGAATGGCGCGAATCCTTGAGTATCCCCGAGGCAGCGCGAGCACCCTCGAACAGGATTACTTAGCCTTTACGAGGCGCGCTCGAATGGTGTTCGAGAGACTCTTCTACGAGGCGTAAGTCCACAAAAGAAAAGACCCCCGACCTTGTGGCCGGGGGTCTTTCCAACTTCTAGCGTTTAGACACCGAAGTAGAGTTCGAACTCGTAAGGGTGTGGACGAAGAGCCAATGGCTTGATTTCGTTCTCACGCTTGTAGTCGATCCAAGTCTCAATTAGGTCCTTGGTGAATACGTCGCCGGCGAGTAGGTACTCGTGGTCGGCTTCTAGAGCCTGAAGCACAGCCTCGAGGTTGCCTGGCACCTGAGGAATCAACTTCGCCTCTTCTGCAGGAAGCTCGTAGAGGTCCTTGTCAACCGGCTCGTGTGGCTCGATACGGTTCTTGATTCCATCTAGACCGGCCATTAGCTGCGCAGCAAATGCGAAGTATGGGTTGGCCGATGCGTCTGGAGCGCGGAACTCGATTCGCTTTGCCTTCGGGTTGGTTCCGGTCATCGGGATGCGAATCGCAGCGGATCGGTTACCAGCCGAGTAAACAAGGTTGACCGGAGCTTCGAAACCAGGCACTAGGCGGTGGTAAGAGTTTACGGTTGGGTTGGTCCACGCGAGAAGCGATGGAGCGTGCTTCAGGATTCCACCGATGTACCAGCGTGCGATGTCGCTTAGGCCACCGTAGCCTGACTCGTCGTAGAACAGTGGCTTGCCATCTTTCCAGAGGGACTGGTGTACGTGCATGCCGGAGCCGTTGTCGCCGAATAGTGGCTTAGGCATGAAGGTAGCGGTCTTACCAAAGTCGCGCGCAACGTTCTTGACGATGTACTTGAACTTCAGGATGTCGTCAGCAGCCTTCACTAGGGTGTCGAATCGGTAGTTGATCTCACCTTGGCCGGCGGTGCCAACTTCGTGGTGTGAGCGCTCAACCGCAAGTCCAGCGGCCTCGAGCTTTAGAACGATCTGGTCGCGCATGTCGGCGTGCTGGTCAACTGGCGATACAGGGAAGTAGCCACCCTTGAACGGGGTCTTGTTGGCAAGGTTTCCACCCTGACCATCGATGCGCTCATCGCGTCCAGAGTTCCAGGCAGCTTCGTCCGAGTCAATGAAGTGGCCCGAGCTGTTCTGGCTGTAGTGGTAACGAACGTCATCGAAGATGAAGAACTCAGCCTCAGGAGCAAAGAATGCGGTGTCTGCGATACCGGTCGAGGCCAGGTATGCCTCTGCCTTGCGAGCAGTCTGGCGGGGGTCGCGGTGGTAGATCTCACCGTTGCGAGGGTTGTAGATGTCGAAAAGTAGGACGAGGGTTGGCTCGTGGCGGAAATTGTCCACATAAGCGGTAGTTACGTCTGGGATCAACTGCATGTCTGACTCGTGAATCGATGCGAATCCGCGGATTGACGAACCATCGAATAGCTGGCCATCGATGAAGAACTGTTCGTCGATCATCGCAGCAGGTAGGTTGAAGTGCTGCTGAACACCAGGTAGGTCGGTAAAACGCACGTCTAGGAACTTGATGCCGTGTTCCTTGATGTACGCAACAACTTCAGATGCAGTCTTGAAGTTTGGGTGCGGTAGGTGGCTATGCATGGGAAATCCCTTCACATTTTGGTGGATTTTGTGGGTGCGTCTTTAGACCCTGTGGTCTTAGTTTAGTTGCCGAGTCTCCAGCGACCCGCCCGCGATTGTTTCGTGATTGTAAAACTTTTGACTTAGGCTCACGGCATGGCAAAAACCGAAAACCCCAAGTTTTGGAAGCGACTCGTCGCAATCTGCATCGACTGGGGGATGGCGTCCATCATCTCGGCAGGATTCTTTGCGTACGGCTCGATTGCGACCCTATTCATTTTCGCCGCCATGCAGCTCGCACTGGTGGGGACTCTGGGCTACTCTGTTGGCCATCGCGTAGTGAGAATTATGGTCGTTCGTAAGGATGGCCAGAGGGCCGGAATACTGCGTGCAGCTTTGCGAACGGCGCTGATTGTTTTAGTGATTCCGGCAGTTGTCTGGGATTCCGACGGTGTCGGCTTGCACGACAAAGCCGCCGGAACGAAGCTGATCGACTTCTAGCGTCTAGCTGCTCTAACCTTGCGCGGGTCGATTCCCTTAGGGATCGGAAGCGGTGTGGTTAGGGCAACAAGTCGAGACTGAACCGTACGAATTTCGTTTCGATTCAACTTGCGCTTCATCTTGTTCAGGGTCTTCACGACCATATTTAGGGGAGTGCCTTTGCCGTCAGTGGTAACCCAAATTGCATGGATCGGCACGCCGGTTGCGGCGCGAGCAGCCTTCTTGCGCTCGGCCTCTAGTAGTTGCTGAGCATCCGCACGGTTTCCCTCGGCAATTAGCACGATTCCGGGAGCGCCGACAATTCGGTAAACCGCGCTGTACGAGCGTGGGTTGATTGCTACCGGCTCTTCAGTGCCGCGGAATGAACGCTTTAGAGGAGCGCGCAACACGGCGCCTACAGCACCTGGGCGCCCGTCAAGCGCTAGGTAAGCAGCTTTCTCGGCTCGGCGCCCAAGAATGATGAGGGCCAACATAAATCCGAGTGTTAGCCCAAGAAGCGACCAAAGAATCCAGGACAGAGGGTCAGCCTTTAGGACGATTCCAGCCGCAACCGCGGCAATGATTGGAGCAGTGAAGCCCAAAATCATCCACCAAAGTGCTGCCTTATCTAGAGCGACAGTGCGCTTGAAAACGTCGATGATTTGCTTGAATCGACCTGGTTCGTTTGCCTTTTTTGCCATGCCAATAGCCTACCCGTGCACCGCTTGCGCAAAGCCGTCTCGCTCTGCTGCCTCGGCAAGGTGTCGCAGGTTTTCTGGAACTTCCCGTCCCTTTTTGATCATCGACGCAGCCCATAGTCGCCCGGCTCGGTAAGAACTTCTTACCAGAGGTCCCGAGAGCACTCCGAGGAATCCGATTGCTTCGGCCTCCTCCTTTAGTTCAACAAATTCCTGTGGCTTTACCCAACGTTCGACGGGGTGGTGGCGCTTTGTTGGTCGGAGGTATTGCGTGATCGTGATTATGTCTGTTCCAGCGGCGTGCAGGTCGACGAGCGCTTCGCTAATTTCTTCGCGGGTTTCACCCATTCCTAGAATGAGGTTTGATTTTGTGACGAGCCCAGCGTTTCGTCCCTGGGTAATGACATCCAGAGAACGCTCGTAACGGAAAGCCGGACGGATCTGCTTGAAGATTCTCGGGACGGTCTCTAGGTTGTGCGCAAATACCTCAGGCTTTGCGTCGAAAACTTGCCCGAGCAAGTCCGGGTTTCCTGAGAAGTCGGGAACCAGAATCTCAACTCCCGTGCCGGGCGATTGCGAGTGGATTTGACGAATTGTCTCTGCGTAAATCCATGCGCCTTCGTCAGCCAAATCGTCTCGAGCAACACCGGTCACGGTGGCGTAGCGAAGCTGCATCTGCGCAACCGACTCGCCAACACGTCTAGGCTCATCACGATCCTCAGGTGAAGGTTTACCAGTGTCAATCTGACAGAAGTCGCACCGACGCGTGCACTGCGCTCCGCCGATGAGGAATGTCGCTTCACGGTCTTCCCAGCATTCGTAGATGTTTGGGCAACCGGCCTCCTGGCAGACGGTGTGCAGACCCTCGGTCTTCACGAGACTGTGGAGTGCCTGATATTCAGGGCCCATGACCGCGCGGGTTTTAATCCATTCGGGCTTGCGTTCGATTGGAACTTCGGCGTTGCGCGCTTCGATTCGGAGCATTCTGCGCTCAGGCGCATCCGTCATTTCTCAACCCTGCTTATCTCGGTTAGTTTGCGTTGGACTACTTCGGCAGCCATCTTGGGAGTAATTTCGCGACCGCTGAGCTGCGTCAAAGTGCTTGTAGTTGCGTCCTTGATGCCGCACGCAATAATCGTCTCATAAGGTTCCAGGGAGTTATTGCAATTGAGCGCGAAGCCGTGCATTGTGGTTGCATCCGCAACTCTGATGCCGATGGCGGCGACCTTCACATATTCGCCTTGCTCCAATACCCAGACGCCAGATCGTCCTGCAACGCGTTCGCCCTTGACGCCAAACTCGGCGATTGTGTCAATTAGTACCTGTTCTAACCAACGTACGTAACCGACCACATCGATGGGATCCGGTAGTCGCATTATCGGATAGCCGACCAACTGCCCTGGTCCGTGCCAGGTGATTTTTCCGCCGCGATCCACAGCGATGACTGGAGTGCCGTCTTGTGGATGTTCTTCGTCTTCTGTGCGTTTGCCGGCTGTGTAAACAGGCGAATGCTCGAGAAGCACGCATGTGTTTGACTTAGAACCAGCTGCCACTTCAGCATGGATCTCGCGCTGAAGTTGCCAGGCTGCCTCGTAATCCACGAAGTTTGGCGCGAGGCCGGCAACTAGGAACTCAGTCATAAGCCAATTCTAATTCGCAGAAATTGCTCACATTTTTCCGCTTAGGGCGAGCAGTCCTTAACCGTGCTCTAGCGTTACGGCATGTCTAAACACGCCGCGCGAAAGCACCAACGACTTAGTTCTCACCTAGGAGTCAAGGGGCTATTAGTTTCGAGTGGTTTCGAGTTCCATCTTCGTAAACAGACCTCAGCAGTGGGACCGGCAATCCTGCGGAACTTGCTCT
>JBEBBA010000060.1:0-15428 GCA_041158585.1 Actinomycetota bacterium
CCGATTTGGTCTTTGCGATCTCAGGAATCGTGTTGCCCAGACGCTCGGCGTGATCGATGGAAATCGGAGTGAAAACCGCGACGTCGCCATCCGCGACGTTGGTGGAATCCCACTCGCCACCCATGCCAACTTCGAGCACGAGGACGTCAACCGGGGCGTCGGCAAAGATTGCGAAACCCAGAGCGGCCAGAGCCTCGAAAAAGGTGAGTTTGGTGTCGCCAGCGGCTTCGAGCTCGGCATCAACGATTTCGAGAACCGGAGCGATGTCCGCCCAAACTTCAACCAGGCGCTCGTCCGATACCGGCTCACCATCGATCGCCATGCGCTCATTCAACCGAACCAGGTGAGGGCTGGTAAATCTTCCGGTGCGAAGCCCTGTCTCGCGAAGGATGCGCTCGATCATGCGGGTGGTCGACGTCTTGCCGTTGGTGCCCGTGATGTGAACAACTCGGTAAGACTTTTGCGGGTCACCCATCAACTCGACAGCGCGACGTGTCGGCTCAAGTCGAGGTCGAAGCTTGTTTTCAGGAATCCTAGTAAGAAGGTCTGCTTCTACCTGTCTCGCCTTGGCAGCCCAGCTCAAACTCGGACCACCGTAATCGATGACTCTCCATTGATTAGCTCAAGTTCGACCGCCAGAGTCTCACTCATCACAAGGTCACGATGCGTCTCGGTAGCACTCAACAGGGCATCATCGCCAGCGATTGTGAGCGTGATACGGTCACTGACATCAAGGTCAGCGTCCTTGCGAGCCTGCTGCACCTGGCGAATCAAGTCGCGGGCGGCACCCTCGACTTCGAGTTCTGGGGTGACATTGCCGTCGAGAATCACGAAGCCGCCACCGGGCAGGATCGCGATTTGATCGCTGGTGTGTGTGACATCAGCGACCAGAGACAGGTCGTATTCCCCTTCGATCAGCTCGACACCGCCCACGGTTACAACACCGTCAACCTCGGTCCAGTTGCCGGACTTGGCTGCGCCGATGACTTGCTGTACGTCCTTGCCGAGTCGAGGGCCTGCGACACGACTGTTAACAGTCAGCTGCTTAACGACTCCGAAGTCCTTCGTGGAATCGAGGGACAACTCAACCAACTCAACTTTCTTGACGTTGAGTTCGTCGGCAATGATCGAGGCGAATTCGGAGAGGTCTTTAGAACCTTCTAGAACAACAGTCAACTTGTTTAGCGGAAGGCGCACACGAAGCCCCGCCGCCTTGCGAAGGCTGAGCGAAACCGAGGCGACCGAGCGAACCTGGTCCATGGCACGAACTAGAACCTGGTCTCGTGGGAACAGCGATGCGTCCGGCCAGGGCTCCAGGTGAACCGAACGTCCACCGGTCAGGCCTTGCCAAATCTCTTCGGTGACCATCGGTAGCAGCGGTGCAGCAACTCGACAAACAGTCTCGAGAACTGTGTAGAGAGTGTCGAATGCCTCAGGTGAGTCAACCCAGAAGCGATCGCGTGATCGTCGCACGTACCAATTGGTGAGGATGTCGGCGAAGTCTCGAAGGTTCGCAGCCGCCGAGTACGAGTCGTAGCGGTTCATGTTCGCCTCGACCGAGCTGACTAACTCACCGGTCTTAGCCAGCAGATAGCGGTCGAGGACGTCGCTGGAATCGAAAGAAACCTTGGCTTCGTAGCCGGCTGCGTTTGCGTAAAGGGAGAAGAAGTACCAGGTGTTCCAGAGCGGCAGCAGAACCTGGCGGACACCCTCGCGAATACCCTGCTCGGTAACGCTCAGATTGCCGCCGCGGAGGATCGGGCTCGAAAGCAGGAACCAGCGCATGGCATCCGCGCCGTCGCGGTTGAAAACCTCATTGACATCTGGGTAGTTGCGAAGCGACTTGGACATTTTCTGGCCATCGTCACCCAGGATGATGCCGTGCGACACGGCCGATTTGAAAGCTGGACGGTCGAAGAGCGCGGTTGAAAGAACGTGCAGCGTGTAGAACCAGCCACGGGTCTGACCGACATACTCGACGATGTAATCGCCGGGGTTGTGGGTTTCGAACCACTCGCGGTTTTCAAACGGGTAGTGAACCTGCGCGAACGGCATCGAACCAGACTCAAACCAGCAGTCGAGAACCTCCGGTACGCGACGCATGGTCGATTTACCTGTCGGGTCGTCTGGGTTAGGTCTCGTAAGTTCATCGATTGTCGGGCGGTGGAAGTCGTCGATGCGCACGCCGAAATCTGCCTCTAGCTCGTCTAGCGAACCGTAAACGTCGATGCGAGGGTAAGCGGGGTCATCCGACTTCCAAACTGGAATCGGAGCACCCCAGAAACGGTTGCGACTAATCGCCCAGTCGCGCACGTTTTCTAGCCACTTGCCGAACGAGCCATCTTTGGTGTGCTCGGGCGTCCAGTCGATTTGCTTGTTCAGCTCGAGCATGCGGTCTTTGAGCTTGGTCGTTTCGACGAACCACGAAGAAACGGCTTTGTAGATGAGCGGGTTTTTGCAGCGGTAGCAGTGCGGGTAGGGGTGGTCGTAGGACGCCTGCTTGAGCAAACGACCCTGCGCCTTCAGCTTTTGGATGATTTCTTTGTTCGCATCGAAGATGTGCTGGCCGGCAAAGTCTGTGATCAAGCTGTTGAATTTGCCCTGCTCATCGATGGAGATGTAGGTCGGGATTCCAGCGGCTAGACAGACTCGCTGGTCGTCCTCACCGTATGCAGGTGCCTGGTGAACAATGCCGGTGCCGTCCTCAGCTCCTACGTAGTCGTCAACAAGCACCTGCCAGGCATTCGCGGTGTCGAACTTCTCGGAGTCCTTGTAGTAATCAAAAAGACTCTCGTAGCGAAGCCCTGCGAGCTCTTTTCCGAGAACGGTCTCAGTGATTGCCGCAACGGCGTCTTCGCCACTGTCAAAACCGAGTTCTTTGGCGTGAGCCGGAACCAACGCCTTGGCGAGCAGATGGTCGGCCACGACCGCGTATTCGATCTCCGGGCCAACGGCCAGTGCGAAGTTGGTTGGAAGCGTCCAGGGGGTTGTCGTCCAGGCGAGAAGTTTTACTCCTTCGAACCGCTGTCCCGGTAGAACGGGGAAGGTCACGGTGACGGTTTGGTCTTGACGATTGCGGTAAACCTCGTCGTCCATTCGGAGCTCGTGGTTCGACAGTGGAGTCTCGCAACGCCAGCAGTAAGCCAGCACCTTGAACCCCTCGTAGATCAGTCCCTTTTTGTGCAGTTCCTTAAACGCCCAGAGAACGCTCTCGGTGTAAGGCGTGTCTAGGGTTTTGTAGTCGTTATCGAAGTCCACCCATCGGGCCTGACGGGTCACATAGGTGCGCCACTGGTCGGTGAACTTTAGAACCGACGAGCGGCAAGTTGCGTTGAACTTGTCGATACCGTACTTCTCGATTTCGAGGCGACCCGAGATTCCCAGCTGGCGCTCGGCCTCGACCTCGGCAGGCAGACCGTGGGTGTCCCAGCCGAATCGGCGCTCGACCCGGTAGCCCTGCATGGTCTTGAAACGCGGAACCATGTCTTTGGCATAGCCGGTAAGTAGGTGACCGTAGTGCGGAAGACCATTGGCGAACGGAGGGCCGTCGTAGAACACGAATTCCTCGGCGTCGGCACGCTGAGTCAGGCTCGCTTGAAAGGTGCCATCTTTTTCCCAGAACTCTAGGATGCCTTCTTCAACGGCTGGGAAGCTCGGTGACGGGTTGACTCCCGCGCCCGCGTTTCTCTTGGGATACATGCAATGGCTTTCTGGCTTACGCAAATGGTTCTGCAGTCAATGTTAACCTTATACAGACCCCGATTTTGGAGACTTTCCCAGTGACTGAACGCCAGCCTTACATGAATCCCGCCGACGCACCCGAGAAGGTGAGCGTCGAAGGTCTCGAAGGCAAGTGGTCGGTGGCCTGGGATGTGTCGGGAGTCTATAAATTTGACCGCTCGAAGTCACGTTCTGAGATTTACTCGATCGACACCCCACCACCCACAGCCTCGGGTTCGCTTCACGTTGGTCACGTGTTCTCATACACCCACACCGACGTGCTCGCCCGTTACAAGCGCATGGCCGGCTTCGAGGTTTACTACCCAATGGGCTGGGACGACAACGGCCTTCCGACCGAACGTAGAGTTCAGAACTACTACGGGGTTCGCTGCGACCCAACCCTCCCCTACGACCCGAACTTCGTGCCACCTTTTGAAGGTGGCGACAACAAGTCGTCCAAGGCAGCCGATCAGGTGCCGATTTCGCGCCGTAACTTCATTGCTCTCTGCGACAAGTTGACCACCGAGGACGAAAAGCAGTTCGAGAACCTGTGGCGCACCCTCGGCGTCTCGGTTGACTGGGACCAGACCTACCAGACGATTTCACCGGCCGCGCAAGCCGTGTCTCAAAAGGCGTTTTTGAAGAACCTTGAGCGCGGAGAGGCATACCAGTCGATGGCGCCTACCCTGTGGGACGTCACCTTCCGCACCGCCGTGGCACAGGCTGAGCTTGAAGACCGCGAACAACCCGGCGCATATCACCGGGTTGGCTTCGATGGCCCTGAAGGCAAGGTTTTCATCGAGACCACCCGCCCCGAACTTCTTCCGGCTTGCGTTGCTCTAGTCGCGCACCCGGACGACGAGCGCTACCAGTCACTTTTCGGCAAAACGGTAACGACTCCCCTGTTTGGTGTTGAGGTGCCCGTGGTTGCTCACCGCCTCGCCCAGATCGACAAGGGTTCGGGTATCGCGATGATTTGTACCTTCGGAGATGTCACAGACGTCATCTGGTGGCGCGAACTCGATCTACCGAACCGAGCGATCATCGGCTGGGACGGACGCATAATCTCGGAAGCGCCAGAGGCAATCACGAGCGTTGAGGGCAAGGCTGCATTTGCTGAACTCGCCGGCAAAACAACCTTCTCGGCGAAGGCACGAATTGTCGAATTGCTTCAGGAGTCGGGCGACATGGTCGGTGACCCTAAGCCGATTCAACATCCGGTCAAGTTTTTCGAGAAGGGCGACAAACCGCTCGAAATTGTTTCGACAAGGCAGTGGTACATTCGCAACGGTGGTCGCGATGAAGCGATTCGAGCCAGATTGATCGAACTCGGTAAGCAGCTCAAGTTCCACCCCGACTTCATGCGTGTTCGCTTTGAAAACTGGGTGAATGGCCTAAACGGCGACTGGCTGATTTCTCGCCAGCGCTTCTTCGGTGTACCAATCCCTGTTTGGTACGCGCTCGATGCCGATGGCAACCCTGATTTCGCCAGAGTCCTAACTCCTAAGCACGAGGACCTACCAATCGACCCGTCGAGCGATGTTCCGGCCGGTTACACAGAAGCTCAACGCGGCGTGCCCGGTGGCTTCATCGGCGAGGTTGACATCATGGACACCTGGGCGACCTCATCGCTCACCCCACAGCTTGCCGGTGGCTGGATTGAAGACCCCGAAAAATTCGCCAAGGTTTTCCCGTTTGACCTACGCCCACAGGGGCAAGACATCATTCGCACCTGGCTCTTCTCGACCCTTCTGCGTTCGGAGCAGGAACACGGCGAACTGCCTTGGAGCAACGCAGCGATTTCGGGCTGGATTCTCGACCCTGATCGCAAGAAGATGTCTAAGTCCAAGGGCAACGTTGTCGTGCCGACCGAGCCGATCGAAAACCACGGCGCTGACGCAGTTCGCTACTGGGCAGCAGCCGCGCGCCTTGGAACCGACGCAGCCTTCGACGAAGGTCAGATGAAGGTTGGTCGACGACTCGCTATCAAGGTCTTGAACGCAGCGAAATTCGTGCTCTCGTTCGAGGCTCCCCAAGGAGCGACGCGCGTCACAGAGCCGGTCGATCAGGCGATGTTGCGCTCGCTAGCCAACGTGGTCAAGTTGGCTACCGAAGCCTTCGAAGCCTACGACCACACCAAGGCGCTAGAACTAACCGAGACCTTCTTCTGGGGTTTCACAGACAACTACCTAGAGCTCGTTAAAGACCGCGCATACGGCCAAGGTGGCGTAACCGAGGAGCAGCAGGCTTCAGCGGTTGTTGCCCTGCGTCGCGCACTGCACGTGATGCTTAGACTCTTCGCGCCATTCCTTCCATACGCAACCGAAGAAGTTTGGAGCTGGTGGCAGGATTCGGGCTCGATTCACCGCGCTGGCTGGCCAACCGAGGTCGAACTGGCTGACATCTCCGGTGACTTCGACGGTTTGCTGGAGCAGGCTTCTCAGGCTTTATTCGGTGTTCGCAAGGCAAAGTCCGACGCGAAGGTTTCGATGAAGGCCGAAGTCAAGAGTGCCACTTTGCGCACCCCAAATACGGCAGCCATGGCGCTGATTGAGGGCGACATTCGAGCCGTTGGACGCATCGAAAACCTCATGATTGCCGAGGGTGCGGAAGTTGAGATTCTTGAAGTGGTTTTGGCGGAAATCGAGCAGTAGGCTCGGTTTATGACCTGGACTGAACAGAACCCATTCGCGACCCGATCCAACCTCCCTTACGAGCTTCCGCCTTTCGCCGAGATTCGTGACGAGCACTACCTGCCTGCCTTTTACGAGGGTTGTGCGAGACAACTCGCCGAGGTCCGCGCCATCATCGAGCAACCAGAAGTAACTTTCGAGAACACCATCGTTTCGATGGAACTTAGCGGCAGTCTGCTCATGCGAATGCTGCTGGTGTTCTTCAACAAGTCATCTAGCGACACCAGCCCAGAGTTGGACGCAATCGAAGCAGAGATCGCACCGAAGCTTGCGGCTCACACCGACGCCATTCGTCTAAACGCAGCGCTCTGGGGTCGAATCAAGGACCTCTACGAACGCAAGGAGTTCCTCGCGCTCGACGATGAGTCTGCCTACCTGCTAGAGCGCTACTACCGCGACTTCATCCACGACGGTGCTCACCTCACCGAGGACCAGCGCGAAACTCTCAAGGGCTACAACGAACGCCTGTCGGTTCTAGAAACCGAGTACGGCCAGAAGGTTCTTGCCGACGCCAATGACCTAGCCGTCACGTTTGACGATGTGACCGAACTCGACGGCCTGTCTGATGCCGCTCTGGCCACAGCTGCAGCGGCAGCAAAGGAGCGCGGCTTCGAAGGCAAGTGGACGATCCCAATGGTGAACTTCACCGGACACCCGCTTCTCGAAGCCCTCACAAACCGTGAGACCCGCGAACGCATCATGCGCAACTCCCTGATCAAGGGAGGTCGCGAAAACGACAACGACGTTCGCGGAATCGTTAAGGAGTTTGTGAAACTTCGCGCACTGCGCGCCGAGCTGTTCGGCTTCAAGTCACACGCCGAGTATGTAATCAGCGAGCAAACCGCTGGAACGCCAGCAAACGTTCACTCGATGCTGCGTCGGATCGCTCCTGCCGCGGTTCGTAATGCACGCGCCGAAGCAGCCGACATTCAACTCGCAATGGGCGGCGAAGAAGTCAAGAGTTGGGACTGGGACTTCTACACCGAGAAGGTTCGCCTCGAGAAATACAACGTTGACACCTCGGCATTCAAACCTTATTTCGAGCTCGAGCGTGTCCTCAACGACGGCGTCTTCTTTGCAGCCACCAAGCTCTTTGGAATCACCTTCACTCCTCGCAAAGATCTGGTTGCCTACCACCCGGATGCAAGAGTGTTCGAGGTCCACAACGAAGATGGCAGCGAACTTGCACTGTTCGTTTTCGACGTTTACGCACGCGAGTCAAAGCGCGGCGGAGCTTGGATGAACAACCTGGTCGACCAAAACCACCTAACCAGCCAGAAGCCTGTCGTGGTCAATAACCTCAACGTTCCTAAGCCGCCAAAGGGTGAGCCAACCCTCCTAACCTTCGACGAAACCACCACTCTGTTCCACGAGTTTGGTCACGCTCTGCACGGAATGCTTTCGGATGTCACGTATCCACGCTTCTCGGGCACTTCGACTCCGCGAGACTTTGTGGAGTTCCCTTCGCAGGTCAATGAGATGTGGATTCTCTGGCCTGAAGTTGTCGAAAATTACGCACGCCACTACGAGACCGGCGAGCGTCTTCCGCAGGAGTGGATCGACAATCTAAACAAGACCGAGACCTTCAACCAGGGACACGCAACTACCTCGTACCTCGAGGCCGCAATTCTCGACCTCGCCTGGCACGAACTGGATTCTTCGGCTGAAATCGACTCCGTTGAAGCTTTCGAAGCGAGAGCGATCGACGCCTACGGACTCACCTTCGAGCCTGTGCCGACCCGTTACCGCAGCACCTACTTCACCCACATCTTTGCGGGTGGCTACGCGGCTGGGTACTACGGCTACATTTGGTCCGAGGTGCTCGATGCCGAGAGCGTTGACTGGTTCAAGAGCAATGGCGGCCTGACCCGCGCAAACGGCCAGCGCTTCCGCGACACCCTGCTTTCCCGCGGCGGAACCAAGGACGCCATGGAACTGTTCAAGGACTTCAGGGGTGCTGAGGCTTCGATTGAGCCGCTGCTCAAGCGTCGCGGGTTGTTGTAACCAACCAAACTAAAACGCCTGCTAGCAGCGCCCAGAAGGCCGCTCCGACGCCTGCTACTGCCATACCCGAAGCGCCCACTAAAAACGTGATTACGGCTGGCAAGCGCAACTTTGGCTCCTCAGTTGCGCTGGTGAAAGCGGAAACCAGAGTTGGAAACAGTGCCACACCGGCTGCTGCCAAAATGAGTTCACGCGGTACTTGAAGCACGAAACTAACGGTGGGTGCAGCGACAAGCGCTAGCAGCAGGTAGAACACTCCCCCGGCTACAGATGCCAGCCAGCGCTTGGTTGGGTCCTTGTGCGCCTGGTCGTTCGCGTTGATCGCGGCTGAGATTGCCGCCAAGTTCAGCGCGAAGCCTCCGAGAAATGCTCCTGCAGACGTAGCGATGCCGGTTGATGCGAGCACAGGGCGAAAAGGAACCTCGAACCCAAAGGACTTCATAATCGCTAGCCCGGGAATGTTCTGCCCTGCCATCGTGACGAAATAGAGCGGCAAAGCAACGCTGAACAGTCCAGCCAAGTTGAATTCTGGGCTAACTAGTTCGAGATGCGGAATCAACCTGAGATCGAAGTTATCGAGCTTGACTGTTAGAGCAATGAGGCTAAATGCCAGAACGATGGCGGCTGGCGATGCCCAGACCGGTGCGAAGCGATAGAGGAAGAACCAGACAACCAGCACCGGGATGATGATCACAGGGAAGTCGACTAAAGCTTGGAAAGGTGCGACACAAAAGCTAAAAATGACTCCCGCGAGCATGGCACTGGCGATTGGCTTTGGGATACTCGAAACCAAGCGCCCCAGCGCGGGCCAAAGGCCGGTGAGCGTGAGCAACAAACCGGTGAGCAAGAACCCGCCGACCGCGGTCGCAAAACCGAGGTTCAGTGATCCCGCGGCCACGAGCATCGCCGCTCCAGGGGTTGACCAAACTATAGAAATCGGCATTTTGTAGCGCCAACTTAGAACAATCGAGAGCGCGCCGTAGGCGATAAGCATGAAGAAAATAGCCGAAGCGGTTTGCCCGTCATTGGCTCCCAAACCGGTTAGGGCTGCTAGAACTACGCCGATTGACGCTGCGGTGCCGGTGATTGAAGCTACAAAGCCCGCCAGCGTGGTGCTACGCACTTTAGGCTGACTTGTCCTGGCGTGCCTTGAACGGCATGACCTGAGGCATCGTGCCGTTTTCTACGACGTCTCGAGTGATCTTCACGACACCTTGAATCGGACTTCCTGGCAGCTCAAACATGACTGGGCCGAGGATGTCCTCGAGAATCGCCCGAAGCCCACGTGCGCCTGTGTTTCGCGAAATCGCCATGTCGGCGATTTCTTCTAGGGCTGGCTTCTCGAATTCGAGTTCGAATCCGTCGAGCTCGAACATGCGTTGATACTGCTTGACGAGAGCGTTCTTCGGCTCTGTCAGGATCTGCAGCAGAGCGGTTCGGTCTAGTTGGGTCACGTTTGCAATCACAGGCAACCGGCCGATAAATTCGGGGATCAGGCCGAATTTACGCAGGTCTTCTGGTTCTACCTCGGTGAAAATATCGAGTTGCTCTGCTTTGCCCGCAATCGACGAGCCGAAGCCGATGCCCTTCTTGCCGGTACGAGCGGCGATGATTTCTTCTAGGCCAGCGAATGCTCCGGCAACAATAAACAACACATTGGTGGTGTCGATTTGAATGAATTCCTGCTGCGGGTGCTTGCGGCCTCCCTGCGGCGGAACCGAAGCGACGGTGCCTTCGAGAATCTTCAAAAGTGCCTGCTGAACACCTTCACCGGAGACGTCTCTGGTAATCGAAGGGTTCTCGGCCTTGCGTGAAATTTTGTCGATCTCGTCGATGTAGATGATGCCGGTCTCGGCTCGCTTGACGTCGCCGTCTGCTGCCTGAAGTAGCTTCAGCAGGATGTTTTCGACATCCTCGCCTACGTAACCGGCTTCGGTGAGGGCCGTAGCGTCGGCCACAGCAAAAGGTACATTGAGGCGCTTGGCCAAGGTCTGGGCAAGGTGTGTCTTACCGCAACCCGTCGGGCCGATCATCAAAATGTTTGATTTCGCGATTTCGATCGAGTCATGCTCTTTGCCCGCGGCTGTGAGTGTTCCTCGGGCACGAAGTCGTTTGTAGTGGTTGTAGACGGCAACCGAAAGAGCGCGCTTAGCCTGGTTTTGACCAATTACATACTCTTCGAGGAAAGCGAAAATCTCTTTAGGCTTCGGAAGTTCGATATCTTCAAGAGCTTCTTGAACGCTTTGACCAAGCTCTTCTTCGATGATTTCGTTGCAGAGCTCAATGCACTCGTCGCAAATGAATACTCCAGGTCCGGCAATTAGTTTGCGAACCTGCTTCTGACTCTTAGAACAGAAGGAACATTTCAGGATCTCGCCTGACTCGCTGAGCTTACTCACGCATAAAGCCTAGAGGCTTTTTAGGCGTTCTTGCGGGAGGTAAGCACCTGGTCGATTAGTCCGTACTCGAGGGCTTCTTGAGCGGTGAGGATCTTGTCGCGGTCGATGTCTTTCTTGACTTCCTCAACAGTGTGCTTCGAGTGCTTGGCAATAGCGTGCTCGAGCCACTCGCGCATGCGCATGATCTCTTTGGCCTGAATCTCGATGTCCGAAGCCTGACCGCGATCCCCGCCGCTGGCTGGCTGGTGAATGAGCACGCGAGCGTTCGGAAGCGCTAGTCGCTTGCCAGGGGTGCCTCCGGCTAGAAGCACCGCTGCCGCAGAAGCAGCTTGGCCAAGGCAGACCGTCTGGATCTGAGGGCGAATGTACTGCATGGTGTCGTAGATGGCGGTCATCGCCGTGAACGAGCCACCCGGCGAATTGATGTACATGGTGATGTCGCGATCTGGGTCCTGAGACTCAAGAACCAACAGCTGAGCCATTACGTCGTCGGCCGATACATCGTCGATCTGGACGCCGAGGAAGATGATTCGGTCGTCGAACAGCTTGGTGTACGGGTCGTGTGTCTGGTAACCGGTGCTGGTGCGCTCGGTAAAGCTAGGAAGAATGTAGCGTCCCTGTGGGGTGTTCATGATTAGTTGGCTCCTACTCCGGTGACGCCGTTCGCGTACTTCTGAATGTGGTCAATGAAGCCGTACTCGAGTGCTTCCTGGGCGGTGAACCAGCGGTCGCGGTCGCCATCTTGCATAATCTGTTCGACGGTCTTGCCGGTTTGAGCCGCAGTCAGGGTGGCAAGCTGTCGCTTCATCGAAAGAATCAGCTCGGCCTGAGTCTGGATGTCGGAAGCGGTGCCCCCGAAACCACCGTGTGGCTGGTGAAGCAGGACTCGAGTATTTGGGGTTGCGTAACGCTTGCCCTTGGTGCCCGACGAAAGCAGGAACTGACCCATCGAAGCGCACATGCCGACGCCGACGGTGACGATGTCGTTAGGTACGTACTGCATGGTGTCGTAGATCGCCATACCGGCGGTGATCGAACCACCCGGCGAGTTGATGTAGAGGAAGATATCCTTCTTGGAATCCTCGGCGGCAAGAAGAAGCATCTTGGCGCAGATTTCGTTGGCGTTGTCGTCGCGAACATCCTCGCCGAGCCAGATGATGCGCTCCTTGAGCAGACGCTCGAAAATACCCTTGTTGTCTCCAACACGTTCAGACATGAGAACTCCTTCAGTTGCTAGATAAACCTAACCGAAACCCACGACACGACTCGCCCGTGTTCGCCCGTAGCGCACCAAAAAATAAAGCCCGGGGCTACTAGAGCTCCGGGCCTTATCTAGAGAGATTTAGTCGTGGTCGTGACCGGTGTGGTCTTCGACTGCGCTGTCCGACTTCAAGAACTCGGCGAGGTCAACCTTCTTGCCCTTGCTGTCGGTTACATCGGCGTGCTCGAGCACGATCGAAAGAGCCTTGCGGCGAGCAGCGTCGGTTACGAACATCGGGATCTGACCGTTCTGGTCGATGATCTTGATGAACTCGTTGAGGTCCATGCCATAGCCCTGTGCGCTGGCGGCTAGGGCCTGAATTAGCTCTTGCTCAGAAACCTTGACCTCTTCGGCCTCGGCAATTGCGTCTAGAAGCATCTGGATCTTGAACGAGCGAGTTGACTGCTCTAGAACCTCGGCACGGTGCTCCTTGTCCTCAAGGCGACCCTCGCCCTCAAGGTGGTTGTTGACATCGGCTTCGATAACCTCGTCGCTTACCGGAACGTCAACTAGGTCCAGGAGGATGTCGGTGAGCTTGTCTCGGGCTTCGATTCCCTGGCTGTAGCTCTTCGAACGTGCGATCTGCTGCTCTAGGCCAGCCTTCAGCTCCTTGACGGTGTCGAATTCGCTGTAAAGCTTGGCGAATTCGTCGTCCAGCTTAGGTAGCTCGCGCTCCTTGACCGCGTTCAAAGTGACCGAAATCTGAGCTTCCTGGCCGGCAAGGTCGCCGCCTACAAGCTTGGAAACGAAGGTGGTCGATTCGCCAGCAGTGAGAGTGTCTAGGGCTTCGTCGATTCCATCGAGCAGATTGCCAGCACCGATTTCGTAAGAAATGTTGCTCGCGGTGTCGATGACCTTGCCGTCGATCTCTGCGCTCAGGTCAATCGAGGTGAAGTCACCCTTCTTGGCTGCGCGCTCAACGGTCTTCAGGGTTCCGAAACGTCCACGAAGGTTGTCCACCTCTGCATCGACTTCTTCTGCTGAAACCTTGATCTCGTCAACCTTGATCTTCAGACCGCGGTAGGCAGGGAGCTTGATTTCTGGGCGAACTTCGACCTCGATCTCAACAACAAGAAGACCCTTGAATGTGTTCTCGTCAGGAGCCTGCTTGACGTCTGCCGATGGCTGACCAATTGGGCGAAGCTTCTCGCTCTCAACGGCTGCACGGTAGATCGAGTCAAGGCCGTCGTTGATTGCGTGCGCGAGGATTGCTGGGCGACCAACGCGCTTGTCGAGGATTGCCGGCGGAACCTTGCCCTTGCGGAAGCCAGGAATCGCAACACCCTCGGCAATGTGCTCGTAGGCGTGGTCAATCGAAGGCTTGAAGTCTTCTTCATTGACCTCAATGGTCAACTTGACGCGGGTTGGCTTGATGCGCTCGACAGTGGTCTTCACGTGGATACTCCAGTTGGGTGATTGGCAGTGATGAAACAGTGGTCGGGGTGACAGGACTCGAACCTGCGATATCCTGCTCCCAAAGCAGGCGCGCTAGCCACTACGCTACACCCCGGTGATTTGATCGAAAAGTTCTCGAACAAAACAACCTCGGTTAGTCTATCCCATAGAATGGTGAAGTTACCAAAACGCGGATGTAGCTCAATGGTAGAGCCTCAGTCTTCCAAACTGATGGTGCGGGTTCGATTCCCGTCATCCGCTCCAATTAGCGCTGGCAACCGGGGCAGCGATACAGCTTGCGCCCACCGATAACCTCTAAGACCACCTTTTTCGAACAGTTGCGACACTTCTGACCCTCGCGTTTATAGACAAAATTCCGATCTGATTTGCCAGGATCTTCGTCCAAGAATTCGTCGCGTGTGATCATGACTCCGTGCTTTACGCCTACCTCTAGCAAGGCCACCGAATCGTTCCAGATTTCCCTCAGCTTTCGCGTCGAAACGCTATTTCCAGGTCGATGCGGGTCAACCCTGGCCCTGAACAGCAGTTCTGCCCGGTAAACATTGCCGACACCGCTAATGACCTCTTGGTTCATAAGCAAGAGCCCGATTGGAGTTTTTGAGTTGGCAGCTCGCGACACAAAACGCTCGCGCTCTTTGCCGCTTGGGTCTGGATTTAGCGGATCTGGACCGAGCCGCTCGAGTACCTCAAGGTACTGTTCCTGATCGATCACTTCGCAGATTGTTGGGCCACGGAGTTCGGCAATGTTTTTCCCATTCAAGAACCGAGCTCGCACCTGCCCGACAACTTCGGGAGCGCCATTTCGGTGAAAACGCCACTTGCCGTAAATACCTAGATGGATTCGCGTAATCGCTCCCCCGTCAAAGTGCAGGAACATCTGCTTGCCAACTGCCGTGGCTTTGTCGAGTTTGAGCCCGGAGATCAGCCTTGAGTCGCTAAACCTTCCCTGCGGTGAATCGACAAGTACGGGCTTGCCTGCAAATAGACGATTGAACTCATCTGCTATTCGATGGACGGTGTGCCCTTCAGGCATTTAGAGAATTTCGCCGGTTCGCTCGTAGGTTGCGATCTTGCCAATTCGACGCACGTGGCGTTCGTCGTTGCTGAACGGTTCGGCGACAAAAGCGCGAATCAGTTCGAGCACCTCAGGTTCGCTGTGCTGGCGAGCGCCTACCGCAATCACGTTGGCATCGTTGTGCTGTCTTGCCAACTTTGCGGTGTCCAAGTTCCAGGCTAGAGCTGCGCGAATGCCCTCGACCTTATTGGCGGCAATCTGTTCACCGTTGCCCGAACCGCCGAGCACGATCCCGAGCGCCTGCTCCCCCGCCTGCTGGTCGCGGACAACCGCGAGCGCTGCATTGATGCAGAACGATGGGTAGTCGTCCAGCGGGTCATACTCGGTTGGTCCGTGATCGAAAACTTCGTGACCATCGTTGGTTAGCGCTTCGATCAAGAAGTGGCTGAGGTCTAGTCCGGCGTGGTCGGTTGCAATGTGTATGCGCATGGCTATCTACGTTTCTTTTTGCGTGGTGGCAGGACGGGTTTGGTAATTAGTGTCGGGTCGGGTTTCGAACTTTCGCGCACTAGCCAGAAAAAGGTGAGCACGGCGGCCAAGATTCCCGAGATAGCGAACGCTCCGATCACCTGTGCGATTCGGGCGATTGCTTCAACCTTCTCGGCTTCGTTGAAAGAGTCGCCGGGTTGGATCAGGAAAGCTCCACCCGCAGCAACGGCCATGACTACCGCGATGGCGACCAGAAAGCGCGTCCTCACCGTTGCGTCGCGAGTTACCTGGCCAAACACCGCCCATAGAACAAACGAGGGAAAAAGCAGAAGTGCGGCGAGTAGCGGGCCGTTGGCCATTGCCTTAGAGAGATCGCCTTGAATCACCCAGAGCGAGAGCATGAAGAGGATGAATGCGATGCCCATGAGAGC
>JBEBBA010000061.1:0-3858 GCA_041158585.1 Actinomycetota bacterium
CTTGCCTATTCCGCAGAGGCAGTTGGGGAAGCAAAGGTTAACCCATTCGGCAAGCATCAGCCAGGTATCGAACTGGAGCTTCAAACTTTCGGCCGCTTCATCGCACTAGATCTCAAGCCAGACACTGGCAAGCCGGAAATGCTCAAGTGGATGTCGCTAATCACAGACGACATCACCAGACTTGCGGCTGGATTAGGAGCACTCGCCGATCCGATCGAACAGCTCGCTCAAAACCCTGCTCGATTGACTCTCAGCGTTGGATTCGGGCCGAGCCTCTTTGAAAAACTGGGTTTAGAGGGTCAAATGCCCGAAGGCTTTGGCCGGCTTCCAGCTTTCAAAATCGACCAATTGGTCGAGTCCGAAAGCAACGGCGACGTTTTGTTCCATCTAGCAAGCGATGATCCACTAAGCCTGAGTCACGCTGCACGAACCATCGTTCGAGACAGCAATGCCTTCGCAAGTGTCCGCTGGGTTCACAGTGGCTTCACTAACGCGCAGGGTGTCGAACGCCCGGGTAAGACCCAGCGCAACCTCATGGGCCAGGTTGATGGCACCGACAATCCAAAGTTTGGCTCTGAGGATTTCGAAAACCTCGTCTGGATTACCGACGGCCCTGCGTGGGCAATTGGCGGAACCCAATTGGCTTTTCGAAAGATCCGCATGGAGCTCGATACCTGGGACACCCTTAGCTCTGCCGACCGCGAAGGGGTGATCGGCCGCCGCCTCTCCGATGGTGCACCTCTTGGAGGTAAGTCCGAGACCGATGCCCCGGACTTTCACGCCGTTGACGAACGAGGGCTCCAGGTGATTCCAGGATTCGCTCACATCCGTCGCGCGGCAGGCGAATCGCTCGAAGAACGGTTCTTCCGTCGCCCGTTCAACTACGAGGATGTAGCAGGCAATGGCATGGAGGCCGGATTGCTATGGACGGCTTACGCCCGAAACCTGGAGCGCCAATACTTACCGGTTCAGAAGCGCTTAGCCGAGTTTGACCTATTGAATAAGTGGACGACTCCCGTTGCTTCGGCGACTTTTGCGATGGCGCGTGGATTCAACCCAGGCGAAGTAATCGCCCAAGAGCTATTCGCCTAAGAAGGCCAAACGCAACCTTGCTTCACGGTCTGGCTTATCGCCGACGAGCTTCACAAGCGCACTGTGAGCGGCCACTCTGTCTTCAACTTTGCGGTCGGCGGCGAGCTCGATCAACACGCGAACCTCATTAGCCATCACTCTGCTCGCGCCGAATACTCCAAGCGACTGCTGCACAAAAGCGAGTGATCGCAGCATGAGACCGTGACGCGCCTTGAGATGCGCAACTTCATGTTCGATGCAAGCCTGCAACTCAGACTCAGAGAGTTCGCGAACAGAGCCCTTGGTCCGAATTACCGCCTTATCTGAGTAAGACGAACCCAGGTAATTGAATTCAAGGGGCAGTTCGATGATTCGAAAGCCCGAAGCTCGCCCCACTTCCTTGCCACCGAGCAAACCCAGTTCGACGCGCGGTGCCTCCTGAAAGGCACGTTCAAGCTTGGTGTTGACCAATGCGAGCAGGATTCCGCCGAAGGCCAAAATCAGCCAGGGTGCAAAAGAGACTGTTAGTGCCAGAACCCAATCGGACTCACCCACCCCGGTTCGCTGCAACTCCAACCAGGTTGCGAAAACAGAAAGGACGGCGATCACTACCGCAGCCGCTGCCGCAACCACCGAGGCTATGAAGAGGCCAAACCAAAGGCAGAGGCCCAGGTTAGGGTGACGATAGATCCATCGACGGCCGGGCAAGATCACCGGCGCCGCGTGGGCGAAGTCCACCACCCAGCTTGTGAGTAGTAACACCAGTAAAGCGTTGTTAGCCAAGAGAGTCGCGCAGCGCCTTGAGCGCTTTTTTGTCTAAACCCTTGGCGAAGTGCGCGAATGCCAGAGCCGGGTTTTCAGTGCCCTCGATGATCTTGAGAAGTTGGTCGGCTGCATGTTGTTCGCGACTTACGGAAGCCTTGAAAAGCAAGGCACGCCCTTCGCCCGCTCTTCGGGTTACGAGTTCCTTCTCAACCAAACGCGAGAGCACAGTCAGCAGGCTGGTCAGGGCAATTCCTTCACCGAGTGCGTCCAGCAATTCCTGCGAAGTTGCCTCGCCATCGAAATCCCAGAGCGCGTCGAGAACCTGAGCCTCGAGCTCACCCTGTTGCCTTGAACGTTTACCTGCCATGCGGTAATTCTACAAGGTGTCGAACTAGTCGAGAATCTTTGGAGCGTTGCTCACCCGTAGAAGCATGACCAGTCCAACAATAAGAACGAGAACGATTCCGATGATGCCGTAGATCGCAGTGTTCTCAATTCCTGCGGCAGCAGCCGCACCAAGGGAGATACTCCAAAGAGTTGGGCTTAGGAACGAGGCGGCACGACCGGTGGTCTGGTAGAGACCAAACAGTTCACCCTCGCGACCTTCCGGCGTGAAACGAGCGACGAACGTGCGACTCGAGGCCTGGGCAGGCCCAACGAATAGGCAAAGAGCCAGTCCGCCAATCCAGTAGGTCATCTGGCCTAGGTCTGCGAAAGCGAACACGCAGATTCCAGCGATCACCAGACCACCCAGCGAGCCAACGATGGTGCGCTTTGTTCCGATCCGATCATCCAGGACTCCACCGACGGCGGCACCAATACCGGCCACGATGTTAGCCGCGATACCGAAGAAGATGACTCCCTCTCGCGAGAAGCCAAATGCAACCGAACCGAGAATCGCTCCGAAGGTGAAGACACCAGCTAAACCGTCGCGATAAACAGCTGAGGCTATTAGGAACTTGAGGGCATCTGGCGAACGCTTGCTGAGGTCTTTGACCTGAGCAAATAGGTCCTTGTAGCTGGCGAGGATTGAGACTTTTTGGCTGCTTGTTGCCGGAACTTCGGGAACCCAGAGAGCTAACGGAATCGTGAATATCAACATCCAAGCGGCGGCGAATAAGAAGAGCACTCGAATGTTTTCGGCATTCTCACTACTGATTCCAAGCCATGCGTGGTCTGGAAGCACGAATCCGACTAATGAGATCAGCAGGAGCAAGATTCCGCCGACATAACCCAGACCCCAGGCATAGCCGGATACTTTGCCCATGTTTTTTGGCGTTGTTACCTGTTTGAGCATTGCGTAGTAGTTAATCAACGCGGTTTCTTGAGCAATAGATCCGAGCGAGTAGAGCACCAGGCCGAATAGGAAGAATTCTGGACTCGGGGCAACAAAGTACGAGGCGACCATGATTCCAATCAGGAATCCACTGTTGATTAGCAGCCACTTTTTGCGGTTCCCTGCATCGTCGGAGCGGCGACCGAAGATCGGCGCGGTGAGTGCGACAGCTACGCCAGCTATTGCACCGGCGATTCCCAACTGGGCCGAAAGTGTGTCTGGGTCACCGAAGTACGAACTAGTGATGTAGGTGGCGAAGATAAACGTTTGAATGATTGTCGGGTAGGGCTGCTCTGCCCAGTCCCAAAGGGCCCAAGCCCACATCGCGCGGCGTCTCGATACAACCTTGTTTTTAGTCATGGCTAAAACCCTAGACCCGCTAGTCCGAGATTTTTGTGAACTTTAAGTGTCATTTGCGCAACGAAAAAACTTGAGCCAACCTCGCTCAAGTTTTGCGAAATTAACTTGACAAGGCGAAATCGATGATTCAAACTTGAGTCATCAAGGCTCAACTTTGATCCTTGCGAACAAAAAGAAAATTGCGGGCCCCAGGGGTCGGATTTATAAGGAGAAACAAACATGGCACGTGCAGTAGGTATTGACCTCGGCACCACCAACAGCGCGGTTAGCGTGCTGGAAGGTGGCGAGCCCACCGTTATCGCTAACGCAGAGGGCTTTCGCACCAC
>JBEBBA010000062.1:0-2791 GCA_041158585.1 Actinomycetota bacterium
TCGAACAGCCCGCCTCCGAGTTGGTTGTTCAGTGTGATCAACCAATCCTGAGCCTTTAGGTTGGCGGCAACCTCTGGCGCGTTTTGAATCAGGATGCTCGCGTCTTCAACCAGTTTTGGAATTAGTGCGACGAAGACTCCGCCGAGTACGCCCAATAGGACCAGAATCACAATCAGTATCGCCAGTGGGCGGGCAACCTTGCGGCGTTCAAGCAGGGCGACAATCGGTTCGAGACCGAGTGCAATGAAAATAGCCGCAAAAATGTAAGTGATGATTTGGGCGATGGTGGTGAGTGCGCCACCGATTACAAGTGCCGTCAGGACACCGAGACCGCCTAGAAGGCCGAGTTGATAGCTATTGGCCAGATGCCAGCTCTGAACCGGTGGTTTCTGCTTAGTTGTCATCTGTTCCCCCGTGGATTGAGTTCTCGGCCTCTGCAACTACAGCGGCGAGGTTTCGCAGGTAAGCACCAACAGCGCTCTTCTCGATCTCAAGCTTCCGTAACTGAGACTCAGCCCTCGAGATTAAGCGTTTGGCGTCGGCTCCGGCCTTCTCGACAATCGAACGCGCTTCGGCCTCGGCAGCCAAGATGATTGCCTCGGCGGCCACGCGTGCCTCTTCTTTCGTGCGCTTGTTAACCGATTTTGCGGCGGCCTCGAGTGTCTCCGACTCGAGTCGTGCAGCTTCTGCGCGAGTTCGAGCGTTCACGAGCATCGCATTCGCCTCGTCCAGGTACCGCTGAGTAGCTGCGACAGCCTCTTGGTGCTTTCGCAGGTACTCTTGCTCGGCCTCTTGGCGACGAGCCGTTAGCTCAAGGTCTAGGTCGTTTCTCGCCTGCTCTGAAACAAGCGCTAGCGCGGTCTCGGGGTTTAGATTTCGCGTAAGCGATTTTGCTGCGATCAACTTGCGCTCGCTCAGCTCGCGCTCGACTCGGGTCTTCAAAGCTTCGGTTTCGCGCTTTACTGTCGCACGCAGTCTCGCCGCCTCGGTAGCAATAGTGCCGCGGATCGCACCAGCTTCGCGCGTCGCCTCGTCGACCAGGCGAGCAGCCTCTTCTTTTGCTTCAGCAATGGTGGCCTCGTAGTCAGCCATGGCCGAGGCCTGAATGCGTTCGGCTCGCCTACCAGCCTCGGCAACGAGGGAGTCGTAGTAACCCTTTGCCTCGCCGCGAAGTTCGTCAGTCTCTTTTTCGATCTCTTTCAAAACGCGGGTCTTCTCGACCTCAGCATCGGCGACGATGCGAGTCGCCTGGTCTTCAGCGGTGCTCAAGATGAGTGCCGCGCGTGCTCCAACCGATGCGTAGTTGGGTTTGAGCGATTCATCAACCTGGGCTTGAAGAGCCTCGGCAAGAGCGGTCTTTTCGCGCAGCTCCGCAATGAGTTGAGCATTCTGGCTCGAAATCTGAAGGAGGTCTCTGCGAAGTACTCGAACGGCCTCATCGACTGCCTCACGGTCGTAACCGCGAATGCCGGTGGGGAATTCGGTGTCTTGCGACAAGGCAGGCTCCTAGGCTCTTGGATACACTTGAAGAACACCCCAAGTTTAGCCTGAACGGATACCTATGCGTCTTTTGATCGCTCTCGGTCTTTTCATGGCTTCGCTCGTCTTATTGCTCGTGGGAGTAGCCCAGCGAACTGTTTGGGCGCCGCCCTCTGAGTACCGCATGTCGGTTGAATTTGACGCCGCTAACCCTTTCGTAGTCATCCCCAACGAGACCCTCAGCGCCCACCCCGGTGTGCCGATTGTCACCACCTCTGGTTCGAAGAACCTCTTCATTGCAACTGGACGCGAGAGTGATGTTCTCGCATGGGTCGGAGAAACCTCTCACACCTTGATTTCTCTCGATGGAGAAAAACTGGCGGCAACATCAGTAACCGGTCCGGGCCTGAAGGCCTCACCGGTTGGCTCGGACCTCTGGAGGGCTGAGGTGTCTGCCGAAAGTGTTGCTCTACTAAAGACCCCCGCCGAAGATGGCGGTGCCGCGATCCTCGCAACGGACGGAAACAAGCCGGCACCGGGGCGTGTCGAATTGGTCTGGCCTATCAAATTTGACCTCTTCGGCTCGGATCTCTTGATCTGGATTGGCTCCGGTCTTCTCGTCCTAGCGCTAGTTCTCAACTTCATCTCTTACCGCACGCTTAGGAAGCGACGCGGCCCAAGCCGTCGGGTCCCTAAGGCACCCCAGGGGCCAAAACTCAGGCTGTCGAAACCACCACGTATGGCTCCGCCGCGGGGTAGACGGTCAGCTCGTGGAAAACTCGCTGCACCTGCGGCTCTGGTTACGCTAGCTCTATTAACTGGATGTTCGCCTGCGGCACCGAGTGAGGAACCAACTCCGACACCTACCGCTGTTGCTGGTGACCCGCCAGTCGTCCAGCAGGCTCAGCTCGCGAGAATTTTGAGTGAGGTTGCTTCGGCGGCCAAGGCTGGAGACGCGAAGAACGACCGCGCCAAGCTTGTCTCGAGGTTCCAGGGTCCTGCTCTCGAACAGAGAATCGCCTACTACTCGCTACGCAAGTTGGACGCAAACCTTCCTAAACTTCCAACTATTGCTGGCAAGCCGATCACCTTCACTTTGCCGGCGGCAACGACCCTCTGGCCAAGAACCGTCATGGCGGTTACCGATGAAGACGGCGACGCGAACCCGCAGATGCTCGTGTTGCAGCAGGCTAATCCGCGCGCTCAGTACCAGCTTTGGTACAACATCCGCCTGATGCCTGGCGCGATGATTCCTTCGGTGCCGGTTCCTGAGATCGGCGCTATTCCGGTCGCAGCCGATGCCAAGTTCCTA
>JBEBBA010000063.1:0-41879 GCA_041158585.1 Actinomycetota bacterium
GAGCTGGAACACACCGAGGGTGTCGCCCGCACCCAAAAGCTTGTATGTTTTCTCGTCCGCATCGAGGTCGAGTTCCTCAAGGACCGGTGGAACTCCCCCGTTGAGGCGAATGTTGTCGATGGCGTCCTCGAGCACGGTCAAGTTTCGCAACCCCAAGAAGTCCATCTTGAGTAGGCCGAGCTTCTCGAGCGGCGGTTGGTCGAACTGCGTGATGACACCGTCTTCGCCGTCGCGAGTCATGAGCGGGATTACATCGATGAGTGGTTCTTTAGAGATGATCACACCGGCGGCGTGAACGCTAGTTGAACGTTTCAAACCCTCGAGACCCTTTGCGAGCTGGAAAACACGCTGGGCATCTGGGTCGGACTCAATAAGTTCTCGGAGCTCTTTTGCTTCCTGATAGCGCTTATCGCTCGGATCTTCGAGGACCGAGAGGCTGATCTCCTGACCCAAAACGGGCGGCGGGAAGGCTTTGGTGAGTTTTTCGCCGAGTGCGTAAGGGAATCCGAGGACGCGGGCGGCATCCTTGAGAGCAGCCTTTGCCTTAATGGTGTTGAAGGTTCCGATTTGTGAAACGCGGTCTTCACCGTACTTTTCGTAAACGTAACGAATCACATCACCGCGGCGACGATCGTCAAAGTCAACATCGATATCCGGAAGCGAAACACGTTCCGGGTTTAGGAATCGCTCGAAGATGAGGCCGTACTTCACCGGGTCAAGTTCGGTGATTCCAAGCGCGTACGCAACGATCGCTCCAGCAGCCGAACCACGCCCAGGCCCGACGCGAATCCCCTGCTTACGAGCCCAACCGATAAAGTCTGAAACCACCAAGAAGTAGCCTGGGAAGCCCATGGTCTTGATCATTTCGATCTCGTAAGCCGCCTGTTTCGCCTGGGCCTCAGGGATGCCATTCGGGTAGCGGCGAGCCATACCTGCGGCAACCTCTTTTTCAAACCATGACGCCTCGGTCTCACCCTCTGGAACTGGGAACTCCGGCATAAGGTCGCGCTCGGGGAAGCTGACTTCGCAGCGCGAGGCGATTTCGAGTGTGTTGTCGCAGGCCTCGGGTAAGTCTTTGAATAGCTCTCGCATTTGCGCGGCCGACTTGAGGTAGAAACCGCTGCCGTCAAACTTGAAACGATCGGGATCGTTGAGCGTCGAGTTCGACTGGACGCAGAGCAATGCCTCTTGGTACTCGGCATCGTGCTCGTGCACATAGTGCGAATCGTTGGTAGCTAGGAGCGGCATACCAGTCTCTTTAGCTAGTCTCAGTAGCTCGGCTTCGGTTCTCTGTTCGATTTCGATGCCGTGTCGCATGAGTTCGCAGTAGTAGTTCTCTTTGCCGAAGATTTCTTGCATTTCGCGCACGGTTTCGACCGCATCGTCCCAGCGACCGAAGCGCAGAAGGGTGGCGATTTCACCCGAAGCGCAGCCGGTGGTTCCGATTAGGCCGGCACCGTATTTGTGCAGAAGTTCACGGTCGATTCGCGGCTTGTAGAACACGCCTTCCATGTAGGCGAGGGATGAGAGCTTGAAGAGGTTGTACATGCCCTCGGTGGTGCGAGCCAGCAGGGTCATGTGGGTGTAGGCGCCACCAGACGACACATCGTCGCGGCCGCGATCACCAAAGTAGGTTCGGGTGCGTTCGGATCGGTGAATCCGAGGGGTTACATAGGCCTCCATGCCGATGATTGGCTTGACGCCCGCTTTCTTGGCGGCGTGGAAGAACTCCCAGGCGGCGTGCACGTTGCCGTGATCAGTCATTGCTACCGCTGGTTGCCCGTCGGCCTTAGCTGCCTCGACGAGCTCTTTGACCTTGGCGGCACCGTCCAAAATCGAATACTCGGTGTGCACGTGAAGGTGCACATAGGATTCGGATTTGTCAGTCATTTTTTTGCTTTACCGGTCAAGGGTTTGGTGGAGTTCAAGAGTAACCGACCGCGGCTCAAGCGTTTCGCAGGCTCTCCAAAGCGACCCTTAGATCGGCAGGATACTCCGATTCAAACTCGACATTTTCGCCACTGATTGGGTGCTCGAAACTCAGACGTACCGCGTGCAGCCACTGGCGGTCCAACTTGAGTTTCGCAGCCAGAGTCGGATCCGCTCCGTACATGGTGTCTCCGACCAGAGGGTGGCGAAATGCCGAAAAGTGGACCCGAATTTGGTGCGTGCGCCCCGTCTCTAGTATCACTTCGACAAGCGAAGCCGCTCGAAACAGCTCAATAGCCTCGTAATGGGTAACCGAGGGTTTACCGTCTTCTGCGACATGGAACTTGAACTCCGATTTTGGGTGTCTGGCTATCGGTGCGTCAAAAGTACCGATACTCGGGTCGAGGTGGCCCTGGACAACGGCGTGATAGGTCTTGTGAACTGCGCGGTCACGGAAGGCCTGCTTTAGGCGCGAGTAAGCGAGTTCGCTCTTCGCCAGGGTCATGAGTCCGCTAGTTCCAACGTCGAGACGCTGAACAATCCCCTGACGTTCTGAGGCGCCGGATGTAGAGAGCTGGATTCCCCTGGCCAAGAGAGCGCCTGGAACTGTCGGGCCATCCCAACCTACCGATGGGTGTGATGCAACGCCCGCGGGTTTATCGATGACGATGATGTGCTCGTCCTGATAAATGATCTTGAAATCCGCTACTTCATCTGCTGTGATCTCGAGCGCATTTCGAACTGGAGCCAATTCAATTTCGAGCAACTGTTCTGCACTGAGGCGGTCGGACTTGGATAGTACTTTTCCGGATGAACTAACCTTGCCCGAATCCAACAGATCGGTTGCGCTGGTTCTCGAAAGTCCGAGAAGCTTGGCTACTCCCGCGTCTGCCCTCGAACCCGCTAGGCCCTCCGGCACCGCTAGGTACTTGATTTCGCTCATTCGCCGACTTTGTCCCCGCGAATAATTCGAATCATGACCACCGACATGGTCAGCACGATCACAGTGTCAGCCAGGTTGAAAATTGGGAACCCAAATGGCAGCTGGAGGAAGTCGATAACGTGGCCGTTCGGAAAGCCGGGTTCGCGAAAAACGCGATCGATCAGGTTGCCGACCACACCGCCCAGCAAGAAACCAGCGGTTACTCTCCACGACACCGTCTTCGCTCTGGGCCCGAACCACAAAAGAGCAAGGGTTGCGATTGCCGAGATGAGTGTAAAAATCCAGGTCTGACCGTTTCCGATAGAAAACGCAGCCGAATCATTTCTAATTAGGTAGAACTTGAGCAGTTCGCCGATGAACGGCACCGACTTTCCGGGGTCAAGAACGCTTAGAGCAATATCCTTCGTCAGCTGGTCCAAGGCAACGACAAAAACACCGAGGCCGAGAACGGTGGCTACTGCCCTAAAGTTCAAGACTTAACCCAGTGCAGGTAGCGAACCCGTAGGAGTTTCGGTTTCCAGGTCGCGCAGCTGACTCTCGATGTAGTTCTTGAGCTTTAGGCGGTACTCGCGCTCGAAGGCGAGGAGTTCCTGAATGGTGTGTTCAATGAGAGCTTTTTCTTGCTCCAGTCGACCCATGTTCGCCTTGTGCTGAGCCTCTGCTTCACGAACGATACGGCTCGCGGTTGCGTGGCCTTCGGCAATGAGTGCCTCGCGCTTCTCAAGACCTTCCTTGACGTGCTCGTCGTGTAGCTTGCGGGCCAGCTGGAGGAGGTTGTTGGTGTTGTTTCCGTCTAGTGCAACCGGGTCCGAAACAGCCTCTGGGAAGGCGCTGCCCGGGTCCACAACGGCAGAAACGGCAGGTAGAGTCACGGCTGAGGTAATAGCCCCACCGCCGCGCTGAAGTTCATTGATGCGTCCCTCGCTCGAGAGCAGGCGCTGGCGAAGGTCTTCGTTCTCTTGGTTGAGGCGACGCAACTCAACGACGATCTCGTCGAGGAAGTCATCCACTTCATCCTGGTCGTAGCCTTCGCGGAATTTCGTAGGTTGAAACCTTTTATTGACAACGTCTTCTGGAGTCAATGGCATAGGAACCTCACTTCGTTTTGGGACGGTAACAAGGTTACCTCATCGGTTTTAGAAGCGCTGAACGAATGAGCTAGCGATGCTGATCAGCAGCATCAAGATAGTCCACGAAAGGTCAATACCAACCGAGCCGAGCTTTACGTTGGGGATAACCTTGCGCATCAGGTTTAGCGGTGGGTCGGTTACACGCCAGGTTAGGTTCACAAGTGCGCGCAAAGGTTCTTTAGGTTGCCAGTAAGGCTTGTTGAAGCGAATGAGTTCGACGATCAAGCGCCCAAACATCATGAAGAAGAAAATCTGGAGCGCAAGCCAGATTACGAATGAGAGAGGTGACACCTTTTACGGCTGAACTAGTAGGTCGTCAGCTTCGCCAGGGTTGGTTTCGTCTTCATCATTTACCGAGATGTTAGACGGCGTGAGAAGCCAAACCTTGTTGGTGACTCGGCGCAGGTGACCGTAAAGGCCTTCTTTGAGTCCAAGCATGTAGTCGAGCATTCTCTTGGCTTCAGCCTCAGACATGCCACCCATGTTGACGATGACAGGTACACCCTCGCGGAAGGCATCCGACACCTCTTGGCAGTTTGCGTAAGACGTGATTTCTACGGTGAAAATCTCGGACATGTCACCCGAAGAGCGACGCGGCTTGATTGGAGTTACTCGGGCCGGCGTGCGGGTTGCCGATGCAACCGGGCTAGTCGGTGCCGCCTTGCCAGACGAGCTCAAACCAAAAAATTCGCTTACTTTACCTAGAACGCTCATGAGAAATCCTCCTGCGAAAAGAATATTCGCTCTAACCGCGCTTACCCGTGATTGCCGTGCCTATGCGCAGGTGTGTCGCACCGTAATCAATCGCCAATTCAAAGTCGTTCGACATGCCGGCAGAGATGTTCTTGGCGGTCGGATGTGCAACTCGAAGTTGTTCACTGAGTCGGGCAACCTTGTCGAAGTCACGCTCCTCTTCTCCATCAAGCGAGGCAACTGCCATGACTCCAAGGAGTTCCAGGTGCGGCACTGCGACCACCCGATTGGCAAAAGGCAACATGTCTTCCGGCTCGACGCCACCACGACCCGGATCATCCGTCAGGTTGACCTGGATGAAAACGCCAAGTTGGGCGTCTGTCGGTCGAGCGGCTAGCGCGTCCAGCAATGATTCACGATCAAGCGAGTGAATGGTTGAAGCGTATTTAATGACGCTCTTTGCCTTGTTGCTCTGCAACTGGCCGATGAAGTGCCAGGTCAGCTTCAAATCGGCGAGTTCTTCAGCTTTGGCCGAGGCTTCTTGGTCACGATTTTCACCGAAATCGCTAACACCGAGCTCATTGAGTTCACGGACTAGAGAGGCTGGGTGAAACTTGCTCACGACAATTCGAGTCACAGACCCTGGAGCCCTGCCCGACTTTAGGAGTCTGGCAGCTATCCGCGCATCTACCTCAGCGAGGTTTTGCGCCAACCAACTCACTTGAGGAAGTCTGGGATGTCTAGGTCGTCGCCGTAAACACCGTCTTCTTCGCGAATCGGTAGGTTGATCGCGGTGGTTGGCGGAGTTGGGTCAGCGGACGGCTCAGCGACCTGGAACCCTGCGAAATACTCATCTGCATCGGATGGTTCATCCACTGTCTCATCAGCAAACCAGCTGCGAGTGGCTTCTTCAACCGCTGGAGCCGCTGCTACTGCAGTAGCTGCTGCCACGACCGGAGCCACAACAGGTTCAACCTTTGGCTCGGTGCTTCCGAAGCTGCGAATCGGAGCGCGTCGGGTTGGAATTCCACCTTCGAAACCGGCTGCGATAACCGTGATGCGAATCTCGTCGCCAAGGCTGTCGTCGATGGTGCAACCCCAAATGACATTGGCCTGAGGGTTTACGGCTTCCTGAACCATGCGAGCAGCGCTGTCAACCTCGTGGAGGCCAAGGTTAGATGCACCCTGAACGAGCAAGAGCACGCCGTTGGCGCCATCGATGCTCGCCTCTAGAAGTGGGCTGTGAATGGCCATTTCAGCGGCGCGAATTGCGCGGTCCTCGCCCTTTGCGGTACCGATACCCATCAGAGCGCTGCCGGCCTGCTCCATCACGGAGCGAACGTCGGCGAAGTCTAGGTTGATTAGCCCCGGGACTGCGATCAGGTCGGTAATGCCCTGCACACCGTACTTGAGGATGCTGTCTGCGACCATGAAGGCCTCAGGGATGCTGATTTTCTCGTCCTCGAGGTCGAGCAAACGCTGGTTTGGAACAACGATGAGGGTGTCAACGGCGGCGCGAAGTTCGGCGATGCCTGCCTCTGCCTGAGCGGCACGGCGCGGACCTTCGAAGGCGAAAGGCTTAGTGACCACGCCCACGGTGAGCGCTCCGAGGCTGCGGGCAATTGCAGCAACAACAGGTGCGGCTCCTGTACCAGTTCCGCCACCCTCGCCAGCAGTGACGAATACCATGTCAGCGCCCTTTAGTGCCGCTTCGATTTCGTCGCGGTGATCTTCGGCTGCACGGCGACCAACGGCAGGGTCTGCGCCAGCGCCGAGTCCGCGGGTGAGCTCGCGGCCGATGTCGATCTTCACGTTTGCGCCGCTCATCAGTAGAGCCTGAGCGTCGGTGTTCACTGCAATGAACTCGACGCCGCGCATGTCGCCATCAATCATGCGATTCACGGCGTTGACGCCACCGCCACCGACGCCTACTACCTTGATGTCAGCTAGGAAGTTCTGATTTACAGCCACTTGGTTCCTCACCTGGTTTTGCGCTAAGTTTCAACCTCAACCTGAGGCTTAAACCGTAAACGCAGTTTGTTTATGCGCCTGAAAAGTAAGTCAAAAACAGGGCAAAACCGCGAAGGCGCGCGGGCGTGTCGCTCAGTAGCGAACGGTTGGAGCCTTAGGGGACGAGACGTCGTAGGTAACTCGATCGGATTTCTTTTGGTGTTTCACCAGAGAGAGCAAAACACGAGCCTTTAGAGCGGCTTGTGAACTGTCTCCCCAGATGACCTTCTGCCCCGAAAGACCGCGGAGCTTGAAGGTAATGGAGTCCATCGAAGGGGCTCTTACTTCGGCAACTCGCGGGAAGATACTGACTGGCAAAGCCAATAGTGCGCCAATGGCAACCTTGAACTCCGGGCTCGCGCCTGGTTTACCCGGGGCGACAACGACCGGATACTTCTCGGTTGTATCAACTGACGCGATTCGCACGCCCGCCGGGTCGTAAAGGAAATTTCCGCGCGAGGATTTGATTATGCAGATTGGCTGACGTTCAACGATGCGAACCTGGAGCGTGTGTGGCGGAAGGTTTACCACCGCGATGCTCTGAATCAACGTGAAGTCGCTGAGTTCTTTGGTCACATCGTCGAGTGTGACCTGTGGCAGTGGACGGCCAACCTGGGATTTGAGCGCGCTAATTAGAACCTTGGTGGGAATTCGGTTATTGCCCCGGATTTCAACCTTTTCGACAGCCAGGAGAGGCGAGAAGGAGGCAACCAGAACAAAAATCGTTAGCGCTAAGAGCGAAGAAATAACCGAGAGGAAAACGACTCGACCTGCACCTCTCTTTGGCTTGATCGACCGAACTCGTTCTCGAGTCACCTTGGGTGGTTTCTGGCTCCGCTGCGGCTTTTTTCGCTCAAGCTTTACAACGTTTGAAGCAGGCGGTTTTTTTGCCGGTACAGCCTTCAGAGGCTTGCTAGCCGGCTTAGCTGCAGGCCGACGTGAATCGGGTCGTTTCAATTCCCCAGGGCCTTCAGAAGGTCTGGGACCATGCGGTAAACATCGCCGCAACCCATCGTGATTATGAAATCCCCGTCTTTAGCCAGCTTCGCCGCCACCGCGGGAGCGTCGTCCCAAAGTGGAACATAGTGAACCTTCGATTGGTCGTCGAAAGAATTCGACACGAGTGCGCCCGTGACACCGGGTTCCGGATCTTCGCGAGCGGCGTAAATGTCCAAGACCACCACTTGGTCGCTGAGAGCCAAGGCCTCGGCAAATTCCCTATGCATTAGACGCGTACGACTGTAGAGGTGGGGTTGGAAAACGGTAATCAGGTTGCCTTCGCCAACAACCGCGCGAGCCGCGGTAAGGGCAGCAGCTACCTCAGTCGGGTGGTGAGCAAAGTCGTCATAGACGCTGACGCCGCGGACCTTGCCGTGCAACTCAAAGCGACGTTCGGTTCCTGCGAACTTTTCAATTGCCGTGAGTGCTTGAGCGGCGTCAAAACCTAGCCCGACAAGAACGGCTAGTGCACCGGCGGCATTCAACGCATTGTGTGCACCTGGGATCGTCAGCTCGCCGCTGAGTTCCGCTCCTCCGACACTCACGTCGAACGCGACACGCGGCCCGGTTGCATCGATGCGGGTTAGCCGAACATCGGCGCTTTCATGGGTACCGAAGGTGATTACCCTGGGGCCGGAAATCAGTTTCGTAACCGCTACCGCCCCGGGGTCGTCGGAGCTGATGGCAACAAGCTCCTTGGCCCCGTTGGCAAAACGAGCAAATTCTGCTTGGAAAGCCTCTAGGGATCCGTAGTGGTCCAAGTGGTCTGGATCGACGTTGGTGATGAGTGCAATCGCGGTTTCGTAGTGAAGGAAAGAGCCATCGGACTCATCGGCTTCAATGACAAATAGGTTGTCTTTACCGGCGGCAGAACTGGAGCCAAGTGCCGCGACAACTCCACCGTTTACGAAACTCGGGTCAACGCCTAGTTCAAGCAATCCCGTGATGATCATTCCGGTGCTTGTGGTTTTACCGTGCGCGCCTGCAACAGCAACAAGCCGCTTCTTGGTGGTTAGGTAGGCAAGAGCTTGGCTGCGGTGAATAACTGGAATGCCGAGTTTCTTGGCCAACAGGTATTCGGGATTGGTAGGCCACAGAGCCGAAGTCACAACCACCGTGTCGGGGGTGCCCAGATGCGACTCATCATGACCGATGAAGATTTCGGCCCCTAGATCACGGAGCGCTGCAACGTTCGAGGTGTCGCGCAGATCCGAACCGGTTACGCGGTGGCCCATCCCTAGAAGGATGCGGGCAATGCCAGACATTCCCGAACCACCGATTCCGACAAAGTGGACGTTGCCGAGGTCGTCTGGAACCGGCTGGCTGAAATCTGGCTTGATCATCTAAATCCTTATCACCTAAAAGGCTAAGAGAGGCTAACGCTTTAGCTCGGCAACCAGGCGATACAGACGCTGCGCGCCGTCTGCAATCGCAACAACTGATGAAGCTGCCGACATACCCGCCAAGCGCTTGCTATCGGAGGCTAGCGGGACGACAACGGAAGAAACAAAGTCAGGCGTGAAGTCTGCGTCCTTGACCAAGATGGCTGCACCTGACGCAACGGAATCTCTTGCGTTCAAAGCCTGCTCACCGTTACCTACAGGGTATGGAACATAGATTGCTGGCAACCCGACCGCGCTGAACTCCGAAACTGTGGCTGCACCGGAGCGCGCTACGGCTAAGTCAGCTGCGGCTATGGCAAGTTCCATGCGATCGCAGTATGCGATTCTTCGGTATCCGGGCTCGTTTACTTCAGGCAGATCGCTTCGTCCACCGACAATGTGCAAAACCTGTATGCCCGCGGCCGCCAGGACACGCCTCGAGGCTTCAATAGTGTCGTTAATTCGCTTAGCGCCGAGCGAACCGCCGGTTACCAGCATTGTTGTGGTGTTTGAATCAAGCCCGAAGTGCTGGCGCGGACCGGTTTTGTCAGAGAGATTGACCAAAGCGGCAACTTCTTGACGAAGCGGCATACCGACATGTTTGGCTCTAGGGAGCTTTGTGCCGGAAAAAGCTACTGCCACCACGTCGGCAAACTTCGCACCGCGTCGGTTGGCAATACCGGGCAGCGCGTTGGCCTCGTGAATCACCAGAGCTACGCCCTCAGATCGAGCTGCTTCGTAGGCAGGCGCACTGGCATAGCCACCGAACCCAACCACAACGTCTACTCCTCGAGACTTGATGAGCTCACGCACCTGTCGAATTGCTCGGAAGTAACGACCAGGAAACTTGAGTGCGTAACTGTTCAGTTTTCGTGGAAACGGTAGCCGTTCAACGGTAACCAGTTCATAACCCCGGTCGGGGATCAAGTGTGCCTCAAGACCTTCGCGAGTGCCGAGGGCGATTACTTTCGCCTCGGGTTCATTGGCCATGATTTCGTCAGCTAGCGCGAGTAGCGGGTTCACGTGGCCAGCTGTTCCGCCGCCGGCGAGCAGGTAAGTCGTCATCGCTTGCGCCTTGCCACGCCCTGGCCAAACTGGCGCTCTGCGCCAAGTACCAGACCCACTGCCACGAGCAGCATAACGAGCGATGAACCACCCGCCGAGATAAGCGGCAGTGGAACTCCGAGCACAGGAAGAAGACCTAGGACAACCGCGATATTGACCATCGACTGAACGCCAATCCAGGTCAGAACGCCCAGAATCAAAAATCTTGAGAAATCATCCGACGTGCGTTCGGCTGCACCGAGCAAAGAGTAGATCAAAGCCACAAACAGCGCGACGACCATGATGGAGACCAAGAGTCCGCCCTCTTCGCCAATAATCGCAAAAATAAAGTCGTTCTCGGCTTCGGGAATCCAAGACCACTTGAGCTTCGACTGCCCCAAACCGGCACCGGTAACACCGCCGGAGGCGAAGGCCCAGGTGGCATGAGTTTGCTGCCAGTTGTATTGCATCGGGTCTGGCGCGCCCGGGTTCATCCAGGCCATGATTCGCGGAATGCGCGAGCTACTGAGTTGAAGCGCGAAGAATCCTCCGACCGCAACCAAGGCGGCGTACTTGAAAAGCTTCGGTCGCGGCATGCCCGCGAAGGCAAGCACGCCCAGCAAAATGGCTACCATGATCATGGCTGTACCCATGTCTTTACCGAGCAACACGAGTCCGATCGCACCGATACCAATCCAGAACGGCCGAGTCCAAGTGACAGAAATTTCTGGGTCATTGTCTCGATTGGCCAGATAGTCGGCTAGATAGAGAATGAGCGCGAGTTTGAGGATCTCGGAAGGCTGAACGGTGAAGAAGCCGAAAACGCTGATCCAGTTTCGGTTACCGTTCACCGAGTAGCCGAGCACAGTGACTGTCAGAAACTGTAGGACGCCAGCTCCAAGCAAGAAAATCATTATGTATCGGCGAACCCAGGCGAACGACAATCTTGAAGCAATCAGCATCCCGATAAAGCCCAAAATAGCGAACATAGCCTGCTTCAAAAAGACGATGAATCCACTGTTTCCGTTCTTGATGGCATCGACTGAAGACGAAGAGAGAACGAAGGCTAGACCCAAGAGCGATAAAAACGCGACGATGCCTAGGATGCGGTAATAGCCAGAGGAATGGCCAACCATAAAACTTCGAACACTGGATTTCGACTTCTCAGCGAGTCCAACCTTAACCTTGCGTGCACTCATTTACTTCTCCCCCGTTGCCCTCGCGGCCGCTGCAAACTTGTTGCCGCGATCCGCGTAATCCTTGAATTGATCCATCGAGGCGGCCGCTGGTGCGAGCAGAATCGTGTCGCCCGATTGCGCTAGCGCCAATGCTGCGTTTGCCGCCTTCGGCATGACCTCGGAAGCATCCTCGGGTGAAATTTCAATCACCGGGACACTCGGAGCTGCGGATTGCAAGGCGGTCATAACGGCCTCCCGTTCAGCGCCAATCACAACAGCTCCGCGAAGACGCGAAGCAAACTTTGCAACCAGTGGCTCGATATCTACGCCCTTCAGCAGGCCACCAACGACCCAGACAATCGACTCGAAGCTTGCTAGCGATGCTGCAGCGGCGTGCGGGTTCGTAGCTTTCGAATCATCAATCCACATGATGCCGTCTCGATCCAAAACAACCTCAATGCGGTGACGATCGAGTTTGAAGGTGCGGATACCCTCACGCACCGCCTCAGCGGAGATGCCCAAGCTGCGAACCAAAGCCGAAGCTGCGGCGATGTTTGCCATTAGGTGCGGAGTGAGAACGCCAATCTCGTTGATGTCTTCGACAGTGGCCAACTCTTGCGCTTCGGTTCTGCGCTGCTCGATAAACGCGCGGTCACAGAGAATGTCTCCTGCAAAACCAATTTGACTGACGCTGGGGCTACCCACCGTAAAGCCAATGGCACGGGCACCCTCAACGACATCTGCTTCTTCAACAAGTTTTTCAGTGGCAAGGTCGCCGACGTTGTAAACACAAGCGACCTGGGTGTTCTCGTAAATCTTTCCTTTGGCGCTTCGATAACTCTCGAAACTTCCATGCCAGTCAATGTGATCGTGATCGATGTTGAGCAGAGCGCTTGCGTAAGGTGAAATTTCGCCAAGGTAGTGCAACTGGAAACTCGATAACTCAACCACCAATGCGTCAAAACCCTCCGGGTCGCGAATGCAGTCGAGTATTGGCACACCGATGTTTCCGCAAGATGCGGCGCGCAAACCCGCTGCCTGCAACATGTTGGTCGCCAATTGAACTGTCGTTGTCTTGCCGTTGGTGCCTGTGACACAGAACCAGTCGGCAATTCGTTTGGTTTTGTCTCGCAGACGCCAGGCTAAGTCGATGTCCACCCAAACCGGAACCCGATTCTCACCGGCCCAAACGATGATTGGAGAGTCTGGCTTCACGCCAGGCGAAGTAACAATCAGTTCTGGGGCAAATTCAACCAATGCAGCCGGAAGTGCCTTGGCGGCCTCACCGGTAGTGTGTCTGACACCTAAAACATCGAGGATATCTAGGTGTTCGGCATCGGCGCTTTCGGCAAAAACCTCAACATCGGAACCGAGTTCAGCCAGCGTGTCTGCCACCGAAAACCCGGTCACACCTAAGCCAATGACGGCTACTTTTAGCTTGGTCCAATCATCGTGCCAGCTGGTTAGTTGATCAATCCGCGACACTTTATCCGTAGGTCCATTCGATGTAGAACAAACCGATTGCACCGAGAACACAGAGTCCGCAAATGATCCAGAAACGAACCACAATTGTGATTTGCGCCCAACCCTTTTGCTCGTAGTGGTGATGCAGCGGACTCATTAGGAACACGCGTTTGCCCGCTCCGGTGGTCCACTTGGTTAGCTTGAAGTAGATGCGCTGAATGATCACCGAACCGGTCACAATTACGAAGATTCCGCCGACGAAAATCAACAGCAACTCGGTGCGCGAAAGAATCGCGAGAGCGGCTAGTGCTCCGCCAAGACCTAGCGAACCGGTGTCACCCATAAAGATTTGTGCAGGTGAGGTGTTCCACCAGAGGAATCCGATTAGAGCGCCAACAATCGCAGAGGCAACGACGGCAAGGTCGAGCGGGTCGCGGACCTCGTAGCACTGCGCAACCAATGCGGTTGGATCACAGGCCTGGTTGAACTGCCAGAAGCCAATTACCGCATAAGCACCGATAGCCATGATGGTGGAACCAGTGGCAAGGCCGTCTAGCCCATCGGCGATGTTCACACCATTAGAGGTTGAAGCCACCAAGAAGTAGATCCAAATGATGAAAACCAAAGTGCCGATGATGGTTCCCCAACTGAGAATGTCTAGCCAAGGAATATCCCTCGTGAAGGAAATGTGAGTCGAAGCCGGGGTGATTCCCTGTTCGTTCGGAAACTGGATGGCGAGGATTGCAAAGACCGTTGCGACTACACCTTGAAGGGCAATCTTGGCCCAGCCGGTGAGCCCCAGGCTTCTCTGCTTGTGCGTCTTGATGAAATCGTCCAAGAAACCGACCAAACCGAGGCCGACCATCATGAATATAGCCAACAGCGCTGAAACCGTCGGAACTTCACCGTTTACTGCCTTGCCGACGAAGTAACCGAGGACCGCACCGCCGATGATTGCGATACCGCCCATTGTTGGGGTGCCGCGCTTGGTGTGATGCGACTTGGGTCCGTCTTCACGGATGAACTGACCCCATTCGAGTTTCTTGAATAGCCAAATAAAGGCTGGGGTTAGAAAGAGTGTGAAGGCTAGCGAAATTCCGCCGGCTAAAAGAATTGCTCTCAAGCTGAAACCTCCAAAAGATCGTCGCCAAGAAAGCGAAGATTCGCCGACTTCGACGACTTCACGAGCACGACATCGCCAGGCTCAAGCATTTCACGAACTGCAACCAAAGCCTCGGAGGCCTCGTCGAAGAATTTTGACTCGCCATCCCAGGAACCCTCTTGCGAAGCACCCATGTGAATCAACTTGGCGCGTTGGCCAACTACAACGACCTGGTCGATGCCGAGTCGCACGGCTAAGCGCCCCATAGAATCGTGCTCGGTAGCGGAGTACTCGCCGAGTTCGGCCATCTCACCGAGGACAGCAACTGTGCGGTGCCCTTGGCGACCTAACTGAGCGAGCGTCTGAAGAGCCGCCTTCATCGAGTCTGGCGAGGCGTTGTAGGCATCGTTGATGACATGGACACCGTCGGGACGCGTCGTAAGTTGCATTCTCCAGCGTTCGGCAAGTTGGAGCTCCTCAAGAGCCGAAATCGAAACCTCTGGTGCCACACCGAGTTGCTCGGCAACGGCGATCGACGCGATCGCGTTCATAAGCTGGTGCTCACCCAGAATCTTCAGTGTGATTTCGACCTCTCGATCCTTGGGCAGGTGCAGCGTCGCAGAAGTCCCGGCGATACTCACTCGAGGTGACTCGATTCGATACTCAGCCTCCTCGACAGTGCCGAACGGTATGGCCCTAGCAGTGGTCAGCTCGACCATCTGGCTTACGTAAGGGTCATCGGCGTTATAAACGAAGGTGGCGTCCGGGGAAAGCGCTGTAACCAATTCACTCTTGATCTTGAAGGTTGACTCGATTCCACCGAATTCGCCGGCGTGAGCGAGACCAACCTTGAGAACAACTCCGATGTCTGGCTTTGCGATCTTCGCAAGGTACTGAATACTGCCGACGCCGCCCGCACCCATTTCAACCACGAGGAACTTCGTGTTCTCGTCAATTTTCAGAATCGAGATCGGCGCGCCCACCTCATTGTTGTAAGACTCGATCGGCGCAATCGTGTTGCCAACCTTCGACAAAATTGCCCTCAACATGTTCTTGGTGCTGGTTTTACCGTTCGAACCCGTGATTCCAACGACCCTGAGCTCGCTAACCGATCGAACACGTCGAAGAACATCCGCAGCCAAGCGCCCAAGTGCCAAAACCGCATCGGCTACTAACACCTGGGGTGCATCAACATCGAGTTCGCGTTCAACCATGAGCGCAACCGCACCCGCGTCCAACGCCGCCTGAGCGAAGAGGTGACCGTCGGTTTCTTCACCTGGTTTGCAGACGAAAAGCGAACCCTTCTGCACTAGTCGAGAGTCTGTTTCTACGCTTCCGGTAACCTGCAAATCGCCGCCAATGAGGCGTCCGCCGACAGCCTCGGCAATGTCGTGAAGACTGAGCGAAATCATTCCCACCCCGCTGCTTTCAGGGCTTCTCGAGCGAGTGCTCTCGCCGAGTACGGGGTTCTAACTCCCCGAATGTCCCGATAATCCTGATGACCTGGACCCGCCCAGAGAATTGCATCGCCTGGACCCGCAAGTGAGACAGCTTTGACGATCGCATCCTCAGGCGGTGAAACCTCAAAGATCTCTAGCTCTGGGCGTGCGGCCCGAGCAGCATCCACCAGGGTCTTGCGGATGCTCGTTGGGTCCTCGAAACGAGGGTGGTGATCGGTGATCACGAGAACATCGCAATTCTCCGCCGAAACACTCGCCATTGCCGGGCGCTTCGAGGCATCGCGATCGCCATCCGCACCGAAAAGCATGATTACCTTGCCCGTTGTTACCTTACGAACGGCCTTGAGAGTGTTTAGGAAAGCGTCTGGGCTGTGCCCGAAGTCCACGTAAACATCTGGGCCCGTAGCAGCGCTCACTCTCTCGGTGCGACCCGGAAGGTAGGCGTTGATGCCCTCCGCGACAGCCTCGCGAACGCGTTCGGCCGAGAATCCAGCTTCGATAAGCATGGCGATGGCCAAACCAGCGTTCGATGCCATGTGCGCGCCAATGATTGGCAGTGAGCTGGCGATAACCGAACCGTCTGGCAAGGAAACCTCGAAGGAGGTTCTTGCAGGAACCTCTTCGGTAACTGTCACAACGAAGTCGGCCGGCTTTGCGGTTGCAACCGTTACAAGCGGAATGTCAGATAGCGAGGCAAACTCATCGCCATACTCGGAATCCAGGCAGACCACTCCCCTGCGCGCGCGCCTGCTGCTGAAGAGTTGCGCTTTGGCTGCAAGGTACTCGGCCATGTCCTTGTAATCATCAAGGTGGTCGTGGCTCAGATTTGTGAAGCCGACGATGTCGAAAACGATGCCGTCGATGCGATGTTGGGTGAGCGCTTGGGCCGAAACTTCGATGGCAACGGAATTCACATGTGCTTCGCGCATCCGCGCTAGCAGGGCTTGCATTTCTGTGGACTCTGGCGTTGTGAGTCTCGAAACAATCACCTCGCCTGCGATGTGGCGCTCGGCCGTTGAGGTAAGGCCGGTCACCTGACCAAGCTGCCTCAGGATCGCTTCGAGAATGTAGCTCGTAGAAGTCTTTCCATTTGTCCCGGTAGTGCCGAATAGCAGTGGCATGTTCGATTGGAAGTTGCCGTAAACAAAAGCGGCCAGGTCACCGAGTCGAAGTCTTGGCTGCTCCAATTGATACACGGGAACAGAAACCTCGCCCATCAGGTCAAAGCCGGCCTGGTCGGTCACGATTGCTGCAGCCCCGAGTTCGAGAGCCTTGAGGTAGAAAGCTGCACCATGAGTCTTAGCTCCAGGCATAGCAACAAACAGGTCTCCCGCTCTCAAATCTGCAGTGTTCATGCTGATTCCAGTTACCACTGCATCCGACTTTGAGTTGAAGGACCCGAGGCCAAACTTCTCGGCGATTGCCAGTGTGCTAACCGGTTCAACACAATCCGGTCTCAGAATCGGCGGGATTTGCTCTTTCATCGACCTACCACTCCATCGCCAATGGCTTCGACTTAGTGGTTGATGGCGGCACGGATCCCATCAGGAGAGCCTTCTTCATTAGGTAACGGAAGGTTGGGGTGGCGCCGATAGACGAACTCACCGTTCTGGTCTTGTAGTAGGTAACGGCTACAACGTACTTTGGGTCCTCGACGGGGGCAACACCGATGAAGGAAATTGCGTAAAGGCGTCCGTAACGTCGGTCCTCTGACGCGATCTGAGCGGTACCCGACTTACCGGCAACACGCCACTCGGAGAGCCCCGCAGTTTTTCCGACGCCACCGTACTCGACGACCTTTTCAAGCATTGCCATGGTCTGAGCCGCAGTCTCTTCAGAAATCACACGAGTCGGCGTACCAACGGGCACCGGAGAAAGCTTGCCGTTGGCATCTTCACAGCCTTCAATAAGGCTCGGCTGCAGACGCACTCCCTTGTTTGCAATCGCCTGGTAAGCGACTGCCATTTGAATTGGAGTAACAGCGACGCCCTGGCCAAACATCGACACCTTGTCGGTGGCACCATCCCAATCTTCTGGCTTGCGAAGTTGCCCGCTTGCCTCGCCAGTGAAGTTGATGCTGGTCTTCTCGCCGAAGCCAAACTTACGCAGGTAGTCGTATCGGGTCTTTCGCGGAACCGCGTCGCCGATTTGGATCAATCCGGTGTTGGAGGATTCTCGCAACACCCCGGTGAGAGTAAGGCGCTCTGTCGGGTGCATGTGGGAATCCTGCACCGGACCCCAGGGGAAACTGATCTTGTACGGCGCTTTCACCTTGGTGAGCGGTGTGCCCTTACCTGTATCGATAACCGTGGCAGCCGTGATGGTCTTCATGGTTGAGCCGGGTTCAAAGGTGTTTTCAAAAATGCGCGACTTGCGACTTTCGGCTGTAGCCGAGGCGAAGTCGTTCGAATCAACCGAAGGAGCCTCTGCCGCTACAAGAACCTTGCCCGTTTTCACCTCGAGGACAATGGCCGTACCCCAGTCGGCTCGGAATCTGCGAACCTCGCTGTAAAGCTGATTCTGCGCTAGATACTGAAGATCCTTATTGATGGTCAGGTGAACGGTTGAACCGTTTTGTGCACGTTGCGCAATCACCGCGCTGTTTGGAATACGAATTCCGTCAACCCCGCGTTCATAGGTTTCCTGGCCGTCAACACCGGCTAGGCAAGAGTTCATTTGTCTCTCAACTCCAGCCAACGGCAAACCGTCTACGCCGACGAAACCAACAATGCTTCCGGTAGTTCCACCCTCGGCATAGGTTCTAGAAAGAATCGGGTCGTAAAACAACCAGGGAAGATCGAGCTGCTGCAGCGCTCGATATTGCGCGGCACTTACACCTTTTGCAAGATTCGAATAGACGCCGTTTCCGGCAATGCGCTTGAGAATCTCAGCCTTGTCCATTCGCAGGATTCGAGAAATCTCCTCGGCCTGCTGATCAACTGTCAGCTCGACCTCTTTGCCATCGCGTTCAATAATCACGGGGCCCACGTTGATCGGGGCGGCGTTGATGTCATAGGTGTAAACCGAGTGTGCGAGCACGTTGCCGTTGGTGTCAACAATGTCACCGCGTAGGGCCTTGATTGTTCGCGTGACCTCGCGCTTCTCTTTCGAGACAGCGTTGATTGCGTCGGCGTCAACATATTGAAGTTGCACCAGTCTGAAGGAGAAGACAACGGCCAGAATGAGCGTGATGCCAGCGAAAAGTCTTACTCTTTTACGCGGATTGCCGGGCGTCAGGTAGTTCACTCGACTAGCCTCCGCGCTTTAGTGGGTGGGCGAAACCGGTAGGTCGCCCGTGCTCAAAGTTACTTCAGTGGCGGGGACTTCTGCGGTAGCGACATTGGTGCTAGCGGTCTTCACTGAGAGGTCCCAACGGGACTTGGTGGTCATCGCTGCGTTTGGCACAAGGTTGCGCGAAACCTGGTGGCTCGAGTCAAAGTAGGCTGCCTTAGGCTTTCCGATCAACTTGTCATCTGCGAGGTTTAGGAACACCGGTGACGAGTTTGGGATCATTCCCAAGCTTTGTGCCGAGTTAGCGAGGTTCTGGTTGCTGGCCAGCGAGTCAACCTGCGCTGCCAAAATGTCACTTGAGGTGGTCAACTCGTGACGCTCGGCCTTAAGGCGTGCCATTTCATAAGCACCCTGCGAGGTTAGTACACCTAGGACGAGCTGGATCAGCATGATTGCGACAAAACCTGAGACAGCCATGACACCGAGGCGGAACGCTGGTGACTTGCGTGCAGTTGCAAACTGGAGTCCGCTTTGGACCTTTAGGGCGGGACGCTGGTTCAGACGTATTGCGCTCATGCTGCTTGCCTAATCTTTTCTGCCGCACGGAGTTTCACCGAGGCGGATCTTGGGTTTAGTTCGATTTCTTGCTGCGATGCCGTCTCGGCACCTTTGGTGATTAGTCGGAGCGTCGGTGCGTGCTCCGGAAGTTCTATTGGTAGGTCGATTGGAGCCGACGAGTTCGCCGCGGTTGCAAAAGCCTGCTTCACGATTCGGTCTTCAAGCGAGTGGTACGACAGAACGACAATGCGGCCGTTCATGGCCAGCGCGTCGATAGCGCGAGGCATTGTGGCCTTGAGTACGTCTAGCTCTTCGTTCACCTCGATACGAAGGGCCTGGAAAACGCGCTTGGCAGGGTGACCTGAGCTCTTTCCGGGAATGAACGGGACGATCTTTGCGATTAGCGCAGCGAGTTCGGTGCTAACCGAGAAAGGCTGTTCGTTTCGACGAACCACGATTGCCTTTGCAATCTGCTTTGAATAACGCTCTTCGCCGTACTCGAAGAAGATACGGGCGAGTGCGTCCTCGCTGTAACCATTCACGATTTCGGCTGCGGTTTTACCCTTGCTCGAATCCATTCGCATATCCAAAGGCGCTTCGTAGCTGTAGGCGAATCCGCGATCGCGCTCATCGAGCTGCATTGAAGACACACCGAGGTCGAGGAGGATCGCATCTACCTTTTCGATTCCAAGGCTTTCAAGAGCCTCGTCGATGTTGTCGTAGGTCGTGTTGACGAAGTCAATGCGGTCCGAGTAGTCCTCAAGCCGCTCACTGGCAAGGGCAATGGCTTTTGGGTCACGGTCGATTGCTACGACGTGCAGCTCTGGAAACTTAGCCAAGAAAGCCTCAGTGTGGCCACCGAGACCCAAGGTGCAGTCCACAAAAACAGCGCCGGGCTTATCCAGGTGCTCCCCCAAGATTTCTAGGGTTCGCTCTAGAGCTACGGGTACGTGAAGTTCAGAGATTTCCTTGGACATGACCGCCGGGCTAGAAGATGCCCGGAATCACCTCCTCGTCACGGTTTGCGAAGAGTTCGTCTTGCTCGGCTTGGCTTTCATCCCAGACCTTGGCTGACCAGATCTCAACCTTGTTGTTGTTTCCGACCATTACGAGCTCGCGATCAATCTGCGAATAGTCGCGAAGGTGGGCGGGAATGCTGATGCGGCCCTGCTTGTCCGGGATCTGAAGCTCGGCGGAGGCCATGAAGTTTCTTACGAAGTGGCGAGCTGACTTGGTTGTAACCCTTGCCTGCTGGAGTTGCTCAGCAATGCGAGCAAATTCGCTGGCGGTGTAAACGGCAAGGCAGTAGTCCTGACCCTTGGTGATGTAAAGCGGTCCGTCGGTTAACTCGCGGAACTTGGCGGGAATCACGAGGCGACCTTTGTCATCGAGCTTGGGGTTGGTTGTACCTGAAAACATGTCGCCTCCTTTCTTGACCCGTTTTCTCCACTTTACTCCACTTAGTTTCCTAAGGAGGCAAAATTCACACAAAAAACGGGAATATTTTTGATAACAACCTTGTAACGACGGGCTTTTTTAGCGGTGGTAGAAAATGGAGCCAAATTGGCTCAACGCCCAGATTTTGGGCAAAAAAAAATATCCCCGGACTAGCTAAAGCTTTTTTCGAGAGGAAGCCAAAACGAGTCCGAAGCCCATGGTTAGGAAGCAAACCAGGCCGAGTGGAGGAATTTGGTTGATCACCGAGGCGACCAGGCCGAAGAAACCGAGAGCCGAAATCAAGAGACCCGCGAGCATCCTGCGCCCCCAGATAGGCGCTGCATCCGAAACCTTCGGCTCTTCAAGACCGTCCGACTGAAGCGAACGCTCGAGCTCTTCAAGCAGCTTGCGTTCTCTTTCGGAAAGTCCCATGAGGCAATTCTACGACCTCAGAAGTTAGGCTAGGGAGGTGAGTGAAACCCGTGTACTGCTTGACCTTGTTCAGAAGCAACTTGATGACTTTTGCGCCCAACGACGCGTCGAGTTTGAGGCTATCTCACCCGACTTAGTGCCAGTCGTTGACTACACGCAATCACTTCTAGGTGGGGGCAAGCGGTTCCGCGCTCTGTTTTGCTACTGGGCATGGGCTGCTGCGTTGGAGACCGCAAACTGGCCACAAAGCGAGGAACAGCGCAAAGCCTCGGCGAACTCGATGGTTGGCATCTGTTCATCACTTGAAATGTTCCACGCGGCCGCACTCGTGCACGACGATCTGCTAGACCAATCCGACACCCGTCGCGGAGCACCGAGCATTCACCGTCGATTCGAGCAACTTCATAAAGACTCGGGTTGGGTGGGCTCTCCCGAACGATTCGGTGTTGCCGGTTCCGTCCTAGTTGGTGACTTGATGCTCGGGTGGTCGAGCGAAATCTTCGGGCAGGCACTACTCGCCGCACCCGACACCGAAATCGAGGCAGCCGCTCGAGGCGAGTTCAGCAAGATGCGCGTCGAAGTCATGGCTGGGCAGTACCTGGACGTCCTAGAGGAAAACGCTGCCACCACACGTCCGGTCGAAGAGGCCGTGGGTCGCGCAAACCGCGTCATTCTCTACAAGACCGCCAAGTACTCCATCGAGGCTCCACTACTCATTGGTGCGGCGTTTGCGGGAGCTAGCCCGGCAACGTTGCGAGGCCTTTCCGCTTTCGGTATTCCGTTGGGTATGGCTTTCCAGCTTCGCGACGATGTCCTAGGTGTTTTCGGAGACCCTGCTGTCACAGGCAAGCCGGCCGGAGACGACCTGCGCGAAGGAAAGCGCACCGTTCTGGTTGCACTCACCCGCCAGTCACTGGCTAACAACACGGGTCGCGTGTTCGACGAACTACTCTCTCAGCGCGACCTAACCGCGGAGCAAATTTCCTTCATGCAGCAAACCATTGTTGGCTCCGGGGCGCTAGCCAAGACCGAGCGAATGATTGAGGAACTGGCCGATGAAAGCCTGGCAGCACTCGACCTGCTCGAACTCGAGCAATTTGCGAAGGATCAGCTCAAGGACCTTGCCCTAAAGGTGATCAACCGAAGCGCTTAGAACGCGAGCGACTGGGCTACGCGTCGGACTTCCGACTTGCGTCCTTCAAGGAGCAGTTCTATTGGGCGTCGCCCGATAGATTCTTCAACCCGATAGAGCCACTCGGCGGCAGCCTCGGGGCTGAATCCAGCATCTAGTAGAACGAGAATCGTGCCTCGGATGCTCGGTAGCGGCTCACCGGTTTCAATCAGGTGCGCCGGGATCTTCTGGACGCCGTCGAATCGAACAGAGAACAGCTGGTGCTCTTCGATGAGTCGGCGAACCTTGCCGAGCGGAACGTCCAACTTTTCAGCAACATCTGGAACGGTTAGCCACTCGTCAACAAAATCAAAAGGGTTAGTCACGCTTCAAGATTGCCACACATAACTGCTTGAACTGAAACAGTTTGTACGCGTGGGAACATAGAGTCGATGGATTCCAACGAACTCTTAGCCGGGCAAGTGCTCTCTGAGCGCTACCGAATCGACGCGCAAATCGCCGTCGGCGGCATGGCCTACGTATATCGGGCATACGACTTGCGACTCGAGCGAAACGTGGCCCTGAAGGTCGTAAAAGAGGAATTCGCGCTCGAAGAGAACTATCTGGACGCCTTTTTGCGCGAGGCTAGGCTAGCGGCGAAGGTGAACCACCCGAATCTTGTAAATGTTTACGACCAGGGCATCGATGGTGGCTCAGAGTATCTCGTGATGGAACTGGTTGAAGGCAAGACTCTTCGCGAAGTTTTGACTCGGTTCGGCTCGATTGACCAAACCAAAGCGCTAAACGTGATTTCTTCGATCCTCGGTGGCCTTTCGGCTCTGCACGCCGCCGGAATTGTCCACCGCGACATCAAGCCCGAAAACGTAATCCTGGCAAACGACGGCCGAATCAAGTTGACTGACTTTGGCCTGGCCCAACCGTCTTCACTGCTCAGAGACCGAAGTGAGCCACTGCTTGGCACCCTCGCGTACATAGCACCCGAGGTTCTCAGAGGTGAAGTCACCGACTCAAGAAGTGACGTCTATTCGATTGGCATTACGCTTTTCGAACTGGTTGCCGGCAGACAGCCGTTTCAGTCCTCCGACTCGAGGGAGTTAGCCAGAAAACAACTAAGCGAACCCATGCCGATCCCAAGCGGCCACGCCCAAGTGAGTAAAGCTTTCGACGAACTTGTCCTCAAGGCGACCGAAAAAGACCCGTTGAAGCGCTTCCGTGACGCCAGAGAATTACTTGCGGCGGTCAGACTGCTCACCGAGCCTGCGCCTAGTTCTAATCCGACCACCGTGATCGCAGCCACCGAGCGAATCGAGAATGCAACCGAGCTAATCGACCAGGACTTTGATGTCGAAATGGAAGAGCCTAAGAAAAAGAAGCGCAGCAAAGTTCTTACCTGGTTAACGACAAGCGTCTTGGCGGTAACGCTCGGGCTTGGTGCGGGCTGGTGGTTCGGAACCGGCCCGGGCGCTCTCATAACCGTCCCCGACCTCGTTTCGATGAGCGAATCGGAAGCCCGCAGTGCTGTCGAACTTCTCCCAATCAAACTTGAAACAGCCGATGAAAACAGTGACGAACCAGTCGGAACCGTGATTCGCACCGAGCCTCCCGCGGGCGGCCTGATTGTCCGAGACGGCACCCTCAGCGTCGTCCTTTCGATAGGGCCGAAACTCAACACCGTGCCCGACTTAACCGGCAAGAACCTGATTGAGGCAACGGCTGCTCTACGCGAGGCTGATTTCTGGATCGGTAAGACCGAGTCTTGGTTCCATGACTCCCCCGCGGGCACCGTTTACGAATACAGCGGTTCGGATGGCGCAAGTTTTCCAGCAGGTTCTTCGGTTGACATAAAAATCTCCCTCGGCCCCTTGCCGGTAGTTGCCGGCGTGGATCGTCGTGTGGCAGAAACTCTGCTGACCGCGGCTGGCCTAAAGATTGGCGTTGTCAGCGAGGTTTTTAGCGACACCGCGGCTAAGGGGCAGGTTGTCTCGCTGGTTCCCAAAACAGCCGAGGTCGGAGCTGGTTCGATTGTGGACCTTCAGGTGTCCAAGGGCACAGACAAGGTGGTTATGCCCGCGGTTATCGGCGAAACGATTGCCGCCGGAAAACTTGCACTAGAGCAACTCGGTCTCAAAGTGATAGTCGATACCAACGTTCTCAGCAGTCGTTGGGGTGTTGCCAAGATCAAACAGGCAAGCGCGGCCGCTGGAGCCGAGTTGAGGCTCGGCAACACCGTCACGATTATTTCGCGTTAGCGCTTGGTAAGAGACTCGCTCACCAAAAAGGCGAGTTCGAGTGACTGACTGTGGTTCAGTCTCGGGTCGCAAAGCGACTCGTAGCGTTCTTCAAGAGTGCCTTCATCGATGTGTTCAGAGCCACCGAGGCACTCGGCAACGTCGTCGCCGGTGAGCTCGACGTGGACTCCGCCAGGGAAGGTTCCAGCGGCGCGGTGAACCTCAAAGAAGCCCGCAACTTCGTCCATCACATCGTCAAAGCGGCGCGACTTGTAACCGTTCTTCGTTGTGATTCCGTTTCCGTGCATCGGGTCGGTGATCCATAGCGGGGTCGCTCCCGAGTTCTTGACCGCCTCGACCAGCTTTGGTAACTCTTCACGAATCTTGCCAGCACCCATTCGGCTAATGAAGGTCAAGCGCCCTGGTTCGCGGTTCGGGTCTAGCTTCTCAATTAGCGAAAGCACGTCTGACTCGGTTGTGGTTGGGCCGAGCTTTACACCGATCGGGTTTCGAACACGTGACAGAAAATCAACGTGAGCGCCATCCAACTGGCGCGTGCGCTCGCCAATCCAAACGAAGTGACCGCTAAGGTCATAAGCCGATCCGGTGCGCGAGTCAATTCGTGTCATAGGGCGCTCGTAATCGAATAGCAACGCCTCGTGGCTGACAAAGAATTCTGTGGTGCGAAGTTCTTCGAAGTCTGCTCCGCAGGCGGCCATGAACTTGATGGCACGGTCGATTTCCTTAGCCAGCGAGAGGTACTTCGCGTTCACGGGGTTGTTGGCAAAACCGCGGTTCCACTCGTGTACCGAGCGTAGGTCAGCGAAACCACCCTTGGTGAAGGCGCGAATCAGGTTGAGTGTGGAGGCGGAGGTTTCGTAAGCCTGAAGCAGGCGGTTTGGGTCCGCCGTTCTCGACTCGAGGGTGAAGTCGTAGCCGTTCACGGCATCGCCTCGGTAGGCAGGAAGAGTCAAACCCTCACGAGTTTCCTCGTTAGAGGAGCGAGGCTTGGCGAACTGGCCAGCCATCCGACCCATCTTGATGACGGGCATCGAAGCGCCGTAGGTCAGCACAACAGCCATCTGCAACATGGTCTTAACGCGGTTTCGGATCTTCTCGGCCGTTGCGTCGGCGAAGGTTTCGGCGCAGTCACCGCCCTGAAGTAAAAATGCTTTACCAGCTGCTGCATCGGCGAGACGAGCACGGAGTAGATCGACTTCCCCGGCAAACACGAGTGGAGCTCGCTTGGCTAGTTCGGCCTTGGCCTGCTCTAGCGCTTCGAGGCTTGGCCAAGTCGGCTGCTGAGCCGCCGGCAAATTAACGTAGTTGTCCAAACCCGCTAGTAATGCGGAGTCTTCAGTTACAAGATTCACGAGATACCACCTACCTGGCTCTTGCCAGTTTTTCTTTAACCGAGGAAGCGTAAGCGTCAACGTATTCTTGACCGCTCAGCTTCATCAGCTCATACATGATCTCGTCCGTCACTGCACGAAGAACAATTCTGTCGCCCTCCATACCGTCGAAACGCGAAAAGTCGAGGGGTTCACCCACGACTATTCCGATTCGACGGATTCGAGGAAGACGCTTTCCGATCGGTTGCACCTTTTCGGTGTCAATCATCGCGACGGGAAGCACCGGAACTTTTGCTTCCAAAACCATTCGGGCTATACCGGTGCGACCGCGGTACAACCTGCCATCTGGGCTACGGGTGCCTTCGGGGTATATGCCAAGCACCTGACCGCCAGCCAGAACACCGAGACCGGTGTTCAGCGCAGCCTCAGAAGCCTTGCCGCCCGAACGGTCAATTGGTAGTTGGCCCGTCCCTTTGAAGAACCAGCGAGTAAGCGCGCCTTTGATGCCTTTGCCGGTGAAGTACTCACTCTTCGCGAGGAACACTAGAGGGCGACGCGACTGGAGTGGCAAAAAGATTGAGTCGCTGAACGAAAGGTGGTTGCTAGCCAGAATTGCGGCACCCGAAGAAGGAATGTTTTCCATACCTCGCACCCAAGGGCGGAACAGAAGCTTTAGCAGCGGTCCCAGCAGAAGGTTTTTCAGTATGAAGTAAGCCATTAGATTTCAACTTTAGTCGTTGCGAAGTTCGATTCTCGCTAGGTCGGCAGCGCCCACGACACCTGCGTCATTCACAAGTTCGGCTTGCACGATGCGCAGTTCTGGGCGGAACCCGCGTGCTGGCAAATGAGCGAGGTAGGCTGCGCGGATCGGGTCCAGCAAAAGATCTCCGGTAGCGCTAACTCCACCGCCGATTACAACCAACTCTGGGTCGAGGACTGCAGTGAGGCTGGCAACTGCTCTCCCGAGCGCTGCGCCTAGGTCGGCTAGGAGCGCCAAGGTGCCGGCGTCCCCCTCCTGGATGGCCTGGTAAACCTCTTGGCCCGTTAGCTCTCCCGCGGCCGCTTGCAATTCGGAAAGTCTTGCGCCGGCAGGTTCGCCCGAACTTGCGAGTCGCTTAGCGGCGTTCAAGAGTGCGGTTCCAGATCCGTATGACTCGAGGCAGCCGAGTTGTCCGCAGCCACAGGGTTCGCCATTTGGCACCAGGTTGATATGGCCCAGCTCGGCTGCGATTCCAAATCCACCGCGAAGAAGATGACCATCGACTACTACTGCCCCGCCTACGCCCGTACCGACGGTCAGCATGACCATGTGCTTAACGCCTCGGCCGGCACCGAATCGGAACTCAGCCCAACCAGCAGCATTTGCGTCGTTGTCGATGAAGACCGGCAGGTTGACCCTCGCCTCAAGCTTTGCCTTCAGTGGTTCATTGCGCCAAGAAAGGTTTGGAGCGTAAACAATGTTTGCCCGCTCGGCATCGATGAACCCGGCGGCAGCAACTCCAACCGCCGAAACCTGCTGACCCGAAGCCAATTCGTTGATCAAATCGACTACTGCATCGGCGATTTTTTCGGAGTCTTTAGCCGGCGTTGGCACCTTTAGGTCACGAATAATCTCGCCGCTTTCTGAAACCAGCGCGGCGGCAATCTTCGTGCCACCAATATCGATACCAATTGCATACATAATCATTGAGTTTAACCGTTTAGAGTTACTAGAAATCCCTCATCGGTTAAATAAGGATGTGCCACATGAAGACATACGACGTACCGGCTCTCGTAATCTCAGAAGAAAACACCAACATCACCGATCTTCTGGTCGACCGCGTTGCCAAAACCCCAGCTCTCGCCCTGTTCTCTAGGCAGGATGAAAACGGTCGCTGGAGCCCAATGACAGCCAAGGAATTCCACGAGGAAGTCGTTAGCGTTGCCAAGGGTCTTGTGGCCTGCGGAATTCAACCCGGCCAAGCTGTAGCCATCATGAGCCGCACTCGCTTCGAGTGGACTCTCGTTGACTTCGCCATCTGGTTCGCTGGCGCTGTGTCTGTGCCTATCTACGAGTCCTCATCTTCAGCTCAGATGGAATGGATTTTGTCAGACAGCGACTCGGTTGCCCTGTTCATCGAGAACGAGGAGCACCTCGAACGTTTCAACCAAATTTCTTCATCTGTCCCCCTCGCTCAGCAAGTTTGGCGTTTTGACGAGAACGCAATCGCAACTTTGAAGGAGCGCGGACGTGAAATCGAGGACGCCGAAATCGAGCGACGCAGAAACAGCGTCAAACTTCACGATCTAGCCACACTCATCTACACCTCTGGAACGACCGGCAAGCCAAAGGGCTGCGAGCTCACTCACCAGGGTTTCGTCGAGCTCAGCAAGAACGCAAATCTTGAGATCCCAGAGGTACTCCAGGAGGGCAAGTCAACACTGATCTTCCTTCCGCTTGCGCACGTCTTCGCACGCTTCATCGAAGTCCTTTGCATCCACTCGGGTATTCGCGTCGGTCACCAGCCAGATGCCAAGAATGTCGGCCCTGCGATGGTTTCGTTCCAGCCTGACTTCCTGCTCGCAGTGCCACGCGTATTCGAAAAGGTTTACAACACTGCAGAGCAGAAGGCGGAAGCCGGCGGCAAGGGCAAGATTTTCCGCACGGCAGCCGCCGCCGCGATTGCCTACTCGGAAGCTCTCGACACCAAGTCGGGTCCGAGCCTCAAGCAGAAGGTTCTGCACAAGGTCTTTGACACCCTGGTTTATTCGAAGCTTCGCGCGGCGATGGGTGGCAAAGTAACTCACGCAATTTCAGGTGGCGCTCCACTTGGCCCGCGTCTGGGCCACTTCTTCCGCGCAATCGGCCTGAGCGTTCTCGAAGGTTATGGCCTCACCGAGACAACCGCTCCTGCCATGATCGGTCGCCCGAGCACCGGAATCAAAATCGGCAAGGTTGGCAAAATGCTGCCGGGTTGTGGCATCAAGATCGCCGATGACGGCGAGATCTGGCTTCGCGGTTTCAACATTATGCGCGGCTACTGGCGCAACCCAACCGCCACCGCTGAAACCATGGATGGCGAATGGTTCAAGACCGGCGACATCGGCGAGCTCGACGAAGACGTCTTCCTATCGATCACCGGTCGCAAGAAGGAACTCATCATCACAGCTGGCGGAAAGAATGTTTCGCCTGCGATTCTCGAGGACCCACTACGCGCCAACCCACTAATTGGTCAGGCGGTTGTTATTGGAGACAAGAAGCCATTCGTGGCGGCTCTAGTTTCGCTGGACAAAGAAATGCTTCCAATGTGGCTAGGCAACAACGGTGGCGATGCAAACCAGTCGCTAGAAGAAGCCGCTAAGAGCGAGCTCGTCCTCAAAGAAGTCCAGCGTGCAGTTGACGAAGTCAACAAGCTGGTTTCGAAAGCGGAGTCAATTCGAAAGTTTGCGATCATCAACACGGAGCTAACTGAAGAGTCTGGTCACCTTACCCCGTCACTGAAGATCAAACGCAACGTTGTTTTGAACGACTTCAGCCCGGTTGTTGATGAGATTTACAACACTGGCCCGACCACGGTCGAGGCAGCGGTCAACTTCTAAAGAAACCAGTCGCTTTCGCGAAGGTTCTTCATGGCTGCTCGACGCTCGTCGGGAAGCAGACGGTCGAGGTAAACCTTGCCGTCCAGGTGGTCACACTCATGCTGAAGAGCCTGTGCGAGTAATCCCTCGCCAGAAACGGTTACCTGCTCCCCCGATAAGCTGAATCCAGTAGCGCTAGCTCTGGGATATCGCGGGGTTAGGTGCCATAGTCCCGGCACAGAAAGACAACCTTCTTCGACAAGCTCCGGCTCACCCTCAACACTTAGAAGAACCGGGTTGATCAAGTAACCGACTTGGCCCTTCACGTTGTAGCTGAATGCGCGCAGTGGAACACCTATTTGAGGGGCTGCCACACCAGCACGTCCAGGCAATTTTGTGGTCTCTAAGAGGTCCTCTATCAGGGCTCTGGCGGCCTCGAAGTCTGTAATCGGTTCACAGTTCGTGCGCAGCACAGGATCGCCGTAGAGGCGAATCTCGCGAATCACAGCAGAACTACTCCGCTACTGCCAAACCATCGACAACGTGCGCGGCAAGAAGTCGGGCAGCGGTGCGGGTCTGGTGCTTTAGCTGGTCCCACTTGATTACCGAACCGGCAGCCAATGCAGGGTCGTAAGGAATCCTGACAACCTGGCGTACTCGGGTTTTGAAGTGCTGCTCGATCTCATCAAGTTTGACCAGCTGTGTCGCCTGAGTAGCTGTGTTTAGGGCAACAACGGCGTTGCGAACAAGGTCGCCGTAGCCATTAGCTTCGAGCCAGGTTAGGGTTTCGGATGCCAGGCGGGCTTCGTCAACCGAACCACCGGACACGATGACCAGACCGGAAGCTCGCTGAAGAGTCGGACGCATTACCGAGTGCACGATGCCGGTACCGCAGTCGGTTAGAACGATGCTGTAGTAGCGGGCAGCCATGTCGGCGACAACGTTGTAGTCACCCTCAGAGAACGCCTCGGAGAGCATCGGGTCGCTATCGGAGGCGAGCACGTCGAGACGAGTCGCGTCACGCGAAACCATGGTCGAAAACTCGGTGAAGCCGTCGATTGCCGCAGCTTTGTTTACAACGTCACGAACCGTGAATCGAGTGCCGCGGCTTACGCGCTCAGCTAGCGTGCCGCGGTCTGGGTTGGCGTCAATAGCCACCACGCGGTCTTCGCGCACTAGAGCGAGAGCCATGCCGAGAAGGGTCGTTACGGTAGTTTTTCCTACGCCACCCTTGCGGGTCAGTACAGGGACAAACTTGGCTCCACCTTCGAAGTTGGTAGAAATTCTGGCGTCAACCGCTTTGCGCTCGCGAACCTTGTTTGAGTCGCCCGGGTTAATCGTCTTGAGGGACACGAAGTAAATCAAACGGCGCCAAAAGCCCTCGGGCGCTGGTCGGTTTCGTGGACTGACGTCTAGCAGGCGATCGGCGGTAAGCATTGCTGCCGGCTCTGGCTGATCGAAGGCCTCTCCCCTGAGGCTGTCGCGGCGCGTGTAGTTGCTACGACGGGTTTCGATTGGGCCGGTTTCAACAGTGGGTAGCGGTTGCTCCGGAACGATGGCAACCGAGGCAGTGGCCGGAGCTACGTCGATGGCACCCGCGTCAATCGCGGATTCGGCTAGCGAGTGACTCTTGTCAACCGATTCAACTTCTTGAGTTTCATCGGAATTCTTGTCTCGAAATGCCACGAATTTCTCCTTAGGAACAACCTCAAGTCTAAATGCTGCGGTTGTTATTCGCTTTCAATAACAAGAATGAGGTCTCCGGCTTCCACCGATTGCGGTTTTGGTAGAGCAATTCGTTTGACCACGCCGGTCACACTCGCGGTAATGGTGGCTTCCATCTTCATGGCCTCAATGCTTGCGACGGCCTGCCCTACCTCCACTCGAGCACCTTCGACGGTCTGCACAGTGACGGTTCCCGAGAAAGGTGCGGCGACGTGACCGAGGTTGGCTGGATCAGCCTTCTCGGCACTTGCGACTGCCACCTGGATCTTGGCATCGCGAACGTTGATAGGGCGAAGTTGACCATTGAGCGTAGCCATAACGGTTCGGAAGCCCTTAGCGTCCGGGGTTCCGATGGCCTCGAGTCCAACGTAAAGTCGAACACCCTTGGCTATCTCAACAACATGCTCGCGCCCAGACTCGAGCCCGTAGAGGTAATCGACGGTGTCAACCTGGTCAAGGTTGCCGTAGGTGTCACGGAAACGCTTGAACTCGGCGGTTGGAGCGGCAAACAGGAGCCGGTTGAGAGTCGCACGGCGCACCTCCGAGGTTCCGGCGAGCGCTTCTAGATCGCTTGGCGATACCTCGGTGATGCCGAATTTGAGGTTCTTACCCTGAAGCACCTTGGTGCGGAACGGCTCTGGCCAACCACCTGGCAGGTCTCCTAGTTCACCTGCCATGAAGCCCACTACCGAGTCGGGGATGTCGTAGTTTTGCGGGTTCTCGGCAAAGTCCTTAGGGTCTGCGTTGACGGCCACAAGATGCAGGGCGAGATCGCCAACCACCTTTGAAGATGGCGTCACCTTGGTTGGACGACCGAGGATCTCGTTCGCAGCCGCGTACATGTCCTCGACCTTTTCAAACTGGTTACCCAAGCCCAGCGCGATCGCCTGCTGACGCAGGTTGGATAGCTGGCCACCGGGGATTTCGTGCTTGTAAACGCGTCCGGTCGGACCTGGCAGTCCGGATTCGAACGGCGAGTACACCTGACGCACAGACTCCCAGTAAGGCTCCATAGCGGTTACCGAGTCCAAAGTGATTCCCGAGTCACGCTCGGTGTGCTCAAGAGCTGCAATCAGAGCCGAGGCAGAAGGCTGACTGGTGGTGCCTGCCATAGGGGCCGAAGCCACATCAACCGCATCTACACCCGCGTCAATTGCCGCCATAAGAGTGGCCAACTGGCCGCCAGCGGTGTCGTGGGTGTGCAGGTGAACCGGAAGGTCGAATCGGTCTCTTAGCGCCTTGACCAGCTTGGCCGCAGCGGCAGGGCGCAACAGGCCAGCCATGTCCTTGATCGCGATTATGTGCGCACCGGCGGCAACAATCTTGTCGGCAAGGTTTAGGTAGTAATCGAGCGTATAGAGCTTCTCGTCCGGGTTCAGAAGGTCAGCCGTGTAGCAAAGACCAACCTCGGCTACCGCGGTACCGGTTTTGAGGACAGCATCGATAGCTGGCTTCATCTGATCAACATCGTTGAGTGCATCGAAGATTCGGAAGATATCAACACCGCTGGCGGCGGCTTCGCGAACGAAGGCTTCGGTCACCTCGGTTGGGTATGGGGTGTAGCCCACCGTGTTTCGACCGCGAAGGAGCATCTGAATGCAGAGGTTCGGCATTGCGGCTCGCAGTGCGACCAAACGCTCCCACGGGTCTTCACCCAAGAAACGAAGAGCAACGTCGTAGGTTGCGCCACCCCAAGCTTCAACAGAGAGCAGTTGCGGGGTCAGTCTGGCGACATAGGGCGCTGCGATCACTAGGTCGCGGCCACGGACGCGAGTCGCAAGAAGAGATTGGTGAGCATCGCGGAAGGTGGTGTCGGTGATAGCCACTGCTCTTTGCTCGCGAAGTGCCTTGGCGAAGCCGGCAGGGCCGAGCTCCTGAAGCTTTTGCCTTGAACCTGCCGGTGCTGGAGTCGAAAGATCCAACTTTGGCAACTTTGCACCCGGAGTGATTCGTCCACTGCGAGGGCCGTATGGCTGGTTCACTGTCACATCGGCCAGGAACTGCAAAATTTTGGTACCGCGGTCCTGCGATGGCTTGGCAGTGAATAGTTCAGGGTGTTCGTCGATAAATGAAGTCGAAAGGTCACCCGAAGCGAAGATTGGGTCGGCCAAAACGGCCTGAAGGAAGGCGATGTTGGTGGAAACGCCACGGATGCGGAATTCGGCGAGCGCACGGCGAGCGCGCACCACCGCACTAGAGAAGTCGCGCCCCTTGGAAATCAACTTGACCAGTAGCGAGTCGAAGTGCGGGCTAACCTCTGACCCAGCCGAGATGGTGCCACCGTCTAGACGAATTCCAGCTCCACCCGGCGAACGGTATGTGGTGATTTTGCCGGTGTCTGGGCGGAAGCCCTGGTTTGGGTCTTCGGTGGTGATGCGGCACTGCATTGCGAAGCCGTGCATCTTGATCTTGTCTTGAGTGAGACCGAGCTCGGCGAGGCTCTCTCCGGCAGCGATACGCATCTGGCTCTGCACTAGGTCAACGTCGGTGATTTCTTCGGTGACGGTGTGCTCGACCTGAATGCGAGGGTTCATCTCGATAAACACGTGTTTGCCAGCATTCGGGCCCACGGTGTCAATCAGGAACTCGACGGTACCCGCGTTGACGTACCCGACCTCAGTGGCAAAGGCCACAGCATCGCGGTAGAGAGCCTGACGAAGTTCTTCTGTGATTAGCGGGGCCGGCGCGATTTCGACGACCTTCTGGTTGCGACGCTGAATCGAACAGTCGCGCTCAAACAGGTGAACCACGCCACCTTTGCCGTCGGCGAGGATCTGAACCTCGATGTGGCGAGGTCTTAGAACGGCTTGCTCGAGGAATACGCGAGCGTCTCCAAAGGCGCTCTCGGCTTCTCTGGAGGCTTCTGAAAGGGCAGCTGGCAAATCCTCGGCGCTCTCCACGCGTCGCATACCGCGCCCACCGCCGCCGGCTACGGCCTTGACGAAGAGCGGGAATCCGATTGACTCGGCCTCGCCAATGAGTTCGTCGAGATTGGCCGACTGAATCGAGTTTTTGAGTACTGGTACTCCCGCGCGAATAGCGGCATCTTTTGCGTTTACCTTGTTGCCGGCTAGCTCTAGAACATCAGCTCCAGGTCCGATGAATGTGATTCCGTTGGCTTTTGCCGCTTGAGCGAGTTCGGGGTTCTCCGAAAGGAATCCGTACCCCGGGTAGATAGCGTCAGCGCCGCATTCTTTAGCGACACGGATTATTTCGTCAACGTTTAGGTAGGCGCGAACCGGGTGACCTTCAGCGCCGATTTGGTAAGCCTCGTCTGCTTTTAGTCGGTGGCTAGAGTTTCGGTCTTCATAGGGGAAAACGGCGACGGTTGCAGCGCCGAGTTCGTAGGCGGCGCGAAAAGCACGGATGGCGATTTCGCCACGGTTTGCGACCAGGATCTTCTTGAACATCGCGTCCTAAGTGTTTGAGACCGAACATTGCGTTTGCGGCACCTAAAGAGAAAGGTAGCCTATTAGCGTGCATGTTCTCAGCGTCAGCTCCCTCAAAGGGGGCGTAGGCAAGACCACGGTGGCCTTAGGTTTGGCTTCCGCTGCGTTTTCACGCGGTCTACGCACTTTGGTGATTGACCTTGATACACAGTGTGATGCCACTACCGGCTTGGGTGCCATTGGGGAGTTCAGCGAGACATCAGCCGACGTTCTGCAGTCCCCCCGGCACAACGTTGTGCATAGAGCAATCGTAACCTCTAGCTGGGGCAAAAATCAGTCCGGTGTAATCGATGTCATGGTTGGCTCGCCAAGATCCCAGGCTCACGACAACCCGTACCCGACTCTCGGCGAAGTTTGGCGACTCGAAACAGCCCTGACCAAGGTTGAAAAGAACTATGACCTAGTCATCATCGACACTCCCCCATCGATTAACGGACTCACCAGAACGGCCTGGGTTGCCAGTGATCGCGTTCTCATTGTGTCTGAGCCGTCACTGTTCTCAGTTGTCGCAACCGACCGAACCATTCATGCTGTCGAAGAACTGCGTAAAGGGCTAACTCCGCGTCTAGACGTGCTCGGCATTCTGATCAACCGTTTCAAGCCGAGCGCCCCCGAGAACGAGTTCCGCGTAAACGAGATTCGCGAGCGCTACGGTGACTTGCTCGTACCGGTTCAGATTGAGGAACGTTCCTCGATTCAGCAGGCGACGGGTTCCGCGCGCCCGATTCACTCTTGGCCTGGGCAAAATTCGCAGGACATTGCAGCTCAGTTTGATCAGGTTTTGGATTACGCGCTGGAATCGCTCAACAAAAAGCACACTCGCCGACCAACCCGAGCCGAACGCAAAGCTCAGCGAATGAACAACATCATGCGTGGGCAATCGCTGGACGACGTTTTGCAGTTGGAAAAAGAAGCCGAGCCAGAAACCGATAAAGAGTCGGAAAGTTAAACAGCTTTTCGGCTGCGGCGAGCCGAGAGTTCATCAACCTCATCAAGGCTGCTAGGCACCATGTTCACAAGGGTTGCCTCTACTTCGCGCAGGACTCTGCCCACCGCGATTCCGAAAACTCCCTGACCGCGACCTACGAGGTCGATCACTTCGTCTTCTGTTGTGCACAGGTAAACACTCGCGCCGTCAGACATGAGGGTGATTCGAGCAAGATCATTGATTCCCGCGGCACGCAGTTGTTCCACGGCTAGGCGAATCTGCTGAAGTGAAACTCCGGTGTCAAGAAGACGCTTGACCAACTTGAGCACGAGGATATCGCGGAATGCGTAAAGTCTCTGTGAACCCGAACCCTTAGCGCCACGCACGCTCGGCTGAACTAATCCGGTGCGGTCCCAGTAGTCGAGCTGGCGGTATGAAATTCCCGCGGCTGTCGCGGCCGAGGTTCCTCGGTAGCCAACTTTGGGGTCAACCGAAGGCAAACCATCGGTGAATAGCATGTCCTGGGCGTAGTTAAGCGAGTCGTCAGCGTGGGTATTGTCCACCATGCGAATCTCCTTAACGTTCAAGTACAGGTTTAATTCTTGACCCTGCGGGTGTGACTACTCGGTTAATTAATATCTTCGGCGTGTCGGTTTTGCTACTAAGAATCGATTTTGCTAATCACAGAGGCAATCAGCGCCTCGCGAATCGTCGAAAACTGGTTAGCCATGTTCGATGCGTGATCTGCAGCGACAGAGCGACTGGTGGGGCCGTTCTTCTTCAAAACCCCAGCGACAATGCCCTCGATGATGCCGAGATCGCGATCGATTGCAGCCTTCGTTCCCTTGAGGTGCCTCGCGTTGATGCCGTACTTCTTGAGCTCGGTAAGTGAGCCGGCAACCACCATGTCGGTAACCGTGAAAGGCTCCTGACCCATGATGCCTACCTCTTGAGCCTCTTGTATCTGCTCGAGAGAGATTCCGACCTGAGCAACAAGTTCTGCGAGGGTAAAGCGTTTACGCGGGTCTGGCTTTGCCGGCGAAGATCCCGCTGGAACCTTTGGGTTACGGCCGTTGTCTAGGTCGTCGAGGTACTCGCGAATGACCTTTAGCGGCAGGTACTTGTCACGCTGCAATTCCAGGATGATTCGAAGTCGATCGATGTCGGCGTCGGAGAATTTGCGGTAGCCAGAAGTCGTGCGCACAGGCGTTACCAGCCCCTGCTCCTCTAAGAAGCGGAGCTTGGAGAGCGTGAGATCGGAGAACTGATCTTTTAGCGCGATGTGTACTTGGCCGATTGAGTAGAGGCGGTTAGCTCTGGCCGCAGAAATAGGGGTGGGCATTGCGTCGGACAAGGCTACGCCTTGTCTGCTGGAGACGAGTAGAACGTAAGTTTAAACTTGCCGATCTGCACTTCGTCGCCGTTGCTAAGCGTTGCCGAATCGATGCGGACACCGTTCAAGTAGGTGCCGTTAAGCGACGCCAGGTCGCGCACTTCAAAAGACTTTCCCTGACGCGAAAATTCTGCGTGCTTTCTAGAGACCGTCACGTCATCTAGGAAGATATCGGCGTTGGGGTGACGACCAGCTTTACTCAGGTCGGTGTCGAGTAGGAATCGTGAGCCATCGGCAGCGCCACGCTTCACCACAAGCAGAGCCGAGCCGCTAGGAAGAGCAGAAATAGCTGCGAGTTCTTGAGGATCCAAGCCGTCCTGCGGGTTGGAAATTAGGTCATCAGGGAACCGCTGAGTGGGTTCGTTGTAATTTTCTGACATGGCGCTACTCCTCTAAGCCCCTAGCCTAGTGGCATTTGGTGACGCCTTAATCACGGAGAAAACCTGCTGGTAATAGAGGAATGCAGACCACCAGTAAAGACCTACACCCCAAAGTGCGAACGCCCAGGCGACCGGAAGAATCAGCCACGAAACAGGGTCAAAAACCTTCGCGATCAGCAGTAGCGGGAAGGCGTACAGAAGGCAAAAGGTTCCCGCCTTGCCCAAAAAGTGCACCGGCAGAGGGCCATAGCCCTTAGCCGCAAGCATCGGCATAGTTGGGATCAAAACTAGCTCGCGGGCAAGGACAACCCAGAAAAGCCAACTCGGCACGTAACCGACGATGGTGAGCCCGAGGAGGGTAGCAAAAATGTAGAGGCGGTCTGCGGCCGGGTCAAGCAGTTGCCCGAGACGAGTCTGTTGATTCCAGCGACGTGCCAGCCAGCCGTCGAGATAGTCTGTTGCACTCGAAAAAGCGAGAACGCCAATAGCGAGAATCGATTGGCCAACAACAATAAGCCAGAGAAAAACCGGCACCAAAAGGATGCGGAGAAAACTCAGCAGGTTTGGAAGGTTAAGCCACTCGGGCCTTGAACCAGTCGACTTCTGCATAACTAAAGTTTATGCCTTGGTCGGGCTAGCGGGATTTGAACCCACGACCCCTTGTCCCCCAGACAAGTGCGCTACCAAGCTGCGCTATAGCCCGTTGCCCTAGCGGGCAGTGCAAGTTTACCGAAGGTTTAGCGCTTGCGTTTTTCGCGAACGCGCATGCCGATCTCAACCGGAGTTCCCTCGTAACCATAGGTTTCACGGAGCTTGCGGGTAATGAAACGACGGTAGCCCTCTTCGAGGAACCCGGTGGTGAAGAGAACAAACTTTGGTGGGCGAACCGAGGCCTGGGTGCCAAACAAAATTCTTGGCTGTTTTCCGCCACGAACCGGGTGCGGGTTCTCCATGGTGAGTTCCTGAAGAAAGGCGTTGAACTTGCCAGTAGGGATGCGCTGATCCCATGAGTCCAGAGCTACCTCAAGGGCTGGCACAAGCTTTTCGAGGTGACGGCCGGTCTTAGCCGAAATGTTTACGCGTGGCGCCCAGTCAACGTGTGCGAGGTCCTGTTCGATTTCGCGCTCGAGGTAGCGGCGACGTTCGTCATCCAGCTGGTCCCACTTATTGAATGCGAGTACTAGGGCGCGACCGGACTCCAAGACCATGTCAACAATGCGGATGTCAGCCTCGCTGATTGGCTGCGTCACGTCAAACAAGACGACGGCTACTTCGGCTCGCTCAAGAGCGGCAGCGGTGCGGAGTGAAGCGTAGAAGTCGGCCCCCTGTTGCAAGTGGACACGGCGACGGATACCAGCGGTGTCCACGAAGCGCCAAATCTTGCCAGCAAGTTCTACCTGTTCGTCGATCGGGTCACGGGTGGTGCCCGCTAGGTCATTTACGACGGCGCGCTCGGAACCCACAGCTTTGTTGAGCAGGCTCGACTTACCAACGTTTGGACGACCGATTAGGGCTACCCTTCGTGGTCCACCGAATTCTTCCTTGGCAACTGCCGAAACCTCCGGCAGCACCTTCATGCAAGCGTCAAGCATGTCGGCTACGCCGCGACCGTGAAGTGCCGAGACTGGCATAGGCTCACCCAGACCGAGCGACCAAAGGGCCGCAACATCCGGCTCCTGCCTGACGTCATCAATCTTGTTTCCGGCCAGGATCACTGGCTTACCACTCGCGCGAAGCATCTTCACGACGCGCTCGTCAGTTGAGGTTGCACCAACCATCGCGTCAACAACGAATAGGACGGCGTCGGCGAGTTCAACGGCAATCTCCGCCTGAGTGGCTACCGATGCATCGATACCTTTGGCGTTCGGCTCCCAGCCACCGGTATCTACGAGGGTGAACTTTCGGCCATTCCAGTCGGCTTTGTAAGAGACGCGGTCACGAGTAACGCCAGGCTTGTCTTCCACCACGGCTTCGCGACGCCCCAGGATTCGGTTGACCAGCGCAGACTTACCAACATTTGGGCGTCCGACGATTGCCAGAACCGGAAGCGCTGGCAGGTAGGTAGGGCCACCCTCGGCGATGAGTTCGCCTGAGAGAATCTCAAGGTCTTCGCTCTCGAGTTCGTAGTCATCTAGACCAGCACGCAGGGCGCGAGCGCGGTCTGCGGCTTCATCGTCCTCACCGAGGTCGATCAAACGCGCGACTGGCACAACCGAGTCTTCAAACTCGAAATCTTGTTCTGACATGGCTTCCTTAGCCTCTTTCAACTACAGACAAAACGGCCGCGACCGATTGTTCGAAGTTGAGTTCTGAGGTATCAATGAGTACAACTCCAGGCGCTGGAGTCATGAAATCTACAACTTTGGCGTCGCTTTTATCCCGATCGGATACCTGCTTGCTTACTTCTGCAGCCTGGGCTGGAGTGAGTTCAGCTGAACGCCTCTTAAGTCTAACTTCTTCGCTCGCGGTTAGCAGTATCCGATTTTCGGCATCCGGTGCAACAACCGTGGTGATGTCCCTGCCTTCGATGACGACGCCCGGGTAGCCCGAACTCACAGCGAGGTCTCTAGTCAGCTGCTTCATGAACGCTCGAACCTCAGGTACCTTTGCAACCGAGGACACATTTTCGGCGATCTTTGGTTCACGAATCGCCTTGGTGACATCGGTCTCACCTACTTTGACCCAGAAGTTGTCAGGGTCCATCGATATCGAATAGTCAAAGGTTTCGAGGTTAGTGGGTTCAGCTGGCAGAATGCCTTCGGACACCGCCCAGGCCAGAGCTCGGTAGGCGGCACCGGTGTCGAGGTAACCGTAACCGAGCTCTCGAGCAACTTGCTTGCTTACGCTCGACTTACCGGAACCTGCCGGGCCGTCGATTGCTACGATTCGAGTCATTACTGAGCTAAATCCAGTCGGAGCGCCGCAGCGCCGCGAAGGTAAATGTGCTGAATCTCACCGCGAGCCTTATTGGTGTTCACGTAAGCCATTAGGCGAATCACCCGCGGCATCGCACCCTGGACGTTCATCTCGACGGCACACATGAGCGGCACGTCGCCCAAGCCGAGCTCCCGAGCCGCCAAAGCAGGGAACTCTGAGGTCACATCCGGAGTAGCGGTGAAGATAATCGAAATCAGGTCGGAGTTGTCAACGTCGTTCGCGTGAAGGGTCTTGGAAAGAAGTTCAGCGGTTGACTTGAGGAGGTGCTCGCGTTCGTCGGTGTCGAGCTGAATCGCTCCACGAATTGCCCTAATCATTTGTTCTTCGGCCTCTTCCGCACTGGCTGGTCTGAGCCTTCAGCCGCCTTTAGCAGGGCTCCGAGTTCAAGTTTAGTCAGGTGTCGAACCGCGCCGGCCTTTAGAGTTCCAAGGTGAATTGGGCCGAACTGCTTGCGAACCAAACCGGTAACCGGGTGACCGACATGATCAAGCATTCTTCTTACGATGCGGTTTCGCCCAGAGTGCAGAACGACTTCGATCAAAGAGCTTTCGTGACGCGCTTCCATGATCCGCGCGGCATCGGCCTGAATAAAACCGTCTTCTAGTTCAAAACCCGCGAGCAGTTGCCTAATGACCGCGGGAGTCACTGAGCCGGCAACCTTGGCAACATAAGTCTTTTCGACACCGAAAGACGGGTGCGCCAATTTATGTGCTAGGTCGCCGTCGTTGGTGAGTAGCAGCAGTCCAGTCGTTTCAGCGTCGAGGCGTCCAACGTTGTAAACGCGATCAAAATCGAGAACGTACTGTGAAAGATCCGGCCTTCCCTCTTCGTCTTTCATTGTGCTGATTACCCCGGCCGGTTTGTTTAGCGCCAGGTAAATGCGACCCGAGTCCAATACGACAGGGACGCCCTTGACGGTTACCTTGTCGGTGACCGGATTGATCTTTGTGCCGAGCTCGGTTACCTGCTTGCCATTGACCTTGACCGCTCCGCGAGAAATGAGTTCTTCGCATGCTCTCCGCGAGGCTACTCCGGCGTTGGCAAGAGCCTTCTGCAGGCGAACTAACTCAACTTCCTCAGGCATCGAAGTCGCTATTCGCGTCCGGCAGGTGCGGGCTAACCGGAGGCAATTCGTCAAGCGAGTTGATTCCAAGAAGCTCAAGCATTAGATCTGTCGTGCCGTAGTTGATTGCTCCGGTCTCGGAGTCTGTGTAGAGCTCGGTGATCAAACCGCGGCTCAGCAGTGTTCGAACAACCGAGTCAACGTTGACGGCGCGAATAGACGCGACCTGACCACGAGAGATCGGCTGCTTGTACGCGATAACGGCCAGTGTCTCCAGGGCTGCTTGGCTCAACTTGGTTGGGTTCTCGTTTGCGATGAACATTCGAACCGCCCAGTCGTAGTCGGCACGGACGTACATGCGCCAGCCGCCACCGACCTCTCGGAGCTCGAAACCGCGCGAAGCGGAGTCATAGTCATCGCGAAGTTCAAGAACGAGGTCACGAATAACGTTTACGGGCTGCTCGAGTGCCGTGGCGAGCGCAACAAGCGAGATAGGTGCATCGGTGACCATCAGAATGGCTTCTAAGGCACCTCTGAAGTCGTCTTTAGGTTCGGTTGCTTCAAGAGTCATAGTCTGCTCCAAGGGTGGCTAGTTTTTCATCGTCAAAGTCTTCGGCTCGCCAGGTTAACGAGAGGTCGCCGAGTGGAGTTTGTTGCTCGAAGCTAACCGCAGCTAGCCGGTAGAGCTCAAGAACCGCAAGGAATCTGGCCACAACCACTGCGCGGTCCTTAACCTCGCGGA
>JBEBBA010000064.1:0-13425 GCA_041158585.1 Actinomycetota bacterium
CCATCGAAGGTTTGCCAGCAGCCGTTGTGCACGACTCACCAAACACCCCGACGATTGCGACTCTCGTTGCCCTAGCAAACGACAAGGTCAAGCGCGCCGATGGTCGCGAGTGGACAGCAGCTGACACCCTCAAGAACGTCGTGCTAGCGCTAACTTCACCCGAGGGTAAGCGTTCGCTCGTGATGGTTGGCGTGCCGGGAGATCGAGAAGTAGATGCCAAGCGTGCCGAGGCCGCCTTCGCGCCAAACGAGGTTGAGCAGGCTACTGAGGAAGACTTCGCCAAGCACCCAGAACTTGTGAAGGGCTACATCGGCCCTAAGGCCGGTGGATTTACGGGAATCAAGTACTTCGTCGATCCGCGTGTTGTCGCAGGCACTGCCTGGATTACGGGCGCAAACGAAAAAGAGAAGCACGTATTCGACCTTGTTTACGGCAGAGACTTTGAAGCCGATGGCATTAAAGACATTGCCGAAGTTCGCGCCGGTGACCCTGCGCCAGACGGCTCGGGCCCGCTCGAACTCGCTCGCGGAATCGAAATCGGACACGTTTTCCAGCTCGGCCGCAAATACGCCGAGGCTCTTGACCTCAAGGTTCTAGACGAAAACGGAAAGCTCGTCACCGTCACAATGGGGTCCTACGGAATCGGTGTTACCCGAATCATTGCGGTTCTGGCCGAAGCTAATCGCGATGAAAAGGGTCTGATCTGGCCAGAGTCCGTTACTCCAGCTGATGTTTACATCGTGGCTGCGGGTAAAGACGACCACATTTACGAAGCGGCTGAAAAATTGGCCGCAGAACTGGAAGCTGCCGGTAAATCGGTGATTCTCGACGACCGTCAGAAAGTTAGCCCAGGAGTCAAATTCTCCGATGCCGAACTGATTGGTGTTCCAAACATTGTGATTTGCGGCCGAGGCCTTGAAAACGGTGAGGTTGACCTGTGGGATCGCCGCTCTGGTGAGAGACGCGCTGTCGGGTTAGACTCGGCTCTGCAAGAAATCACAAAATAACTGGATAGGAGTCTTCATGGACATCGATTTGAGAATCCTGAAGACGATCGAGTCAGACCGAGGCATTGCCTTCGGCGAACTGGTCGAAATCATTGAAGCCGCAATTCTCGCCGCCTATTTGAAATCAACAGGCGTCTTCCTGAAGCGCGACCAGACTCACCCAGCTAGAGCTCACCTAGATCGCACCACCGGTGCCGTTCACATCTTTTCGAAGGACCTAGACGAAGACGGCAACGCCATCGGTGATGAAAAAGACGTAACCCCAGAAAACTTTGGCCGTATCGCGGCATCTTCGGCGAAGCAGGTCATCATGGCCAGGCTGCGTGCAATTGCCGACGAGGAACTGATGGGCGAGTTTTCCGGACGCGTGGGCGACGTCGTCATGGGAACCATTCAGCAGGGAAGCAAGCCCCACCTAATTCAGGTTGACCTCGGAAACGTCGAGGCGATGCTTCCGGCGGAAGAGCAGGTGCCAGGCGAGGAGTACACCCACGGTAAGCGCATCCGCGTTTACATCACCCGAGTTGAGCGCGGTTCGCGCGGCGGACCGATGGTTACTGTTTCGCGACGCCACAAGATGTTGGTTCGCAAGCTGTTCGCACTCGAAGTGCCCGAAATCGCAGCCGGAACGGTTGAAATCATGCAGGTCGCCCGCGAGGCGGGTCACCGAACCAAGGTCGCTGTGCGAGCAAATGAGCCGGGGCTAAACGCAAAGGGGGCTTGCATCGGCAACCTCGGCGCCCGTGTCCGCGCCGTATCGGCAGAACTCAATGAAGAGAAGATCGACATCGTTGACTGGAACGAAGACATCTGCGAATTCGTCACCCAGGCCCTTTCGCCGGCGAAGGTTTCTAGTTCGTATCTGATTCCAGGCGACGCCGACGCCAGGCCGCACGTCCGCGCCCTCGTGCCCGACTACCAGTTCTCGCTTGCCATCGGCAAGGAGGGTCAGAACGTGCGCTTGGCTGCCGATTTGACCGGTGCGAAGATCGATATTCAGCCAGAAAGCATCCTCGAGGGCGAGTAGTCCTAGACCTTAGTCGCGAGCGGGGCTACAATGGATCCTGTTAGAACTTGCGTTGGCTGTCGTCAACGCGCCAATCAATCGGATTTACTTCGAGTGGTCGCTACAGGATTAGTCCTCGTGGTTAATCGCTTGGGTAGGGGCCGTGGCGCGTGGATTCACCAGAGCAAAAACTGTTTGACACTAGCGATCGAACGCAAAGCCTTTGGCCGAGCACTTCGCGAAACCAAACAGTTCGACACCGCGGCACTGGCCGCAACTATAGAACAGGCAGAAACGATGTTGGCAAAAAAATGAGTAGCTCGAAATGAGTACCCAACAGCTTTAAACGGCCTGCCCTGACTGGGGAAGGCCCCAGACAGGAGAAAAAGTGGCGGCATTACCCCGCGTTTACGACATTGCCAAAGAACTTGGTATCGATACCAAAGTTGCTTTGGAAAAACTTAAAGAACTTGGCGAATTCGTCAAGGGTGGATCATCCACAATCACGCCCCCGGTAGCTAAGAAGCTCCGAGACGCTTTCCCAAACGCTAAGCCGAAGGCCGAAGAGCCTAAGGCAGCACCTAAAGCCCCTGCCGCTCCTAAGCCGGCAGCGCCAAGGGCCGAGGTCGTAGAAGAAGCGCCAAAGGTTGAAGAAGCACCAAAGGCCGAGGAGTCCAAGCCTGACGAGGCCAAGCCTGCAGCTCCCGGCATCCCTCGCCCCGGCAATAACCCGTTTGCGGCCAGCCAGGGAATGGGTATTCCACGCCCGATGGCTCGACCAGGCAACAACCCGTTCTCTTCTAACCAGGGAATGGGGCGCCCAGGCGCTCCACGCCCAGGTGGACCTCGCCCAGCAGGTGGCCCAGGTCGCCCAGGTGGGCCTCGCCCAGCAGGTGCGGGTGGCCCAGGTGGTGCTCGTCCAGGTTTCGGTGGCGGCAACTCGCGCCCCGGCTTCGGTGGTGCAGGTGCAGGCGCTGGTGCAGGTGCACCAGCCGGCGGTGGCTTCTCAGGTCCACGCCCAGGTGCCGGCGGTCGCGGTCGCGGCGGTGGCACAGCAGGTGCATTCGGTAAGGGTGGCGCTCGCGGTGCCTCGAAGGCTCGCAAGTCGAAGCGTACGAAACGCGAAGAGTTCGAACAAAGAATGGCTCCGAGCCTCGGTGGCGCAGTTGTGCCTCGTGGCGACGGCAACACCGTCATTCGCCTTCGTCGCGGTGCCAGCATCCAGGACTTCGCAGACAAGATTGATGCCAACGCCGGTCAGTTGATCACGGTGTTATTCCACCTTGGACAGATGGCTACCGCTACCGCCTCGCTAGATGCCGAAACCTTCGAGATTCTAGGTGCCGAGCTCGGTTACCGCATCGAAGTTGTCTCGCCTGAGGACGAAGAGAAGGAGCTATTCGACTCGTTCGGACTAGACATTTCGACCGAACTCGACGAAGACGACGAAGACCTAGCCCCGCGCCCACCGGTTGTCACCGTTATGGGTCACGTTGACCACGGTAAGACCCGCTTGCTCGACTCGATTCGTAACGCGAACGTTCAGGCTGGCGAAGCCGGCGGAATCACCCAGCACATCGGTGCCTACCAGGTACACGCTGTGCACGAGGGTGTTGACCGTGCAATCACCTTCATCGACACCCCTGGTCACGAGGCGTTCACCGCCATGCGTGCCCGTGGTGCACAGGTCACCGACATCGCGATCCTCGTGGTCGCTGCCGATGACGGCGTCATGCCACAGACCGTTGAGGCGTTGAACCACGCTCAGTCGGCAGGTGTGCCAATCGTTGTCGCAGTCAACAAAGTCGACAAGGAGGGTGCAAACCCAGACAAGATTCGCCAGCAGCTAACCGAGTTCAACCTGGTTGCTGAGGAATACGGTGGCGACGTAATGTTCGTCAACGTTTCGGCTCTGACCGGCAAGGGTATCCCGGAGCTTCTAGACGCCGTTCTGCTAACCGCAGACGCAGCGCTGGACCTCCGCGCCAACCCGAACCGTGACGCACGCGGTGTCGCGATCGAAGCCAACCTCGACAAGGGTCGCGGCTCGGTTGCAACCGTTCTAATCCAGACCGGAACCTTGGAGGTCGGTGACTCGATCGTGGCTGGTGCAGCTCACGGACGCGTCCGCGCAATGTTTGACGAAAACGGCACCGCCGTCGAGTCGGCTGGCCCAAGCCGCCCGGTTCAGGTTCTCGGTTTGCAGTCTGTCCCACGCGCTGGCGATACCTTCGTCGTGGCCGAAGACGAGCGTCAGGCCCGCCAGATCGCTGAGAAGCGTGAAGCGGCCGACCGAAACGCTCTGCTTGCCAAGACTCGCAAGCGCGTCTCGCTCGAAGACTTCACCAAGGCTCTCGAAGAGGGCAAGGTCGAGTCACTCAACCTCGTTATCAAGGGTGACGTTTCGGGTGCTGTCGAAGCTCTCGAAGACGCGTTGCTCAAGATCGAAGTGGACGACAGCGTTCAGCTGCGAATCATCCACCGCGGTGTCGGTGCGATCACCGAGTCGGACGTCAACCTGGCAACCGTGGACAACGCGATCATCATCGGCTTCAACGTCCGCCCGGACAACAAAGCCAAGGAGCGCGCAGACCGCGAAGGCGTCGATGTTCGTCACTACTCGGTCATCTACGCGGCTCTCGAGGACATCGAGAACGCTCTCAAGGGCATGCTCAAGCCGGAGTACGAAGAAGCTCAGCTCGGAACCGCAGAGGTTCGCGAACTGTTCAAGTCTTCGAAGGTCGGAACCATTGCTGGTTCGATCGTTCGCACTGGTTCGATCAAGCGCAACTCTCTCGCACGCGTTCTGCGTCGCGGTGAGGTCATCGCCGAGGGTCTCAAGATTGAGTCGCTGAAGCGATTCAAGGACGACGCCAACGAGGTCAAGACAGACTTCGAATGTGGTATCGGTCTTGGTTCGTTCAACGAACTCGAACTCGAGGACATCATCGAGACCTACGAGATGCGCGAAAAGCCACGAGTCTAGGAGTAGTTCATGGTTGATCACGCACGCGCCAGAAAGCTGGCCGAGCGAATCAAAGTTTTGGTTGCCGAAGCTCTAGAGCGGGCCGTAAAGGATCCCGACCTAGGCTTCGTCACCATCACGGATGTTCGCGTCACCCCGGACCTTCAGCACGCGAAGATTTTTTACACCGTGTTCGGTTCGGACGAAGACAAAAAGCAGTCCGGTGAAATCATCGAGAAGAACCGAGGCATCATTCGTCGCGAGGTTGGCCGCGGTCTCTCGATTCGACTGACTCCAACCATCGAATTTGTCACTGACGAGGTTCCGGAGGTTGCCGCTCACCTGAACGATGTTCTGGCGGAGGCGAAGGCTCGCGACGAAGAAATCGCCAGGCTTGCCGCCGAGGCAAAGTTCGCCGGCGAAGAGAACCCATACAAAGAGCCAAAGACTATCGAGGACGACGAGCGCTAAATGCTCCAAGGCCTAGCCCTGATCGACAAACCCGAGGGCCACACCAGTCACGATGTGGTCGCTCGGGTTCGTCGCATGGCGAACACTAGAAGGGTCGGCCACGCAGGGACATTAGACCCGATGGCAACCGGATTGCTGATTCTCGGCGTCGAACAGGCAACAAAGTTGCTGACCTTTTTAGTTGGCGAAGACAAAACCTACGAGACCACTATTCGCCTCGGCGAAGCAACGGTGACCGATGACCGCGAAGGTGACGTTATCTCAAGTGCGGATGCATCGGGCGTCACCGATGAGCAAATAACTTCAGCGATCAAACCCCTCACCGGTGAAATCATGCAGGTGCCGTCCTCGGTAAGCGCGATTAAGGTCGATGGCGAGCGCGCATACGCAAAAGTTCGCGGGGGAGACGAAGTGAAGCTTGCCGCTCGTCCGGTGACTGTCTCGCGTTTCCAGGTGACGGGAATCAGGCGCGCAGGTACGTTCGTTGATATCGACGCGGTAATCGATTGCTCCTCGGGCACCTACATTCGCGCTTTGGCTCGCGATCTTGGTGCCGCCCTGGGAGTCGGCGGGCATCTGACCGTGCTGCGTCGCACGCGAATCGGTTCGTATCGCGTTGAGGACGCCAAGACCCTCGAGGATGACCTAGAACTAACCTCGATGGAATCAGCTGCGCGAAGCCAATTCGACTCAATCGACCTCGACGCCCAGCAGGCGATTGACCTGGTTCACGGTAAGCGAATCAAAGCCGGCGACAAACTGCGTGAGCCAGTGGCCGCATTTGCTCCCGACGGGCGACTGATGGCTATGCTGACCAGATCAGGATCGCAGTACAAGTCTCTAGTCGTGTTCCCTGAGGTGTCTAAGTGATCGATTGGTTCACCTACTTCACGATGGGTTTCTCCTTCGCGGTAACCGCCTGGACTCTCGGTGCAGCCGCCTTCAAGCGCAAGCCTTCGATGTTCACGCTTGTTCCGATCGCTTTGATCGAAGTCTTGCTTCTGGCTCAGTTAGTCATCACCATCGTCTTCGTTATTCAAGGCGAAACTGGTAAGGGCGACATCGTCGAACTATTCGGCTACCTGTTCGTTGCGCTCATGGTGCCAGTTGGTGCAGTTTTCTGGTCGCTGATTGAGCGAACCCGCACCTCAAACATCGTTTTGGCTGTTGCAGCCTTCACAATCGCCGTGATGATGGCTCGAATAGCCCAGATTTGGGGTCTTTCCTAGGTCGCAATTTAACCTGCCGTTAACCTTAAGCATTCATTCCCGTCACCAAAAATCGGCAAACTCAAACCATGAGAAGCCCTGCAAAAAGGCCAGCGACTAAGTCCGCTGAAAAGCCCGCACCCAAGGTGGCTCCTCGCACACAAACACAGGTCGAAGACACCCCGAGAGAAATCAAATACGTTTGGGGTCTCGACGACACTATTTTCCGTTGGGTCATGCGCGCGGGCGGCAGTTCTGTTCTACTCATCATGGGTTTAGTGGGAGTCTTCCTAACCTTGCGCGCCAGTGAAGCACTCGGAAAAGCCGGGCCGGAATTCTTCACAACTCAAGCCTGGGAGCCTGACTCTGGCAATTTCGGAATTGCAGCTGTGATTTTTGGCACGGTGGTAATCGCCATCATCGCGATCGTTGTTGCGGTGCCTTTCTCGCTCGGCACTTCGCTATACATCAGCGAGTACGCTCCGCGTCGAATCAAGCGCCTCTTGGTAACCCTGGTTGACCTCATGGCTGCTATCCCTTCGGTCGTTTTTGGCCTATGGGGTCTCTTCTTCTTGCAGACGCAGATCACTCCAGTGTCGAAGTGGCTGTCGCAAAACTTCGGTTGGATTCCCTTCCTTTCTGTCCAGGGCAGCGACCCTAACGACCCGCTTACCAGCAACACGATTTTCACCTCGTCGAGCTTGATCGCGGGCATCGTCGTAGGGCTGATGATCACCCCGATCGTGACCTCGGTCATGCGCGAGGTCTTTTCTCAGGCACCGGTTGGCGAGCGCGAGGCCGCACTCGGTCTCGGTTCAACTCGCTGGGGCATGGTCAAGAATGTGGTTTTGGCATTCGGTAAGGGTGGAATCATCGGTGCCACCATGCTTGGACTAGGTCGAGCCCTGGGTGAAACCATCGCCGTGTACCTAATCATCTCGCCAGTCTTTGTTATTCAACCTCGAATCTTGGAAAACGGAGCCAACTCGGTATCCAGCCTTATCGCACTGCGCTACGGTGAGGCGACCCCGATGGGTATGTCGGCTCTTATGGCTGCCGGTTTAGCGCTATTCATCCTCACACTCATCGTCAACTTCGCAGCGTCTTCGATTGTCGCTAGGTCAAGGTCGGGAGCGAGCAGCTAATGAGCAGCACTGAAGTTTTCGAAGAGAAGAGACAACTACACGGGTTACGCATCCGTGATTTGCTCACCACGCTGACGTCGGCGACGTCGGCAATCGCAGCAACGGGATTTCTTTTCTCAATAGCACCATTGAGTGGTCTTCTGACCTTTGTCGTTATTGCTTACGTACTCTTCCTGACGTTTTACGCCCTGATTACAGCCATCGAGGACGACCGCGAGGCAATTAAGGACCGCATCGCCTCGGTGATCGTCCGAACCGCCGCAATCGTGATCTTCTCGACACTGATTTTCATCGTCGTGTTCACCATCGGCCGTGGTTTGGAAGCTCTCCCAAACTGGAACTTCTTTACCAAGGACATGAGCTTGGCGGGACCGCTTGATCCGCTGACCTCGGGAGGTATTCTTCACGCGATCGTCGGTTCGCTGACGCAGATCACAATTGCGCTAGTTATCACTATCCCTCTCGGCCTCATCACGGCTGTCTTCTTGAACGAGATGCCTGGCAAGTACAGCCGATTCGTTCGAACCATGGTCGAGGCGATGACAGCTTTGCCCTCGATTGTTGCTGGACTCTTTATTTACGCCACGGCCATTCTGGTGCTTGGTATTCAAAAGTCCGGATTCGCGGCCGCCCTGGCAATTTCGGTCATGATGCTCCCGATCATGATTCGAGCTTCCGACGTGGTTCTCCGAATTGTTCCTGGCACGCTTAAGGAAGCGTCTCTCGGTCTCGGCGCTGGAGCTTGGAAGACAGTGTGGAAGGTGACCCTCCCTACCGCCCGATCTGGTCTCACCACCGCCATCATTCTGGCAACGGCACGTGGAATCGGTGAAACCTCACCGGTCTTGCTGACTTCAGGATTTACAGCCAGCCTTAACCTGAATGCCACCGAAGGACCGATGGTTTCTCTGCCCCTCGCAATCTTCCAGTTCGTCAAGTCTCCCGAGCCAACCATGATCGCTCGCGGTTTCGGTACTGCCGCGGTACTGATGTTGCTCGTTCTCATCTTGTTCCTACTTGCGCGCATCCTTGGCAGCGAAAACAACATCTTCGGCACCTGGGCCAAGCGCCTAAAGAAAGCTCTCAGAAAGAAGGACAAAATTGAAGGCTAAATCGCTAGTTCGTGTTCTGGCAGTCCTTCTAAGTAGTTCGATTGTCTTCTACTCGACCCCTGCATCGGCAGCGGACTACGTACCGGTCAATGGTGCAGGTTCGTCCTGGTCGGCCAACGCTATCGACCAGTGGCGTCGCAATGTGGTTCAGTACGGCCTCCGCGTGAACTACGCGAGCACAGGTTCGTCAGACGGTCGCAACCAGTTCAAGGCAGGAACCGTTGACTTTGCTTCATCCGAGATTCCTTACGGTCTCAAGGACGGAGGCGTTGAAGACACTCTTCCTTCGAGAGCATTCGCCTACATGCCGCTCGTTGCCGGTGGTACCGCCATTATGTACAACCTAAAGATTGGTGGCAAGCGATTCACCAATCTAAAGATGTCCGGCGACACGCTGACGAAGATTTTCACAGGCGTCATCACAAGCTGGGACGACCCAGCAATTGCCGCTGAGAATAAAGGTGTTTCCCTACCGAAGCGCAAGATCGTTCCTGTAGTACGCTCGGACGGTTCTGGTTCGACTGCTCAGTTCACGACCTGGATGGCCGCTCAGCACCCTAAACTTTGGGACGCATACTGCAAGGCAGCTGGTAGATCCACCCCTTGCGGTGTGACCTCGAACTTCCCGGTGATTTCTGGCAAGGGCTACGTCTCGCAGCCGAACTCCCAGGGTGTTTCCGGTTATGTTTCGCAGACTTCAAACGAAGGAACCCTTACATACGTCGAGTACTCCTATGCGCTCAAGACCGGCTTTCCGGTAGTCAAGCTTCTCAACAAGGCCGGTTACTACGTTCTGCCAACTGCGTCTAACGTTGCAGTTGGACTGCTGGGAGCGAAGATTGACACCAAGCCCGGAAAGACTTACCTAACCCAGATTCTCGATGGTGTGTTTAATAACCCGGACGCTCGCGCGTACCCGCTATCGAGCTACTCATACCTGATCGTTCCTACGGCGGTGTCTGGCTCGTTCACTAAGGCCAAAGGTGCCACTCTCGGCGACTTTGCCTATTACTACCTGTGTGAAGGTCAGCAGCAGGCCGAAGTTCTCGGGTACTCGCCACTACCAATCAACCTAGTCAAGGCTGGCCTCGAACAGGTTAAGAAGATTCCCGGCGTTTCAGCTAAAGACAAGGACGTTGCTAAGTGCAACAACCCGACCTTCTCGCCAGACGGCACTAACCGACTTGCCAAGGAAGCTCCGATGCCTCCAGCGGCTGATAAAGAGGGTTACACCGGAACAGATCCAGGTGCTGGGAGTGGCACTGGCTCAGGAACCGGTACAGGTACCGGAACCGGAACGGGGACTGGAAATGGAACTGGAACTGGCACTGGAACTGGAACTGGAACTGGCACTTCCGGTGGATACGTTGACAACGGCGGAGTAATCGACACCGGCGTTAAGGGGCCAGCGACTTGCGACCCAGACACGGGTATTTGCCAGTCGGTAACTGCTGTAGCGGTGACACCACCAAACGCTGGTTCGCTAGATTTACAAAAGAATCAGATCATCATGTTCCTAGCGTTATTCCTAGGTGTGATTGTGACTCCGCCGGTGTTGTTCCTGACGTTGCGAGGTCGAAAGTCTTGATGCAAACGAGTCGATTAGGGCGCGCACTCTTGGCAATAGCCATGTTTGCGGGCCTGCTCGTCTCATTTGCTGGCCCCGCAGAGGCTAACTCAAACTCTGCCGTATCCAAGGTTTGGGACGATGGCTCCAGAAATGTAAACAGCCCCTTTTACAACGAGTTCAAAGATCTCGAGGTTTCGGTGTCACAGACTAAGAACCTCACCAACCAGGGAATCCTGATCAACTGGAGCGGCCTAGCCGCGACTATTCCAGGTGAATTCTCGAGAAACTACATGCAGGTCATGCAGTGCTGGGGCGACGATGTTGCGCCTCGACCAGAGCAGTGCCAATGGGGAACACCTATGACGGCAACCGAGTCTCTAATGGGTTCGTTCGCCGCCAACCGAGATCTAATGCGCGGCGAAGACCCCAAACAGTCTTACACCAGCAGCTATCTGATACCGCCACCGGTTAATCAGCCGTTCCTAAAGTCCTACCGTGTGCCATTTGAGCCGGTTAACGCGGCGAAAACCTTTAACTTCTTCCAGTACTTTGCCTCCGATAGCAGTAACGAGATTAGCGCCGCGTCCACAGGAGTAAACGGTCAAGGACAAGCCGTGTTTGAGGTTCAAACAGCGTTCGAGGCACCTCACCTCGGTTGTGGTGCTGCAACAGATACAGGACCTCGTAAGTGTTGGCTTGTGATCATTCCTCGCGGCGAAATCCGAGCCGACGGAAAAACCGTCCCATTCGATGGGCGTCTAGGTGGCTCACCTCTGTCAGCTTCTTACTGGGAGAACAGAATTCAAGTTCCGCTCGAGTTTTCTAACCTCACTGTTTCCTGCGCACTTGGCAACGCAGAACGCCGCGTGGTGGGTTCCGAGCTGGTCGCCGCAGCCATTACCTCCTGGCAGCCAGCCCTATGTAAAGACTCGGCTACCTTCGGCTACTCTCAGATCGGCGACGGTGAAGCACGTCGTCAGATCGTAGGTTCAACCTTTGGTTCCTCTGGTCTAGCATTCGTTTCGAACCCGCTGGACAAAGAGCTGGTGGGTGCGAACAAACTCAATTATGCCCCCGTTGCTAATACAGCTGTCGTGGTTGGCTTCAACATAGAGAAAAACTTCAGGTCAGACTCACCTCTCTACGGCCAGAACGGAACTCTGGTTACCGACCTCAAGCTAAACGCCAGACTTATCGCCAAGTTGCTTACTCAGTCTTACCGTGCTGATGTCCCAGGTGGTAACTCGCAGGAACACGTCAAGAACAACCCTCGAAGTCTTGTATCGGACCCTGAGTTCATCGCTCTGAATCCAGAATTCGCAGACTTTCAAAGGGGAGCAGAGCCTGGCGGCTTGCTGACCTCACTGGGTTCCTCGGATTCCGCATCGCTAGTTTGGAAATGGATCCAGAGCGACACCAAGGCGAACGCCTTCCTGAAGGGTGAAGCCGACGAGTGGGGAATGAAGATTAACTCCTACTACACAGCACTAGACCTAGCGAACGACCTCGAAATCGAATCGTTCCCAAAGGCCGACCTTTCGACTTACCGCCCAAATCTTCTCACTCCTGAACCCGGCTTCTCGACCCTAGATATGCGCCCTTACGCGACGGACATGCTGGATGCGGCTTTGGCAGCTCGCAGAGGTGACTCGAGAAGCAAGACCATCTGGGATGTCAACAAACTTCCACCCGCCTTTGCCAGCGGAGGGGCTCAGGCAATTGGCCAGCGCTTTATGCTCGCCATCACAGATCTTCCGGCGGCAAGACGTTATGGCCTCGGCGTAGCGTCATTGGTGAATTCCAACGGTGACGCGATTACCGCTAACGAATCCACCGTTACCGAGGGTTTAAACAGCATGCCAACGGACACCTTTAGCGGTGCTCGTTACAACGATGGCAAGAGCCTCACTCGCACGGCTTACCCTTGGACAACCTTGACTTACGCGGTAATCAACACCTGCACTCAGAGCAAAGAGGCGCTCGCAGACTACGCGGATCTATTGAAGTATGCCGTTGGTGCAGGTCAGGTATCTGGCGAAAGTCAGGGTCAGCTCCCGGTAGGTTACTACCCATTGCCTAGCACCTTTGTAAGGCAGGCAACCCAGACCGCAGATGCCATCACATCGTCAAAGGCGAAGGACGGTTGCCCAACCGACACGCCAGCCCCCACGCCGACGCCGACGCCGGCCGAAACCGTTACTCCGGTTGACCCGGTCGATCCAACCGACCCGATAACACCGAATCAGGTGGTTCGAGCCGATTCTTTCAAGACCTGGGTTGAAGCCCCTGGCGTTAGCCGAAACGTGGTCCTAGGTTCGGTGTTCATGGCCTTGCCGATGTTCATGACGGGTCGTGCGCTTATTTGGCTCGCAAAGCGCCGCAGAGGTGGTTCCGCAAATTAGCAACCTGTTAACTTTTTGGCAACGTAAGCGTAGCGAGTCATTAAGTCAGCAAACGGATTATATGAGTACCACTTGTGGGCGAATCAACCGAGGAGTCGAAGTGGTCACTAAAGAAGGAAATACTTTGAATAAGCAGGTTTTCGCGAAAATCGCAGCCGCTTTGAGCGGTGCGGCAGTAATCGCTGCCGGAAGCGCTTTCCCGGCAGTTGCTGATCCAGCATCTACCACTCAGTACGGTGAGCTAGTCGGCTTCGGTTCCGACACCACCATGGATGTCATGGACGGCATCTCGCTAGCTCTTGGCACCAACCCAGACGGTTCGCTGAAGCTTGCCTCATACAAGGCCATTGGTTCAGCCGACGCGGTAACCACTCCTAACGGCACAGCAGTTCCACGTGCCAACGGTTCGGGTGCGGGCAAGACTCTCCTCGAAATCGCCATTGGTCAGAAGGCTTCGGGAACGGTCGCCATCGCACCAAACGACCTCGGTGTGGCTCGTACCGCAGTTGTTCCCACCACCGACCAGGTTGCTGGCAAGG
>JBEBBA010000065.1:0-20152 GCA_041158585.1 Actinomycetota bacterium
AAGTCTTCGAGCTGATCGGCCGCGAAAAGAAGTTCTTTATCGTCGATAAAAAAGAGGTTTCAATCACCCAATTGGTTGAACAACTCGGGTTTTCGACCGAGCAGTTGCAGACACCTATTCGTGATCTCTCGGGTGGTCAACGTCGCCGCCTTCAGTTCTTGCGCCTACTCTTTGGCGAGCCAAACGTGCTGATACTCGACGAACCAACCAACGACCTGGACACCGACATCCTCGCCGCGATGGAAGACCTGCTCGATTCGTGGCCTGGAACTTTGATTGTGGTTAGCCACGACCGCTACCTTCTAGAGCGAGTGACAGACAACCAGTACGCGCTCATGGGCGATGGCAAACTGCGTCACCTAACCGGCGGCGTGGATCAATACCTGCAGTTGCGCCGTGCGAGCCTGAGCACGAAGCCGCAGGAGGTTGCAAAGCCCGAGAAGCCGACCGGAGCCGCGCTTCGCGATGCGCAGAAGAACCTGGCGCGAATCGAACGTGCCCTCGAGAAACTCTCGGCCGAAGAGGCTGACCTGCACGAGAAGATGGCGCTTCACGACCAAACCGACTTCGACGGGCTCACCGTTTTGATGGCAAAGCAGTCCGAAATGAATGAAAAACGCCAACAACTTGAAAACGAGTGGCTCGAAACCTCCGAAGCCCTCGGTTAATCTGGCAAACTTGGACATGGCCGGGAGTAATCGCGGCCGGTCCGCCCTAGTGTAACGGCAGCACGGCGCTCTTTGGAGGCGTTCGGTCCAGGTTCGAATCCTGGGGGCGGAGCAAAGCTGGGAGGAGCTCTATGACCGAGAAGCGGTTGGCAGTTGTAGTACTCGCCGCGGGCGAGGGCACTCGCATGCGTTCAGCCAAACCAAAGGTTATGCACGAGCTTGCCGGAATGCCTCTGCTCGGACACGCGCTCGCAACTGCGTCGGCCCTAGGTGCCGCTCACGTTGTTCCAGTTATTCGCCACCAACGAGACTCTTTGGCCGAGTACATCAACGCTTTCTTCCCGATGGCTACTATCGCCGACCAGGACGAAATACCCGGTACCGGACGCGCTGTCGAATGTGCGCTCAAAGCGCTACCCGAAGACTTCGAGGGCGCTGTCGTCGTCACGAGCGGCGATGTTCCGCTCCTCGATGTGCCAACCCTCGACTCGCTGCTAGAAGCGCACCTGGCCGGCGGCTACGCAGCAACCGTGCTTACGCAACTTGCCGACGACCCAGATGGCTACGGAAGAATCATTCGTTCTAACGACGGGTCCTTCCTAGGCATCATCGAGCACCGCGACGCCACAGACGAGCAACTGCAGATCACTGAGGTCAACGCGGGAGTCTATGTCTTCGACTCGAAAGCGCTCAAGGACTCTCTCTCCAAGCTCTCTGCACACAACTCCCAGGGTGAGCGCTACCTCACCGACATCGCTGCGATGCTCGTTCGCGAAGGGGCGAAGGCTCAGGCGCTCGCCGTTACAGACAACTGGTTGGTCGCGGGAATCAACGACCGAGTCCAGCTCAGCGAAGTTGCCGCCGAACTAAATCGCCGTATCTGCGAGGCGTGGCAGCTAGCCGGAGTCACAATCCTCGACCCTTTCACCACCTGGATCGACGTCACCGTTTCGATCGGTGAAGACGCCGTGATCCTGCCGGGCACCTATCTAAAGGGCACCACCGTGATTGGCCCCCGAGCGACAATAGGCCCTGAGGTTGACATGACCGACACCGTCGTTGAAGCGGGCGCAAAGGTTGTCAAGGCGCACGTCAGCTCCTCAAGAATTGGTGAAGGAGCCTTGGTTGGCCCGTACGCCTACCTGCGACCCGGTACCGACCTAGGAGCAGACGGCAAGATCGGCACCTTTGTTGAAACCAAGAATGCCAAGATTGGTCGCGGATCCAAGGTGCCGCACCTGAGTTATGTGGGTGACGCCGAGATCGGTGAGGAATCGAACATCGGTGCCGGCACGATTTTTGCTAACTACGACGGCGTGAATAAGCACCGCACAACAATTGGGTCACATGTTCGCACAGGGTCGCATAACACCTTTGTCGCACCGATTACGATTGGTGACGGAGCGTACACAGCCGCAGGCACAACGGTTCGCAAGAACGTTGAAGCTGGCGAAATGGCACTGAGTCACGCACCGCAGAGAAACTTTGCCGGCTGGGTAATCGCCAACCGGCCGGGAACAGCAGCTGCCGAGGCAGCCGCAAAAGCAAAAGAGTAGAGAGAAGCTGGACCAGGGTTGAGCAAGATCACGATAAACGGACGCAAGCGCCTAGCCCTCCTCAGCGGACGCGCCCACCCGGCGCTTGCCGACGAAATCGCGACTCTACTCGGCACCGAACTGATTCCAACCACCGCATACGACTTTGCTTCCGGAGAAACCTTCGTCCGATTCGAAGAATCGGTTCGTGGCGTTGACGCATTCGTGATTCAGGCCCACCCAGCACCGGTAAACCACTGGTTAGTAGAGCAACTGCTGATGGTTGACGCGCTAAAGCGAGCTTCGGCGAAGCGCATCACGGTGGTTGCACCCTTCTTCCCTTACGCTCGTCAAGACAAGAAGCACAAGGGACGCGAGCCAATTTCGGCCCGCCTAATGACCGACCTTTATAAGGCCGCCGGTGCCAACCGAATCATCTCGGTTGACCTCCACACTCCACAGATTCAGGGCTTCTTTGACGGACCTGTTGACCACCTCTGGGCTCTACCGATGCTTGCCGACTACGTCAAAGACAACTTCGATGACGGCAACATCACCGTGGTTTCGCCGGACTCAGGCCGCGTTCGCGTCGCCGACATCTGGGCCGACCGCCTCGGAGCCCCGCTAGCCATCGTTCACAAGCGCCGCGACCCAGACGTACCAAACCAGGTGACCGCTCAAGAAGTTGTCGGTGATGTTGAAGGTCGCACCTGCCTGCTCGTTGACGACATGATCGACACCGCAGGCACAATCGTTGCCGCAGCCGCAGCCCTCAAGAAAAACGGTGCGAAGCGAGTAATCGTGGCTGCAACGCACGCCATTTTCTCGGACCCTGCAGTCGAGCGCCTGAGCGGCGAAAGCGTTGACGCGGTTGTTGTAACCAACACCTTGCCGATTCCAGAAGAGAAGCGCTTCGAAACGCTGACGGTGCTATCTATTGCTCCGCTCATCGCGCGCGCCATCAGCGCGGTTTTCGACGACGATTCGGTAAGCCAGATCTTCCCTGGCCATGCCTAAAAACCAGCTCCGCTTAGGCGGCGCAATCTTCATCGGCCTTGCTTCGATGCTTGGCGCTGGTGTTTTCGTGGTTTTTCGTGACGCCTACGCAATTTCAGCGGGTCTAATTTTCGTCGCCATCGCAGTTGCCGGCGTGGTCGCGGTACTCAATTCGGCTAGCGTTTACCGCCTCGCTCAGGCCGTTGATCGACCCGGTGGGGTTTATGCCTACAGCCGGGTTTATCTGAACGACAGCGCATCATTCCTTTCTGGTTTCGCTTTTGTCTTCGGGAAAATCGGTTCAATTGCAGCGATTGCCATGGTGTTCACCGAATACGTCCTGCCCGAGCAGGGCATCTGGCCCTCGGCACTGGCAATCATCGTCTTGGCTGCCATCAATATCTCCGGTATTCAGCGAACCGCTGCGGTGGCAACCGTTTTGGCTGTTTCCACTTTTACCTTTTTGGCAGTCGTAATCGTTGCATCCTTCACCTCGATTGAGACAACTCTCGGGCTCCAAGTTGCACTGATGGCGGAAACCGAGCTACCTCCGCTGCTGGCGATCTTGCAGGGCGCCTCGGTGGTGTTCTTCGCCTTTGCCGGTTACGCGCGCGTAGCTACCCTCGGCAATGAGGTAGCCGAACCAAGGCGCAATATTCCAAGAGCGATTGTTGTATCGCTCGGTCTGGTACTCGTGATCTACGTTCTTCTAGCGCTGGCGCTGCTGACCAAACTCGGACCCCTAATCGCGACCATACAGGCGCCAATCGGTTATGTCGCAACCCAGAGCATCTCTGGGTTGCCGTTTTGGGTTCCCGCGTCGGTGGCAGCACTCGCGAGTCTCGGTTCGATGCTTGCGCTACTCGCGGGAGTCAGTCGCACCGCAGCCTCAATGAGCGAGGACCTCGAGTTACCTAAGATCTTTGCCAAACGCAACGCAAAGGGGGCACCTTGGGTCGCTGAGGTAGTCATCGCCGCCGGTGCTATCGCGCTAACCACTGCCGGCAACCTCAGCTGGGTCATCGGGTTCTCGAGTTTCAGTGTCCTGTTTTACTACGCGGTCGGTCACTTGGCCGCCTACCGACAGGTCAAACGTTTCGGTTGGCAGCGGTTGGTTGCCATTCTTGGTTTCGTGTTGTGCGCGGCCTTGAGTTTTGCGGTGCCCGGCCCGGCAGCGTTGGTTTCAGTAGCAATCCTGGGTTTCGCTCTGGTTGCCCGAAAGCTTTTCAGACGATAGAGTTGGCTTAGACAACGGCGAGGGCTCCAGAAGGGGCCGTTATCGACGGGGCAAGCCTTAGGGCGAAATCCTCGCGTTCAGACGCTCGAGTTGATAAACGAAACCTAAGGAATGAAATGTCAGACGCAAAAATCGTCGCAGAGAACCGCACATCTTTCGGTAAGGGCGCAGCACGCAAGTTCCGCGCTGCCGGCCGCACCCCAGCAGTGATCTACGGTCACGGCTCGGAGCCACGCCACATCACCGTGCCAGCTCACGAGGTTGCTCTTGTGCTTCGCCACAAGAACGCCGTCATCGACCTCACCATCGATGGCAAGCAGGAGCTCGTCCTAGTGAAGAGCGCAACCAAGGACGTAATCACCCAGGTTATCGAGCACATCGACCTAGTGACCATCGTCAAGGGCGAGAAGGTTCACGTCGAGGTTCCTGTTCACGTTGTCGGCGAGACCCTTTCGGGCACCACCCTCGACCTTGAGCACAAGACCGTCAAGCTAGCCGCCGAAGCAACCAACATCCCTGAGTTCGTTGAGGTTGTTCTAAACAAGGAGGGTGCTGGTCACCACGTTCTTGCCAAGGACATCAAGCTTCCTGCCGGTGTAACCATGGACCTAGACGCCGACGAGCTAATCGCTTCGGTCGTCGAGACCGCAGCTGGTCAGTCTGAAGACGCTCCTGCCGCCGAGGCAGCAGCTGAGTAATACAGCCTTTCTCGTAGTCGGGCTCGGTAACCCCGGGCCCGGCTACGCGGGCAACCGCCACAACGTCGGTCAAATGGTCATCGACGTTTTGGCAAAGCGCCAAAACGCAAACCTAAAGAGCCACAAAGCCAATGCTGCAGTGGCCGAAACAAAACTCGGGTCGGTACGTCTGATTCTCGCCAAGCCCTTGAGTTACATGAATACTTCGGGCGGCCCCGTGGCCAACCTTGCCAAGTTTTACGACATCCCTGCTGAAAACGTGATCGTCATTCACGACGAACTAGACATCCCGGCCGACGAGGTTCGAATCAAGTTTTCGGGCGGCCACGCCGGCCACAACGGACTCCGCGACATCATCTCGGCACTAAACACAAACGACTTCATTCGTGTCCGAGTTGGCATTGGTCGCCCACCGGGACAGATGGAAACCGCGGCGTTTGTTCTAAAGGACTTTTCAAGCACCGAAAAAAAGAGTCTTCCAGTCACTCTAGAAATCGCAGCCGACTCGGTTGAGGCTATCGCCACCAAAGGTCTGACGGCCGCTCAGCAGGAGTTTCATTCCGCCTAGACTTGAGGGGTGGATGCAACTGCGAATTCCAAGGCCCTTTCGCGCCTCGTCGCACGCGTCGCAGACGGATACCCAGTTGCTGCCCTAGAAGCCTCGATCAAGAAAACCCGCGTTGACATTGTTGCTCCGCAAGGCGCACACCCCACCGTTGTGGCTCTGCTAAATCAACTTCGCACCGACAAAAAGCTTTCTCAGGTGCAGTTGGTAGTCGTTGCAACCGGCCGAGAAGCCGAAGATACCGCTGCAACACTTCGTTCGCTGGATCCGACCGCTGAGATTCTCGAGTTTCCGTCATGGGAGACCCTTCCGCACGAACGCCTCAGCCCTTCTCCGGAGACGGTTGGTACGCGCGTCCGAGTTTTGCAACGACTTAGCGAACTCAAGTCCGAACACAGCGACCATCCGGTTTATGTTCTCGCGAGCGTCCGCGCGGTTCTGCAGCCTGTGATTGCGGGGTTGGCGAACCACCCAGCCTTGAAGTTAGAGGTTGGCAAGGACTACTTCATGCCCGAGCTCACGCTCAAGCTTGTTGAGGTGGCCTACGAGCGAGTAGACATGGTTACCAAACGTGGCGAGTTTGCCGCTCGCGGAGGCATAGTCGATATCTTTCCGACCACTGCACCGCACGCCGTTCGTCTCGAGTTCTTCGGCGACGAACTTGAAGACATTCGTGAATTCTCGGTCACTGATCAACGTTCGCTGCCGCTCGGCGAGGAGCACAAGCCGGTTCGCGAGGTCACTCTCTACCCGGCGCGCGAGGTGATCATCACGCCAAGCGTTGCGTCTCGTGCCCGCGAAATGATGCACGAGTTCCCTAACCTTTCGACGATGCTGAGCAAGATTGCCGAAGGCATGCCGGTTGAGGGCATGGAATCCTTGGCTCCCGTTCTCTGTGATTCGCTTGTTCCTTTGGCGAGCTACCTTCCCGAAGACATTGCGGTTACGATTCTTAGCCCCGAGAAGGCTGCCGCTCGCGCTCAAAGCCTGACCGACACGAACGAAGAGTTCTTGCATGCTGCCTGGGATGCGGCGATCGAGGGCGCAACCGCACCGATCGATCTGAGTGCCGGCGGATTCAAGACCATGGAAGATTTCGAACGCGACCTGGGGGGTCGGGCGCTGTATCGGGTGAGTGCGTTCGATAGTCCCGAAGAGGGCGTAGTGAATCTCGGGATCCTTGAGATTCCAAACTTCACAGGTCTCGACATGACCGTCACTCAGTGGATTGAAGACCAGACCAAGCACGGGCAAGAGGTTGTCCTGGTTGCTGAAGGCCACGGAACCGCAATGCGCTTAGAAGAGCAGTTGGCAGCCAAAAACTTGAAAGCCGAAGTGTTGCAGGCCAGTTTCAAAAAGGGTTTTGCTGCGCCGGCTAGCAACCTAATCGTGCTAACCGAGAGTGACTTCTACGGCAAGAATTCGACGTATGTGAGCCCGACTCAACGAAAGTTAGCGGCAAAACGCGGCGCGACTGTTGATCCGCTCACCCTGAAGTCCGGCGACTACGTTGTTCACGAGGTCCATGGCATCGGCCGCTTCGTCGAACTTGTAAGACGTCGAAGCGGTATCGGCAAGCAGCAGCACGAACGTGAATACCTGCTGATCGAATACGCACCTTCCAAGCGCGGCGGTTCGGGCGACACCCTGTTTGTGCCAACCGATCATCTTGATTTGCTTACCCGCTACGTGGGCGGCGAGGCGCCGGTTCTGAGCAAGATGGGTGGCTCTGACTGGGCGCGTCAAAAGGGCAATGCCCGAAAGGCAGTCCGGAAGATTGCCATCGACTTGGTCAAGCTTTACTCGGCGCGCATGAATGCGATTGGTTACGCTTTCGGCCCAGACACCGCTTGGCAGCGTGAGATGGAAGAAGCGTTCCCGTTCATCGAAACACCAGACCAACTCTCGACCATCGAAGAGGTAAAGCGAGACATGGAGGCGTCTGTGCCGATGGATCGCCTACTCGCGGGTGACGTCGGTTATGGCAAGACCGAGGTGGCGGTGCGCGCTGCGTTCAAGGCCATTCAGGATGGCAAGCAGGTTGCAGTCCTCGTGCCTACGACACTGCTGGTGCGCCAGCACACCGACACCTTCGTGAGTCGCTACGCAGGCTTCCCGGTCAATGTGCGCAGCCTCAGCCGCTTTCAGAGTGACAAGGAAGTCAAAGAAACCATCAAGGGTCTGAAAGATGGCTCGGTTGACCTCGTCATCGGCACCCACCGGCTCCTCATGAACAACATCGAAATCAAAAACCTCGGACTTTTGATCATCGACGAAGAACAGCGATTCGGTGTCGAGCACAAAGAGAAGCTAAAAGACTTCAAGATGAACGTCGATGTTTTGTCGATGAGCGCGACGCCGATTCCACGCACCCTCGAGCTAGCGGTCACCGGTATCCGAGAAATGTCCACGCTCGCCACCCCACCCGAGGATCGCCATCCGATTCTCACCTACGTCGGTGGGTACTCCGAAAAGCAGGTTGCTGCCGCAATTCGCCGCGAGTTGATTCGCGAAGGTCAGGTCTTCTTTGTTCACAATCGCGTCGAGAGTATCGACAAGGTAGCCAGTTCACTTCGCGAGCTGGTTCCGGAGGCGCGAATCGCAGTCGCTCACGGGCAAATGTCCGAAAGCGCTCTCGAACAGGTCGTCGTGGATTTCTGGGAGCGCAAGTTCGATGTGCTCGTTTCCACGACAATCATCGAGACCGGCATCGACATTCCTAATGCAAACACGCTCATCGTCGATCGAGCCGAGCGCTTCGGGTTGAGTCAGCTTCACCAGATTCGCGGTCGAGTGGGCAGAAGCCGTGAACGCGCGTACGCGTATTTCTTCTACGACACCTCCAAGCCGCTAACCGATGTCGCCCACGATCGCCTGGTAACGATCGCAACCAATAATGAGCTCGGTTCTGGAATGCAGGTGGCGCTGAAAGACCTTGAGATCCGCGGTGCCGGAAACCTGCTCGGTGGCGAACAGTCCGGGCATATCGCAGGCGTCGGCTTCGACCTTTACCTTCGCATGATTGGTGAAGCGGTTGCTGATTTCAAGGGTGAGAAACAGGCGTCCCCGGCCGAACTGAAGCTGGAGTTGCCCGTTGACGCTCACATTCCATCGACTTACGTTGACTCCGAACGCCTGCGACTCGAGGCGTACCACAAACTCTCGGCGGCATCGAACGCTAGTAACTCAAGAGCTGATCTGGACGTGATTCTCGAAGAGCTTGAAGACCGCTACGGTCCCGCGCCACAGAGTGTGATCAACCTGATTGACGTCACCGAGCTTAGGCAGCAAGCCAACCGCCTCGGCGTGAAGGACGCGATGATGCTCGGCACTCATGCGCGAATCTCGCCGGTTGAACTTGTTGAGAACGAGCAGGTTCGACTGAGTCACCAGTACCCGGGGCTCAAGTATCTGCAGAGTGCCAAACTGCTGACTGTTCCGCTGCCGAAAGACGCGGCGGGGGAGAGCCTGCGAGACAAAGAAATGATTCAATGGGCATGGGTGCTGCTCGCCCAGGTATTCACAAGGAAAGAAGCAAATGACTAACCTCGACGAACTCATCGCAACAGCCCAAAAACTGCGCGCACCAGGCGGTTGCCCCTGGGATGCCGAGCAAACCCACGAGTCACTGGTTCAGTACCTGCTCGAAGAAACCTACGAGTTGATCGATGCGATTGAGTCTGGTGATGCCGCCGCCGTTCGTGAAGAACTCGGCGATGTGTTGTATCAGGTCATCTTTCACAGCGACTTAGCTGCCTCTGGTTCGCTGGGGGAACGCTTTGACATTCAAGATGTTGCGCTGCAGATGAACCAAAAGATGACTTCGCGTCACCCTCATGTTTTCGGTGATGCAGCCGAGCGTGAAGAGTTCAAGGCCGAAACGGGCGCTGACGTGATGCTCAACTGGGATGACCACAAAAAGCGCGAAAAACCCGAGCGCGAGTCCGTCCTCGATGGCATTCCAAAGCATCTTCCGGCTCTGGCTCTCGCCAGCAAGGTGATCGGAAAAGGCACCAAGCTCGGGTTGATTCCCGAAGAACAAGCGCCCCTGGACATCGAATCCGAAGAGCAATTGGGCACTCTTTTGCTGACAATCGTGACGATTGCCAAAGCTGCTGGATTCGATTCGGAGCGGGCCCTTCGAAACGCCGTTGGTGATCTGATGAGCGACATTCGTAAGTTTGAGGTTTTGCAGGCCAGTGACGCGGGGGTCGTCGCCCGCGAAGAGTAGGTATTTACAGGGCTTCAATACCTTGTGAATCGGAAAATTTCCGTTTCGACACGCCGACAAGAGCGTTTAGAATTGAAGTTCACCGTTGACTGAAGGGGGGTTTGGCCACGTGAAGCCCCTTAGACGGTTTTTTGCTTTAACTTTCGGCCTTTTCGCCTCCCTAGGGTTGGCGGCCACGCTCTCATCTTCCGCTGTTAATTCCCATCACCCTTCGCCCGTTGCCAAGACCTCTTCAGCGTTCGTTACCAACACAGCCGCTAACCTGCAGAAACCGCTTGTAGGAAACACCGTTAAGGTTTCGAGTCCCGCGGTCGTTCTGGGCAGTGGCGATGAGCCTCGTTACCGCTGGTTTGCTTGTGAGACCCTGCCGAGTCAGTTCACCGCAGAGGTTTCGGGCTGTGAATCGATTGCTGGTGAATCTAGTTCCGAGCTTGTCCTAACCGACGCTGAGGTTGGCAAACACATCGTCTATTCGATGGCTGTTGGAGAAGGGCCAGAGAGTTTTGGGCTGGCTACGGCTGCTGCGGTTTCTCCAGCGCCAACGCTTACGGTCTCTCCGACTGGTCCGAATAAAACCGTCAGGTTCGCAGCCAGCCGCACTCCCGCACTGAACTCCAAAATCACTGTGGTCAGAGGCTCTTGGCCCGCTACCCCAGCCGCTTACACATACTCTTATGCGTGGCTACGCTGCACCGATGCCGTCTCTGCTACAGATGCCGCGCCTGCAAACTGTGTTGAGATCCCGGGTGCGGTTAGCTCCAGTTATGTCGTCACCGCGAAAGACACAGGATTTCGCCTAGTTTCAGCCGTTACAGCAACTCTCGATGGTGTTTCGTCGCGTGTTTGGACAGCATCCACGGGGGTTGTTTACACAACTGTGAAGTACTACAAGGGTGCGACAGTTGCTGCCGGCACGGGTTCGTACCCGGCTGTCGTGGGCATTCCGGTAAAACCAAACCCTGGAACCTGGGACGGCCCTCCGATTTTCAAGTACCAGTGGTACGTGTGTACGACCAAGGTTGCTGGTTCGGCGACACTCAACAAACTTTGCAAGATTATTGCTGGCGCTACAAAGGAAACCTTCACCCCGACGGCAGCCCAAAATGGCAAGTACCTCATGGTGCGGTTGAGTGGTTCGACTCCGCTGGCCACCACGGTGGTGACGACATTTAGTGCGGGTTCCGTCAAGGTTCTCGATGACCCAACTAACTCGAAATCTGTTTCGGTCGCTAAAACTTCTCCGATTGTCGGTAGCAAGGTGACCGCCGTCGCAGGAACTTGGTCGGGTTCGCCAGCGCCTACGAGAACCTACCAGTGGTACTCCTGCGAAACCGAAGATCTGGCCGCCGGCGAGGAAAAACCTGAAGACTGCGAGGCAATTGCTGGCGCAACCGCGACCTCACTTACGATTACTCAGGACCTTTTTGAGAAGTTCATCATGGTTGAGGAGCGGGCTACCAACACCGCCGGCACCGATTCGGTTTTCAGCGCCTCGACTCTTGAAGTGGTTTCGAGGCCCGTGTTCGAGAGCGAACCGGTTGTGCTTGGACTCGCGGAGATCGGTGAAACCCTAACGGCAATCAATGGCACTGGCGAAAGTTCGCTTGAGAAAGCGGTCACCTACCAGTGGTATTCGTGCTCTACGGCCATGCCTGCCACTTCAGCAAAGTCTGCCAACTGTTCTGCGATTAGCGGCGCGGCAGACGCCGAACTCGCGCTTTCACGAATTGTCGAAGGCCTCTACCTTTCGGTGGCAGTCACTTTGAGTAACGATGTTGGCAGCACCGTTAGGTTTAGCGCAACTACGTCGGATTTCGTGGTTTCGGCTCCTTTGCTTGAGTCAGCGGCCCTGACTCCAACCCCAGACCCACTTGTTGGAACTGCATTCAATGCGCCAGCCGGCCTTTGGCGCGGAGCCCCGGCACCTAGCTTTGGTTATCAATGGCTTTTGTGCGAAACCGTGGGCCCAACGAGCGATTCCCAACCGAGCGGGTGCCAGGCGATCGCAGGAGCGACAGCCGCGACTTTCACCCCGACTCATGAGGAGGCTGGCAGTTACCTACGTGTGCGAATCACCGCTTCCAACTCGCTCGGAACCGTTGTGGTTTGGAGCGGTACTTCAACCTCGGTGCGTGAGAAGCCGAACTTTATCGGCGCTCCCGTTCTAACCAGTGAAGCTCTCAACGGCACTCCAATCTCGGTTTCTGAAACCTCAGCGAATGGTGTACCTGTTCCAACCCGCACTATTGCCTGGTACCAGTGCAAGAGTCAGGTGCTAGCTAATACGCCCACCGTTCCTGCCAACGCGGGATGCGTTGCGCTAGTCGGTCAAATCGGCGCGAGTTACACGCCAAACAATTCAGACCTAGACCGATTCATCGGCGCTCTAGTAACGAGCACCAACACCGTTGGCTCCGTTTCTGTTTTTACCGCCACGAGCACCGTGATTCGGGGCGAACCTCAGCTTCTAGGCTCGATTTCCGCACCTGGTGTAACTGGTGTCTCGCCGCGGGTTGGTGTCGCGATTAATGCGCCGAGCAGCACCTGGATTGGTTCGCCGACTCCAACCAAGAGCATCCGGTGGTACAGCTGCGCCGAAGAACTTGAGGCATCTGATCAACTCTCGGCCAGTTGCGTTGAGGTTGACGGCGCAACGGGGACTAGCTTTGTCCCGACGGTTCAAGAAGTCGATCGTTACATGATGGTTCGAGTCGTTGGAGCAAACTCGCTCAGCTCGATCTACCGTTACTCGCCTACGGGAGCGATTGTTCAAGAAGCACCAAACTTCTTGGTTGATCCTGTTTTGGTTGGCGGCAGACTTTCGGGTGATGAGCTCACTTTCGACGAGTTGTTTACTCGAGGAAGCCCGGTTCCTGCGGCCACCTACGCCTGGTACCGATGTGACACAGCCATCGCGGCTGTTCAGAACTCGACAACTTGCCCCAAAATCGCCGGTGCCACAAGCGCTAAGTACCGGTTGACGGCGAGCGACCTAGACAAGTTTGTTTCGGGTTCCGTAACCCTAACTTCATCGCTGGGAAGCGTCACGAAGGTTACGGTTAGCACGCTCAAGATTCAGGGTGCGCCTGCACTGGTGGGTTCGATGCCTGCCCCGAGCTCGACACCGGTACGTTCCGAGGTTGCGATCACTATGCCGACAACCGTTTGGACTGGTTCCCCGGCTGTTGCTAGGACGTTCCAGTGGTTTGCCTGTCCCGCAGTCATTCTCGAAGCGAGCTCGACTCTAGACGCCCAATGTCAGGCGATTTCTGGTGCCACATCGGCTTCATTCACGCCGACAACGGCTCAGGTCGGCAAGTTCCTATCCGTTCGTACGATTGCAACGAACGCAATTGCTACCGTCGTGATTCATTCACCAACCACTTCGGTGGTCAACGAGTTACCTAGCTTCCAAGGTGAGGCATCCATTGGCGAGGCCGCACTTGTTGGCGATGTGGTTTCGGCCACTGTTCCGGCATTCCGCGGGTTCCCGCAGCCTGAGGTTTCGCACAGCTGGTTCCGATGCACCGTCGCCGTATCTGCTGCCCCTTCAACCTTGCCAAACACCTGTACTTCGATCGCTGGCGCAACGGCAAGGCAGTACACGCTAGATGTCGCGGATCTCGATCGTTTTGTCCTAGGAGCTGTCACGCTCACCAATTCATCAGGTGCGGTAACTCGCTACACCGCCTCGACGGTCATGATTCAAGGTGTGCCCAAACTGACCAACGTCGTTGGTCTTCCGAGCTCGAGCCTCGCGGGGGTTACGTCACCTCGAATCGGCACAGTTCAGAACGCCCCGACTAATAACTGGGCTGGCTCACCTAAGCCAACCGTTCAACTACAGTGGGTGCGTTGCGAGGATGTATCAACTGCTTCAAGTTCGGAGCCAGTGCCTTGCGAAGACATTCCAGGTGCAACGGCCGCAACTTACACCCCGGCTCTAGAGGACAAAACCTTTGCTCTGCGAGTTCGAATCACGGCTACCAACCTCCTTGGTAGCACCACGATCTGGTCGGGTAGTACTCAGAAAACGCAGCAGCCGCCGGCCTTTGCTGTAGAGCCAACCCTGAACGACTTCATCAGTGTCGGCCAGCTGATTCGAGTAAATGCTGTCTCGCAAAACGCCTTCCCCGTAGCCACCGAGAGCTACCTCTGGTACCGCTGCCCATCGGCCGTCGTAGCGGTTTCGGCAACTTTGCCTGCGAGTTGCGTGCCTATCCAGAACGCGAGCATCAGCACCTACACGATTCAAAACTTGGACGTTGACAATTACCTAGTTGCCAAGGTGACACTTACGAATGAGGCTGGTTCGGCATCGCTGTTCACAGTTTCATCCGCGAAAATCATCACTCCACCGGTTTTCGAGCAAGAGGCGCAGGTTGCGGGTCAGGCTTATGTGACCGGAACGCTGGCAATCAACGCATTCACCGTGACTGCGAAACCGGCGGCAACGCTCTCGTACCAGTGGTACAGCTGTGAGAACCGAACCTTTGCCAGCTACGCGAGCCCGCCGAGCGACTGCCTAGTGATTGCAGGTGCAACTTCCAGCACCTACAGCCCGACTGACGAGCATGTGAATCGATTTGTCAGTGTCTTGGTTACGGCCAAGAACATTGCCGGACAGGTTTCCTCGTTCTCAAAAACAACTGTGGGTATCTTGCTTCCGCCACGAAACACAGTTGCTCCGGTGGTCACTGGTAGCACGGTTGTTGGGGGAGTTCTTTCTAGCGACTCGGGCACCTGGATCCCAAGCTCGAACGTGAACTTCGATTACAAGTGGTACGCCTGCTCCAAGACAGTTCCGGTGAGCGACACAATCTCCTCGACAGACTGCCCGGTGGTGGCTGGGGCGACGTCATCAACATTCACGCTCACCGCTGCGCAAGTTGGCAAGTTCATGGTGGCCGGTGTAACCGCAAAGAACTTCACGATCAACGTAACCAAGTTCTCGGCTGCCAGCGAGATTATCGCCAACGTCCCCGTCTATGTCAGTGGAATGAACGTCACCCTGCCGACCGGTGAAGGTTCGATTGCCGGTGCGCCTCGTGTGGGTTACAAAATCGCAGCCGTCGATGGTTCTTGGACGGCCACTCCTGCGCCAACTTTCGCCTACCAATGGTTCGTTTGTCGGACTGCAAAGACGCTGGCTGATAAGTCGCTGAGCGCAGACTGCAGAAACATTATTGGGGCTACAGGCCGAGAGCTCTTGATTACCAAAGAAATCGCTGTTGACTACGAATTGGTTGGGCAGTATCTCGGCGTCCGGATCACCGGTTCAAATAAAGCCGGCTCTGACTTTGCCTTCTCGGTCACATCGGCCAAGACGGTAACCATGCCTCCTCAGTTGGTTACCGACCCTGTTGTAAGCGGCTACCGATACGTTGATGGGGTACTGACCGGAACCCTAGGAACCTTCACCGGAACCCCAGCTACTAAGGAAACTCAGGCTTGGTGGCAGTGCGACGCTGCGATTGCCGCACCGACAACCAGCCAACCTGCCAACTGCTCGAAGCTGACTGCGACAACCTCTACCTTGAAGTTGACGTTAGCTATGAAGGGCAAGTTCGTTACATCGGCCACCACGTCTTCGAACGACGCCGGCTCTCTAACCGTTTGGGCAGCATCCCCGGTGGCCGTGACGACTGGCGCAATCAACGTAGTGCCACCAACAATCGATGCAAACCCGATTGGACTGCCAAAAGTCGGCGGCGAGCTGACTGCAAACCACGGCACCTGGTCTGGTGACCCGGCACTGACCGAGGCTTCTTACACCTACCAGTGGTACAGCTGTGACACCGAAATCAAGACCTCGAGTTTTGAGCTCGACCTAACCGCCGGCTGTATTCGCGTCGGTGACGCAGTGAACATGACGTATGCGCCGATCCGCGAAGATGCCGGCCGATTTGTTCTGGTTTCGGTTACCGGAACGAATTCGCAGGGTGGTTCTACTGTTTACAGCGCTTCAACCTCCAAGGTGAACTCGGCTCCAGAAAACATGGTTCTGCCGCTGCTCTCCGGAACCGCATTCGTCGGCACAGTCGAGTCTGCGTCGGCGGGAACCTGGATTGGTGTCCCAGACCCTGCTTTCGCTTACCAATGGCTACTTTGCAGTAGTGAACAGACTGTTGCTCCAGCGCAAAAGCCTGCAGACTGTGAGGCTATTGCTGGCGCAACCTCGGCGACGTACAAACCGCTCATTGGTCAGGTGGGTCAATACCTGATGGCACAGGTGACAGCCACTAACATCGCCGGCACCGCTGTGGTGTTCTCGCTAACTTCCGAGGAGATCAAGTCCGCCCCTGTTAACTTGGTGGCTCCAACTGTTCTGATCTCGAATGGCACGGCGGGGTTGCCAGTTGCATTGCAGAGCACCTTGTCTAGCTCGGGTGGAACCTGGCAGGGAAGGCCGACACCAACCTTAGAACTTCAGTGGTTCAGCTGTGCGTCAGCAATTGTTGCCAGCGCCGATGAGCCTGCTGCTGAAAAGGACTGCAAGTCTGTTACCGATCGAGGTGCTGGTGTCATCTACGACCCCGTGGCTTCCGACCGAGGGCGATTCATCGCGGTCAAGGTTTTCGCTACCAACGTTCACGCGACGGTAACTCACTGGTCCGCCAGCACCACCGTTGTAAACATGTCGCCGGTTGCGGATCTCGCACCGACTGTGTCGGGAGTCGCTTTCGTGCAGGCAACGGTAACTGCAAAGAACGACACCTGGACGGCTTTCCCAGAACCGACTCGCACGTTCCAGTGGCTATCTTGCGGCGAGATTGAAGTAGCAAGTTCTTGCACCGTGATTCCTGGTGCCGCTGCGGCCACCTACACGATCCCGTCGAACCTCGAGGGTCGCTCGATTATGGTGCGTGTAACTGCAACCAACCCGTTCGGCCTCGCTAGCAATTTCTCTCTAGCAAGTGCGAAGGTGACCACCGGACCGGTTAGCACCTCGGCTCAAATCATCACCGGTTCGATTGCCTACCCACCAGCCGCCGGCGCGGTTCTCTCGGTGAACGATGGAACCTGGGCGGGTGACCCGAGACCTGCGCTCAGCTATCAGTGGTACCGCTGTTCTGTTCTAGTCGCCGCCAGTGCGTTCGAATTGGATCCAAAGTGCTCTGTAATCGACGGTGCAACTTCGAACACCTACCGCCTGGCTGATGAAGACCCGAGCAGCTCGCTGGTCGCCGCCATAACCGGTGAAAACATTTGGGGTGTCTCAACCAGGTACTCTGCCTCGACACCGATTGTGACCGAGAAGGTGCGTCTGATGACGACGCCAACTCTGGTTGGCTCGGCCAGAATTGGTGAAGAAATTGGTGGCGACGAGGGAACTTGGCGAGGCTTCCCTGCGCCAACAACTGTGTATTCCTGGTACAGCTGCACGGTCGCGACGCCCGCAACACCTGTTCGGATTCCAGCTTCGTCTGGCTCTGGAGTTCTGCCCCCGGCGGCCTGTACCAAGATTCAGGGAGCAACGAAGAACACCTTCTCGGTCTCCAACACTCACCTTGGCAAGATGTTGATTTTTATGGTCACCAAGTCCAACGTGGTCGATGGTGTCACAACAACCATCAACGCCTACTCGCAGTCGAGCCTCCCAGCTGCGCAACCGCCGGTTTCGCTTGCTAAACCCGTGATCTCCTCGCCGGGTGTGGTCAGCGGATCCAACCCCAAGGTTGGCAGTGTCTGGACAGTGAGCACCGCGTTGTGGGCAGACCCACAACCGGTCAAGACTTACCAGTGGTACCGATGCGACACGCAAATCGCCACCGGTCCAACGCCGATCACCTCCCTGCCGGCTGGTTGCGTTGCTATTGACGGCGCGATCAACAGTTCTTACACGGTTACAGCAGAGGACAGCGGAAAGTTCCTCAGCATCGAGGCTATTGGTTCTAACGCGGCCGACACTCTGCGTCAGTGGTCCAACTCGACGCTCTCCGTGCTTCAAGTTCCGGTTGCAATCGTGTCACCTTCAATCACGGGCGATCGCCAACGTGGCAAGACACTGACGCTGGACCCTGGAGTTTGGACGGGTAACCCGACACCGGTCATCACATACCAGTGGTACAGCTGCAAGGCCGCGATTGCTAACACCTCAACGACTGCTCAACCATCCACGAACTGCTCGCTGATCAGTGGTGAAACCGCATCAACGTACGTTCAGTCACCGGCTGGCAGCGACGACGGAAAGTTCATCACCGCGACTGTGAGCGGAACATCGGGCACCTCCGAACCAACGGTTTACTGGGTTTCAGTTGGGGCAAATGAAGCGACTGCTCAAGCGCCAATCGCGTCGGTGCTGCCAAGTGTCTATTCGAAGTCCGGCAACGCGGCTGTTGGCGAAGTTTTCGTGATTGAGGATGACAAGTGGGTTGCGGCTCCAGCCCCAGTTTTGACCTACAAGTGGTTTGCCTGTGACGCTCCGAACCTACCTGCCGGATCCACTCTGCCGAGCGGCTGTGTGCAAATTGCCGGGCAAACCTCGCAGAGCTACACGGCGACAATCGACTTGGCTGACTCGAGGAAGTACTTGATGGGTTCGGTCACCGCGACCAACCTCGCTGGATCGGCTACCTCGTATTCAAAGTCTTACGGCGCAATCATCGACAAGGGGATCATCAACACGAAGCCGGCCAGCATCTCTGCGGCCAGCCTCGTTGTCCCCACATCTGTTGCCTGGACTACTGGAGAATGGTCGAGCAACTCTGAACTCAAGGTCTCGCACAAGTGGCTTGCCTGCCCGACTGCACTCCCAGTTACTTACTCGTACATTCCGCTTGACTGTGAGTTCGTTGGGACGATCGTAGAAACCGACCCTGCCCAACCGCAGCCGCTGAGCATCACAGCCGCGTCGGAACTTTCGGGGCAATACATCGCGCTCTACGAACGCGTGGACCAAAAGGTGGACACCACCTGGCGTAAGGTTCGCGAACGCGTCACGGCCACAACCGGCCAACTGCTCGAAGCCCCTGCTTTGCGCAGCAATGATCCTGGCTTCGTTGCTCCAAGTGTCGATAAAGACATGGTCGTCGGCTACGCCTCAACGGCAAAGGTCGGCGTTTGGGTGCCTTACCTTCTGGGTGAAACGGCCTATACATGGCGCGGTTCCAAGGTTGGAACCTTCAGCTACCAGTGGTTTAAGTGCGCTACAAACCAGCTGAGCTATACGACTGTTGGTCTTCCATCTGGTTGCTCCGACCTAGCCAACACCGCAGGTAAACCAACGACGAGTTCCACCTTTACGGCCACCGAGGCGGAGCTTGGGGCGTTCATCGGCGTACGTATCACCGCTGTGAATGCGACCGGTGCGTTCTCGGTTTGGACTAATACTTCGCTTGCTGTCACGCAAGAAGCCACAAACATAAACGCTCCGACCCTCGGTTCGGCGAACGTGGTTGGCGACCGATTGACCCTCAATGGCGGTCTGGTTTCTGACTGGAAGGGTTCACCAAATCCAGCGGTAGTAGTCGAGTGGTACACCTGCGGTAGCCCACAACTCACCGCCCCCGCTACTTTGCCAACGAACTGTACCAAGTTCATCAACGCCTCCGAAGCCCCGAGCGAGGGCATAACGATTCCGGCAGATCGATGGGCCGGAACGCAGTACCTGCTCGTCGGTGTCACGGCAACAAACACCCCTTGGGTCACCGCGAACAAGACGAGCTCGGTCACATTGTTCAGCGCGACAAGCAAGAGGATTGTCGCGAAGCCATACATCAACACGGCTGCAGCGAACCCGCGTCCTGCGCTCTCTGGTTTTGCCGATGTCGGAAGCAGCCTCAGCGTCTCGACAGGAAGCTGGTTGGGTACACAACCAATGACGCCATCTGGTCGCTGGTTTGCCTGCGACAATGTCGTCGCTACCGCTTCAACCGACCCAACTGTCGCACCGGGTTGCACCTTGTTCAAGTCGGCAACTCAAAACATTCTCTTGACCCACGCACAGGTCGGGAAGTACATCGTCGGCCAGATCGCGTACACAAATGAGGCTGGAACCTCCTACCAGTCAACGATTTCTAGCGCCAAAGTTTTGGAGCCTCCGACAATCGTGACTCCTCCGGAGGTTTCGCTAGTGGATGCCCCAAGCGCGTCCGGCGAAATCGAGGTTGGGCAGCGTATTGCCTACACGTCAGCTGTATGGGACGGCGCTCCTGCACCTGCGGCGACGGTTAAGTTCTACGAGTGTAGCTCGCCTGTTGTTGCCGCGCAGGAGACCCTC
>JBEBBA010000066.1:0-9816 GCA_041158585.1 Actinomycetota bacterium
CCAAACCGGTCGATAAGCGAGCCCATGAAAGGCGAAAGCAAAATTACGGGGATCGAAGTGAAGGCGAGCGTCATCGCCGAGAGTGCTGATGACTTCGAGATTTCAAAAGCCAACCACGGTAGCGCGATGAAGGTAATCGAACCGGCAATGCTTGCCGAAAAGTTCGCTACCTGCGAGAGAAGGAAGTTGCGCATTTAGCGAAGGCCGAGGTCATCCAGGGTCACCGCGGTGAGGTAGCGGTAACCGGCGTCCTCAATGACCTTCTGGGCACCGGTGTCTCGGTCAACAACCGTGGCAACGGCGACGATAATCGCGCCCGCGCGCTCGAGTGCTTCGGCAGCGGTGAGAGGCGATCCGCCGGTGGTTGAGGTGTCTTCGACGACTACGACCTTCTTGCCGGCGACGTCCGGGCCTTCTACCTGACGACCCATGCCGTGGCCCTTGGGAGCCTTGCGAACCACGAACGCGTCGATAGCGCGTCCGCGAGCGGCGGACTGGTGAAGCACTGCTGTAGCAACCGGGTCTGCACCCATAGTGAGACCGCCGATTGCGACAAAGTCGGTAACTCCGGCGTCGTCTAGAAGATCGAGCATGACCTGCCCAATCAGCGGGGCAGCCTCGTGGTGCAGAGTCGCGCGACGAAGGTCAACGTAGTAGTCGGCCTCAATGCCACTCGAAAGGGTCACCTTGCCGTGAACAACGGCAAGCTCCTTGATTAGTTCGACCAGGCGCGGCTTGGCTGCAGAAGTGAAAGTCATGGCTCAAGTTTAAGCGAGCCGTGCCGATAACCTTGAACAGATGAAGATTGCAACTTGGAACGTTAACTCGATCAGGACTCGCGTAGGCAGAGTCACCGACTACCTGCAGCGCGCCGACCTCGACGTGCTTGCGATGCAGGAGATCAAGTGCAAGCCCGACCAATTCCCCTACGAAGCGTTCGAGTCAATCGGCTACAAAGTAACGATGCACGGGCTCAACCAGTGGAACGGCGTAGCCTTTGCCAGCAAAATCGAGGCCGAAGACGTCGAAATCGGCTTCACCGACATGCCCGAGTTCAAAGATGTCCTCGAAGCCCGCGCGCTCGGGGCAACATTCGACGGCGTTCGGCTCTGGAGCCTCTACGTACCGAATGGCCGCACCCTAGACGACCCGCACTACACCTACAAACTAGAGTGGCTGGACCGCTTGGCAGCAAACACAGCGCAGTGGCTCGAGTACGACCCAGACCAAGCCCTCGCACTTATGGGCGACTTCAACATCGCCCCGCTAGACACCGACGTGTGGAACATCGACGACTTCGCCGGCGCCACTCACGTATCGGCCCCCGAGCGTCAGGCGTTTGAGGCCTTCGAGCAGATCGGCCTGCGCGATGTAGTGCGCGAGCGAATCCCTACCGGCTACACCTACTGGGACTACCAACAACTGCGCTTCCCGAGAAACGAAGGGATGCGAATCGACTTTATTCTCGGCTCAGAAGAGTTTGCCGAGAGGGTCGAGAGCGCCGAAATCGTTCGCGACGAACGAAAGGGCGAAGGCCCAAGCGACCACGTGCCAGTCGTAGTCAATATCAATTAACCAAAAATGAAATGCCCCTCGGTTTCCCGAGGGGCATTTCTAATGCTTTGAACTACTTGGTAACTGCAACCTTGATGGTCTTGGTTACCGAGTTGAAGCTGGCGTTGCCGGTTACGGTCAGGGTGACGGCACACTTTGCAGCGTGAACCTTTAGACCCTTGACGGTGTAGCCGGTGATCTTCTTGGACTTGATCACTGGGGTCAGCGAGCAGTAGCCCTTCGAAGCAGCGGTTAGAGCAACCTTGGTTACTAGACCGTCTGCGTTAGCGGCGGTCTTTGCGGTTCCCTTGGTTGCGTGTAGTGCGATGGTCAGGAACTTGCCTGCCTTCACCTTGGTTGCAACGGTTGGAAGCTTTGGAGCCTTCTTTGCCGGAGGAGTGACCGAACCGGCAACAGTAACGGTGCCGTCCAGGATCTTCTCGCTACCAACACCGTTGTATGAGTAACCGCGAATACCTAGCTTGTAGGTACCGGCTGCAACGTTGGCAATGTTGCAGGTTGGGTTGGCAACCGGACCGTTCATGCCGAAGCGCGAAGCCGAACCGCTCTTCACAACAGTGGCGAAGTTGGTGTCGGTAGCTGCGTAAAGCATGCAAGCGTAGCTGTCGAAGCCACCCATCATGCCCGAAGAATCAGCGGTGGTGGTCAGGGTGCCGGTAACGGTGCTACCGGTCACAGTTAGAACACCAGTTGCCTTGGTCTCCTTGCAGTGGGTGAGCAAGTTGGTGGTGCTTCCCTGCTTGACTACCTTGACGCCGTTGAAGCTGTAGGTTTTACCCTCTACAACTGGCTCAACGTAAACGCTGCCACCCAATGACAGCTTGTAGCCTGCCTGGATTACAGGGACGGTGTAAGTAAGGCCCTCACCGAAACCACCCTGACTCATGCCCTGGTCATTACGAACAGCCCAACTTGCGAAGCCACTGTTGGTAATCGGGCCGGTGCCGTCGCTGAGGTCGTAGGTTGCCTCGAGGACATCACCCTCGACGATACCGGTTAGGTCAACGCAGGCGCCTGCGACGTCAAAGATGATGCGATCGTCGATTTCGCGACCAACAACAGGGGCGTTGTTACGCGAACCAGGCATAAAGTAGCCGGTCGAAGCGTTCACGTTCGAGTTGTTGAAGTCATCAGCCACAAAGGTGTAGCCATCAACCGTGAAGGTTGGGTTCAGGGTCAAGGTGACGTCGCTAGCCGCGACTCCGTTGTAGTTGATGTTTGCGTAAATCGAAGTTGGAGCACCGGAGAAGGTGGTCTCTAGAGTGCTCGAGTTACCAGAGGTCTGGCCGATGTAGTAGTTGATGTTGACGTAGTTGCGAGTGCCCGTCGGAGCGCTTCCGGTAACAACGTTCACTCCTGGGTCTACAACTAGCTTGTCGCCGGCCTGGATGTTGGCCTCAAGAGCGCTCAGCTTGAAGCTGCCTCCCCAGCTGAGCTGGATGTTGTCGCCAGCGCGGAACTTGACTTCCTTGGTGACTGGGTCAATCTTGCGCTCAACAATTGATCCGGCAAGACGAGTTAGAGCAGCCTGAGTGGTCTCAGCCTGAGCCGGTGCAGCGACGAAAACGCCGGATGCAACCACAGCAGCGGCCGAAACGATAGCCGCAAACTTCTTTGAAATAGACAAAGGGGTTCCTTTTCTTGTTTTTATTGGGATCGCGCGCGTAGCTACACCGCGCGATTACCCTTCAAAGTTACCGAGAGCAACCGACATCTAAACCGTTGTTCAGGGGAAATCCCCTGAATACACAAATTCGCGTTTTGCCCCTATTTGCCCAGCCAATAGGCGCGTTCGGCAGGGTCGAACTTCTCAATCGCGTAACGCAACATCGTTCTCGGCATCTTGGTGTGGTGGAGGTCTAAGAAATCCCGCAAAACCTTGCCATCTCGGTTCCCAATCTCGCGGAGCATCCAACCCACGGCCTTATGGATTAGGTCGTGTTTGTCGCTCAGGAGAATCATGGCAATGTGCTGTGGGACTCCAAATTCCCACGCTCGGATGTGGGCGAAGGTAAACATAATTGCGATGCGTCGCTCCCAGAGTTTCGGGCTTCTAGCCAGATTGAGAATCAGGGTTTTTCGCGGGTGTTCGACGAGCCACTTGCCCAGTGTCGGCGCTGAGGTATCGACTAGGTCCCAGTTATTGATCCTGCCCCGGAGCGCGGCGTCCATGTAAAAGTCGAAGAGTTCCTCACGGTGGCGCTTGGTCTTGGCCTTTTCGAACTGCATCACCAAAATATGTAGAGCGCAAAGCCTGTGCTCGTGAATCGGTGATTCAAGTAACTCGTCGATTTCCTCCAACGGTAGCGAGCGGTACCGCTTCGAGATCGAACGTGAAACGGGGACGCGAACACCAATAAAGATGTCGCCTTCGCCATAGCCGCCGGGACCGGTCTTGAAGTACCCAGCAAGGAACCGGGCGTCCTCGGCAGAAGAAACTGCGGCCAACTCCTCTCGGATGCTGGCCGCAGTCAGGGTTAGTTCTTCTTTACTCAACGGTTCCAATGACGATTAGTCCATCGCCCTTGGCTGGCTTGAACTCTTCGTTCTTTGCAGGGTTGAGGCGAACACCAGTTGCGGCGTCATCGGACGCGCCTGCGGCGACTCGGTAGCCGATAGCAGACTCACCGTGAGCGGCTGCAATGGCTACGAGCTCGGCGTAGGCAACCGACTTGCCAACCGGAACGTAGTGCTCGATCGGCTTGACGTTGAGTGCTGCGCCCTGCGCGTCGAAGAGGTCTTCGAATACCGGTGCGAGCGCTGGGTTTTCGCTCACCTGCGAGATGAGCAGCGCGGCTAGGTTGTCGCTGACGACCAGGTCATCGACCGCTGCAACGCGAGCGAGCTCAGCCTTGCGCGAGTCGAGGATCTCGGCAACCAGACGGGTTGGTTCAACACCGTTGCCCTCGGCCTCAAACAGTTGGTTCATCTGAAGCATGGTCAACATGGTCTGCGCATCTGCTTCGGCCTCGCTGATCGCGTTGCGGTAGCCGAGGACGATAACTTCGTCATACTTCTTGGCGGATGCAGCGGCGATTAGGTCGTCGATATCGCCCGATACAGCAGCGTGAGTGACCTTGATGCCGGTGCCGAAGTTGAGGCTAGCCAGTTCGGCAGCGTCAACATAACGGTTCTGGGCAACAATGTGGACGGTCGAACCCTTAGGAAGGAAAGCGGCTAGTTCGGTCAGAACCGAACGACCCATCGAAGACCAACCAATGAATAGCAGGTGCTCTGCCTTGCGCTTGATTGGCGCTCCAGCCTTGTAGTCCTTTGGTGCCTTCTGAGTCGAAACACCCGAGTAGATGACCTTGTCGTCATCCTGGGCGATGGCGATCACCTTGCTGCCAGCGGTCAGTTTGGTGGTGTGCTTCGGGTTAACCGAAACAACACCCTTATCGCTAACCAAACCGATCACCGATGCGGTGTTGAACGAAAGCAGTGCATCGCGGTATGTCTTTCCCGCGAGCGCCGGAACATTCTGGAAGTAGATTTCGTCACCGTCGAAGTCGAGGAGGTCGAGGGTCACAGCGGCCAGACCCGGCTGACGCGAAGCCTGCGCGGTTACCCGAGCGATGACGTCGTGCGAACGAACCGAAATAACCTGGCCGTCGGTTGCGGTCTCGAGAGCCTCTGCGGTGTTGGCGTCGTCGAGCTCTGCGATGATTCGCAGGTTCGGGTTGGCGTTGACTGCCTTGACGGCTAGGACGGTGGACACAACGGTGGCGTCACCGGTTTCGTCGGCGTCCAAGATGATTACCGACTTGGCGTTCGAGAGGTTGACTCTCTTGAGGTCGATCGGGTTGGTCGGGTCACCGGTACGGGTGACTACCTTTAGCTTGCCCAGGCCCTCTGCGCGAGCTTCGATCTCGTCCTGCATGAAGTCGCGGGTCTGATTCGAGAAGACAACGACAGTCGCGTTGCGAACGTTCGAATTCGCGATTGCGAGTTCCTTAAGGATTGGGAACACGCGGTTCGACCAACCGAGGATCAGGGTGTGGTTGCTGGCGATAACCGGGCTCTTACCCTTGCGGAGCTTCTCGAATGCACGACCGATGACGCCGACGATGTAACCGGTGACGCTAGCGGTAACTGTGATGGTGACCATCCAGTAGAGCACCTCGATGATTCGGTCTGCCCAGGTTGGCTCGCCGCCCTTACCGAATAGCTTCGCGAACGAACCCCAGAAGGTGTTGAAGTTCAAAGACCCGAGTGGCGCGGTGTCGGCCGCTAGCAAAATCGGGAACGCGTAGAGCGCGTACTTAATAAAGACCAGAAGGATCGAGAACACGATCATGGCCGCAAACATCCACGCAACGAACGCGCCACCGCGGGCGATCGAGTTGTCGAAGGAGTAGCGGAAACGGGTCCAGAGACTTACCTTTTGTGCCTTTGGAGCGGTTGGCTCACCCTGTGCACCCTGGCCGTAAGAACGTTCGTTTGTGTTTTTAGACATGCCCAAAAGTTTAGCCCTGTGCGCGAATTTTGGGCAGTTAGGGTTCGTTTTTTACTACTTATGCCCTACTGCTGAACCAATTATCGCCGGCGCCAAACCACCACTGACGTGTGTCGGCTCGGGCGTTGACCCGGTGCTAGGGTTTCGATGCCCGAATCGCCCGCCGCGAACACGCGTGCCCCGGGGCGGTTCATGAGTTCGTTGGCGAGTGCCTGCTCGAGGTCGCGCACTCTTTTTTGTAAGTCGGCGTTCTGGTTTTCGAGTTCGAGAATGCGACGGATTCCTTCGAGGCTCACGCCTTCGTTGCTGAGTCGAGCTATCTCGCGAAGTTGGGCAACGTTGCGCATCGTGTAACGACGCGATTGGCCGCCGGTGCGTGTCGGGATAACCAAACCCATGCGGTCGTATTGGCGCAGGGTTTGCGGGTGCATGAAGGCGAGTTCGGCGGCAACAGCGATGGCAAACATCGGGGTGTCAACGTCGAACTCGTCCATCAGCTACTCCTAAAGCAATCCGGCTTTGTTGAGTAAATCTTGGCGTGGGTCTTCCTTCGGAAGCAAGGCTTCGAATTGATCCAGCGCCTTCTTCGCTTTGTCGGAGACATGAGCGGGTACCGCGATCTCCACCGTGGCTAGGAGGTCGCCCGAGCCGCTTGCCTGCTGAACTCCCCTACCCTTGACGCGCAGGACGCGACCATTTGGTGTACCAGGTGAAACCTTGAGTTTGACCGGGTCGCCACCGAGAGTCGGCACCTGAATGGTTGCCCCTAGCACGGCCTCGTGGAACGTCACCGGGACAGTCACGCGGATGTTGTTGCCGTCGCGAGAAAAGACCGGGTGCGGTTTTACGTGGACGTCGATGATTAGGTCTCCGGCTGGCCCACCGTTTGGCGAAGGCTGACCTTTGCCGCGCAGCTTGATCTTTTGGCCATCCTGAACGCCAGCGGGAATGTTGACGGTTAGGTCTTTGCCGTTGAGGTTCAGTTTGATAGCCGTGCCGTGAATCGAGTCGATGAAGGCGAGAGTCGTCTTGGTGCTGAGGTCGGATCCGCGCTGCGGGCCACCACCAAAGCCTCCGAATCCTCCGCCGCCAAACAAGTTGGCGAAGACGTCTTCGAAGCCGGCACCGCCGCCACCGAATCCACCCTGAGGGCCACCGGCACCACCGGCAAACCTCGGGCCGGAACCCATGGCACGAACCTGATCGTATTCGGCACGCTTGGTTTTGTCGCTGAGAACGTCGAACGCCTCGTTGACTTCTTTAAAGCGCGCCTCAGCTCTGGCGTCGCCCGGGTGAAGGTCTGGATGAAGTTCGCGAGCGAGCTTGCGATACTTCTTCTTCAGCTCGGCCTCAGACACATCCTTCGATACGCCCATGACTTTGTAGAAGTCTTTTTCGAACCAGTCCTGACTAGCCATGACTACCCCTCAAGCGGAATGTTGACCGCGACCATCGCCGGGCGCAGCAGGCGTTCGCCAACCATGTAGCCAGGTTCGATGACAGCGGCAATAACGGTTTCCGTTACTCCCTCGGTAGGGTTCTGGACCAGAGCGTTGTGGAGCTCTGGGTCGAACTTGTCGCCTTCGGCGGCGAACGACTTCAAGCCGAACTTCTCACCGGCTGCGCGCAACTTGGTTGCGACAGCAGCGAAAGGTGAGCCCTCGAGGTCGCCGTGTGATTCGGCTCTCGAAAGATCGTCGAGCGCTGGCAGAAGCGAACGGAAAACCTCGGCGATTGCCAGGTTGCGCGCCACGTCTCTGTCGCGTTCGACGCGATTCTTGTAATTCACGAACTCGGCTTGAAGACGCTGAAGGTCGGCTAGAAGCTCGGCCTCTTTGGTAATCGGACCGGTTTCTTCGACAAGTTCGGCGAGTTCCTGGTCGAGCTGGTCAGGGCTTTCGCCCTGACCAGACTCGTCTTGGATGTTCTCTTCGGACATTACTTCTTGTCGTCCTCGTCTTCGATGACCTCGGCGTCAACCACATCTTCGCCGGCGTCTGCCGAAGCCTCGGCCTCAGCCTCAGGCGAAGAGTAGATTGCCTCACCCATCTTCTGGCTCGAGGTGTTGAGCTTCTCAATCGCTGCCTTCACGGCGTCGATGTCGTCTCCGGCGAGCGCGGTCTTGAGTGCATCAACGTCGGCCTGGACCTCGGTCTTGACTTCCTCAGGAAGCTTCTCGTCGTTGTCCTTGATCAGCTTCTCGGTCGAGTAAACAAGCTGCTCGCCAAGGTTGCGGTCTTCCTGCTCCTCGCGACGCTTCTTGTCTTCGGCAGCGTGTTCCTCTGCCTCACGAACCATGCGCTCGATGTCTTCCTTAGGTAGCGAGCCACCACCGGTGATTGTGACCGAGGCTTCCTTGCCGGTGCCTTTGTCCTTCGCCGATACGTGCACGATACCGTTGGCGTCGATGTCGAAGGTCACTTCGATCTGAGGGACGCCGCGCGGTGCCGGTGCGATACCGCCGAGGTCGAAGTTTCCGAGCGACTTGTTGTCGCGGGTGAACTCACGCTCACCTTGGAAGACCGCGATGGTTACCTGTGGCTGGTTGTCTTCTGCCGTGGTGAAGGTCTCAGAACGCTTGGTTGGGATCGCGGTGTTGCGATCAATCAACTTGGTCATGATTCCACCCTTGGTTTCGATACCCAGCGAAAGCGGGGTAACGTCCACGAGCATGACGTCTTTACGCTCACCCTTTAGAACGCCGGCCTGAAGGCTTGCGCCCACTGCAACGACCTCGTCTGGGTTTACGCCCTTGTTCGGCTCCTTGCCACCGGTCAGGCTCTTGACGAGCTCGGTTACGGCTGGCATACGGGTCGAACCACCGACGAGAACAACGTGTGCGATGTCGCCCACCTTGACTCCGGCTTCCTTGATGACGTCGTTGAACGGCTTCTTGGTGCGCTCGAGTAGGTCAGCGGTTAGCTGCTCGAACTGGGCGCGGGTAATGGTCTCGTCGAGGTTGGCTGGGCCGTTCTCGGTGAGCGAGAGGTAAGGTAGCTGAACGTTCGCGGTCATCGACTGCGAGAGTTCCTTCTTCGCCTGCTCTGCAGCTTCCTTCAGACGCTGTAGTGCGATCTTGTCTTTCGACACGTCAACGCCCGAGGTCTCCTTGAACTTCTTGACTAGGTGGTCAACGATTCGCTGGTCCCAGTCGTCGCCACCGAGGCGGTTGTCGCCCGAGGTTGCGCGAACGGTGATGGTCGAGAAGTCGTCGTCCTTGCCCACTTCGAGTAGCGAAACGTCGAAGGTTCCGCCACCGAGGTCGAACACGAGGATTAGCTCGTCTTCTTTACCCTTGTCGAGGCCGTAAGCCAGAGCGGCTGCGGTCGGCTCGTTGATGATGCGGAGGACGTTGAGTCCTGCGATCTCACCGGCGTCCTTTGTCGCCTGACGTTCGGCGTCGTTGAAGTATGCCGGAACGGTGATTACCGCGTCGGTCACGCTCTCGCCGAGGTAGGTCTCTGCGTCGCGCTTGAGCTTGCCAAGAATACGAGCCGAGATCTCTTGTGGGGTGTACTTCTTTCCGTCAACGTCGAAGGTCCAGTTAGTACCCATGTGACGCTTGACCGACGCGGTGGTTCGGTCAACGTTGGTGACGGCCTGGCGCTTGGCGGTCTCGCCGACTAGCACCTCTCCGTCTTTTGTGAATGCAACCACCGAAGGGGTGGTGCGAAAGCCCTCTGCGTTAGCGATAACGGTGGGCTCGCCACCTTCCAGCACGCTAACCGCGCTGTTGGTGGTGCCGAGGTCAATACCTACTGCACGTGCCATGTTTGTTTCTCCTT
>JBEBBA010000067.1:0-40514 GCA_041158585.1 Actinomycetota bacterium
GGAACATTCAGGAAATCGGGCGATAGAACTCTTTCACTCTGGAGTAGAAATCAAGAAGTCGTCGTCATTCAACTCAGCGACCACAAATGGGACCGGCTTGTCGTCGGCTGTGAAGATGCCAAGTCTCTGGTGAAGTTGATCAATAGAGCGCTTACCAACTAAAAAAAAGCCCCAGAGCAATCTGGGGCCTTTTCACTGCGGAGAATGGGGGATTCGAACCCCCGAGAGCTTTCACTCAACGCGCTTTCCAAGCGCGCGCCATAGGCCACTAGGCGAATTCTCCTGGCGGTGTTTGCCTTTTGGGCGAACAACCTAGATAAGTGTAATCGAAGGTTACTCGGTGCCTGCGCTCGCGAGGGTCGAGAGGATCTCTTCCATGCTGACGGTCTTTGCAGGAATAACGACCATGTTCGGCAGGGAGCCGTTCGACTTCATCGAAACCTTGAAAGACTCGCCTGAGCCGGTGTCTTTCATCTCGATGCTCATCTTCGAGAACTTGTGGCTGAAGGCGTTGGCGTAGATGGTCACCTTGGTGGTGTTCATGGCCTTGTCGAGTTCCTCTTGGGTGATTGCGTCGATTTGCTCGGCGGTCATTTCGAAGGTTGGGGTGCAGCTGTTGACGTCTTTGTAGAAGGCGGACTTGGTGAAGCCGGTTAGGAAGCTGCGCATCTTTGCAGCGTCACCGCCGAGCTCAAAGACTCGGTCGCCCTCGAACTGCGGCAGTTCTTTCTTGATCGCGATGAAGTTGTTGGAGCGAATCAGCCCGGTTAGCTCGGCGCTAACCTTTTTCGCGTATTCGGGGTCGTCGAGTTTGTCTGAGATGCAGTTGCTTTCGCCCGAGACGGAGTCGAGGTCTTCTTTGGTGACTTTGACCCAGGTGCCGAGCAGGGCTTCACGCGCGGCAGTGATGGTTGCCTCTGGCATAAAGCCGTTGCTAACCAGGTAGTAGGCGAGCGAGTCGAAATTGTCGAGGTTGAGGTAGAGGTTGCCGGCTTTGTCGGCGGTGAGGTTAAGGGTTGCGCCGACAGGCTGTTCAGCGACCTTGGTTTCGGCATAGAGCGACACTGCGGAACCTTTGTCGGAGGTGTAAATCTGCATGATTCCGGATCCCGAGAAACCGGCGGTGTTGAGGTCCATCCCAACTTCGAAGCTTGGGTTGGCTTCGCTGAACAGTGAGCCAATGGCCATGCCAACGACGACATCGGGGGACTGGTAAACGGCAAAGGCGGCAGCTCCACCGCCACCGAGCAGGATCGCGGTTGAAGCCGCAATAATGCGCTTTGTCTTCTTGCTCAGGTTCTTAACCTTGGCGATTAGCGACACCTTTGGTGCTGGTGTCGGTGCTGTGGTTTCGTCCATGGTTTACCTCTGTATGCCGCTCTGTGGAGTATTCATTCAAGGATAGAGCCATGGGATTACAATTGCAGTGGACTCCCCGTGCGGCGTCACCTCGGCCAACTCCCCCAGGATCGAAAGATAGCAAGGGTAACTGGGCTCTGGCGGGTGTGCGGGGAGTCTTTTTATTAGTCCGAACTGTCTCTGGAGGGGGCTAGGCTCTAAACGTGGTTACCGCTCTTTATCGTCGTTACCGACCAGAAACCTTCGCCGAGTTGATCGGTCAGGCTCAGGTGACCGCGCCTCTGATGGCGGCATTGCGCTCGGATCGAGTGAACCACGCTTATCTGTTCTCCGGCCCACGCGGTTGCGGCAAAACCACCTCTGCTCGCATCCTTGCACGCTGCCTAAACTGCGCCGAAGGCCCAACGGATACGCCTTGTGGCAAGTGCGAATCCTGCGTTGAGCTATCGCGCGATGGCGGCGGTTCGATGGACGTCGTCGAGATTGACGCGGCTTCACACAACGGTGTCGATGATGCCCGTGAATTGCGCGAGCGTGCTGTCTACGCGCCCGCCCGCGACCGCTACAAGATTTTCATCCTCGATGAGGCCCACATGGTTACGCCACAGGGCTTCAACGCACTTCTAAAAATCGTTGAAGAACCACCAGCCCACGTGAAGTTCATCTTCGCGACCACCGAACCAGAGAAGGTAATCGCGACCATTCGTTCGCGAACCCACCACTACCCGTTCCGTTTGGTGCCTCCGGCTCAGATGCTCGACTACCTAGAAGAGGTTTGCGCCTCGGAGAAGGTTGAGATTGCCCCCGGTGTAATGCCGTTGGTAGTTCGCTCTGGGGGCGGTTCTGTTCGAGACTCACTTTCTCTCCTTGACCAGTTGATCGCTGGCTCCGACGGACGCGTTGAGTACGACCGCGCTGTTGCATTGCTCGGCTACACGCCTGAGTCTTTGCTCGACGACGCGGTAGATGCGCTCGCGATTCGGGACTCATCGGCGGCTTTTGGTGCAGTGGACAAAGTGATTCAGTCGGGCCAGGACCCACGCCAGTTCGTCGAGGATCTTTTGGAACGTCTGCGTGACCTTATTTTGGTTGCATCCGTCGGGGCTGAGGCCAAGAGCGTTTTGCGCGGTGCAACCGACGACATGATCGACAAAATGCGCTCCCAGGCAAACAAGTTTGGTTCTGCTGAGCTGACTCACGCGGCGGCCGAGGTGAACTCTTCGCTTAGCGCGATGTCTGGGGCTACTAGCCCGAAGCTTCACCTCGAACTTATGGTTGCCAAGGTGCTCGTGCCGGGGGCAAACAGTTCTGAAATCGGTTCGCTCGCTCGCATCGAGCGTTTGGAACGACGAATCGGTATTGGTGAGGGTGCTTCGCCAGTTGGTTCGCCTGCTCCTGCTGCCACCGCCGCTCCTCAGGTTGCCGAAGCCAAACCGGCGGCTGCAGCACCGGCTCCAGCAGTTGAGGCTGCTCCGGTTGTGGTCGGCGCCGTGACCCTCGTTCAGATGAAAGCAGCTTGGCCAGAAATCTTGAAGAAGGTTGAAACCAAGTCGATGGCTGCTTGGCTCGTAGCCTTCGGTCTCGACGTCATAGATTTTGACGGCGAAGTTTTGACCGTTCGATTCCCCTCGCAGTACGACCTCGAGAAGTTCAAGGCTGCCGAAGGTGCGCCAGACATCTTGCGCTCGGCCATCTTCGAAGAGTTCGGCGTAAACGTTAAGTTCAAGCCTTACATTCAGCCAGGTGCCGCGGCTCCGGCGCCCGCTGAGACTCCGGCTCCTGAAACAAAGGTGATCGAGGTCGTTGCAGAGCCTGAGGTTGTTGAGTCGGAGCCTGAAGTCGCACCGGAGGTAGCTCCCGAGCCGGAGGACGACGGACGCTACGGCGCTTCGCTTCTGCGTGAAATTCTCGACGCCAAGCCATTGGACGAAAACTGATGTACGAAGGCGTTATTCAGGAACTAATTGACGAACTTGGCCGCCTGCCTGGCGTTGGCCCGAAGTCGGCTCAGCGCATTGCCTTTTACCTGCTGCAAACCGAGGACGACCACGCAAAGCGCTTGGCACAGGTGCTTCTTGAAGTGAAAGACCGAGTGCGATTCTGCGATGTCTGCGGGAACGTCTCCGAGGAAGACCGCTGCAACATTTGCCGCGATGTTCGCCGTGCTCAGAACGTTATCTGCGTCGTCGAAGAGTCCAAAGATGTTCAGGCAATCGAACGCACACGTGAATTCAAGGGCCTCTACCACGTGCTCGGTGGGGCGATTAGCCCGATCGAAGGTGTTGGCCCCGACCAGTTGCGCATCAAAGAGCTAATCACTCGACTTGGTAACGCCGAGATCCAAGAGGTCATCATCGCCACCGACCCAAACCTCGAGGGCGAGGCAACAGCTACGTACCTGACGCGCATGCTTTCGCCGATGGGAATCACCGTCTCTCGCCTCGCATCGGGTCTTCCGGTCGGCGGGGATCTCGAATACGCCGACGAAGTCACACTCGGCCGAGCCTTTGAGGGCAGACGAACCGTTACCTAGTCGGCTAGACTTAAGGTTCAGCGTCGAAACCCCCACCCTTTGTCTTCCTACCGGGAGTGTAACTTTGGCTCTAATCGTGCAGAAATACGGCGGATCGTCTGTAGGCGATGCCGCAAAGATTAAGCACGTAGCCAATCGCGTAATCGAAACCCAAAAAGCCGGCAATCAGGTTGTAGTCGTTGTCTCGGCGATGGGTGACACCACAGACGAACTTCTCGACCTAGCCAACCAGGTCACCGAAAACCCAGCACCTCGCGAGTTGGACATGCTCTTGACCTCGGGCGAGCGAATCTCGATGGCTCTTTTGGCTCTTGCCATCAATGCCGCCGGCGCATCCTCCCGCTCCTTCACGGGTTCGCAAGCAGGCATCATCACTGACGAAGTCCACGGAAACGCCCGTATCGCAGAGGTGACCCCAGATCGCATTCAAGAGGCACTCGACTCGGGCGACATTGCGATTGTTGCCGGCTTCCAAGGATTCAACCGTGAGACTCGCGACATCACAACGCTTGGTCGCGGTGGTTCTGACACTACTGCGGTTGCGCTGGCTGCCGCTCTGAACGCAGATGTTTGCGAGATTTACTCGGACGTCGATGGCGTTTACACCGCAGACCCCCGCCAAATTCCTTCGGCTAAGAAGTTGGATTTCATCGACGTTGAGTCGATGCTTGAACTGGCTGCTGCTGGGGCCAAGATTTTGCACATCCGTGCCGTCGAATTTGCCAGACGTCACAATGTTGACCTGCGTGTTCGATCGACGTTCAGCACGGACCCAGGCACCAAGGTTTATTCGGGCAAGCTAGGAGAAAACATGGAAGAGTCAGTCGTTTCGGGTGTAGCCACCGACAAGAGCCAGTCGAAGATTACCGTCATCGGTATTCCAGACCTTCCTGGCAAGGCCGCTGCTATCTTCACCGCTGTAGCCGATGCTGGCGCGAACATCGACATGATCGTTCAGAACACCCCTACCGGTGTTGACATCGAAGACAAGGTTTCGGACATCTCGTTCACTTTGCCAAAGGGCGACCGCGCCAAGGTTGTTGCCGCTCTTGAAGCCGCCAAGAGTGAACTCGGCTACCGCGAACTTGAGGTTGACGACGAGATCGGCAAGCTTTCGGTTGTCGGTGCCGGCATGCGCACCCACTCGGGTGTTTCGGCAACACTGTTTGCTGCTCTCGCCAAGGCGGGAATCAACATCGAGATGATTTCGACTTCAGAAATCCGCATTTCGGTGGTCACCTCGCTATCTGAGGTTGACGACGCTGCACGCGCAGTCCACACTGCTTTTGGTCTTGACGGCGATGTCGAGGCAATCGTTTACGCCGGTACCGGACGCTAGGAGAAACCATGAGCCGCAAACCAAACCTCGCACTTGTCGGTGCTACCGGCGCCGTCGGTACTGTGATGATCAACATCATCAACAACCGCCCAAACATTTGGGGCGAGATTCGATTGATTGCCAGCCCGCGTTCGGCGGGAAAGAAGATCGCCGTTCACGGTGAAGAGCTGACCGTAGTTGCAATGTCGCCTGAGGCTTTCGACGGCATCGACATCGCGATGTTCGATGTGCCAGACGAGGTTTCGGAGGTCTGGGCACCTATCGCGGCCGAGCGCGGTGCCGTAGCCGTTGACAACTCGGGAGCTTTCCGCATGAACCCTCAGGTTCCGCTGGTTGTGCCCGAGGTGAACCCTAGCGAGGCGAAGAACCGCCCACTCGGGATCATCTCCAACCCGAACTGCACCACGTTGACCATGATGGCAGCGATGGGCGCATTGCACGACAAGTGGACCCTGAAGGAGCTTGTGGTTTCTTCGTACCAGGCTGTTTCGGGTGCCGGCGCTGCCGGAATCGATCGCCTAGCCGATGAACTCGCAGTAGTTGGTGCGAACACTCAGCTTGGCCAGGCGAGCGAGGACGTTGTAGCCGCACTTGAAGCCGCAGGTGTCTCAATCGAGAACTCACCATGGGCTTGGCCAATCGCGCTGAACGTGATTCCTTTCGCAGGCTCGCTAAAGGCTGGCGGACACTCGAGCGAAGAGATGAAGGTTCGCGACGAGTCTCGCAAGATCCTAGGAATCGCAGACCTCAAGGTTGCGGCTTCCTGTGTTCGCGTGCCAGTACAGGTCGCTCACTCGCTAACCGTTCACGCGACCTTCGCCAACCCGCTGACCCCGGACGAAGTCCGCGAGGTTTTGGAGGCCCAGCCGACCATTCGTGTGATGGACGACCCTGCAAACGGTGTGTACCCGACCCCGAGCCTGGTTGCCGGCCAAGACCCAACTTTTGTTGGTCGCATCCGCCAGTCGCTCGACTTCCCGAACAGCATCGAGCTGTTCGTCGTCGGTGACAACCTGCGCAAGGGCGCTGCTCTGAACACCTACGAAATCGCAGAGTTGGTTGCTGCCGAGTTTTAATTCGGCAAAACACTAGCAAACTTGCGGGTTTGCGCTGTGTCGCGGCTTTATCTTTGACTTGTGTCGAGACTATTTAGAACCATTTTGTGCGCTGGTGTAGCACTCACTCTTGCGGGTTGCGCTGCAACTTCAAATCCGACACCGACACCGACCGATGACCCGCTACCAACCATCGAACCAACCCTAATTCCGACGGCTCCGCCGGTCGATGTAATCGATGTTGACCCAGAGACTTTTGCCGCCGACTTCGGTGACTACACCTTCCGAGTTGGCGATGGCCCAACCTGGTGCTCAATCAACGTTGATCGTGCAAACGTTCTTTGCGAGCAGAGTGAAGCGGACGCCAAGTACACCCCGATCCCGGTGCCAAGCGACTGCGAGTTCAGTTACGGTTACCAGCTTCAGCTTTTCGCAACCAAACCGGAGACCGGCAAGGTTTCTGACTTTGTTTGCTCGGGTGGGGCATACGCCGACCCAGACTCTGCAGCCACGCTTAACTCGGGTGAGCGAGTATCTCTTGCCGGCATCACTTGCTACGTAGTTGACACCGCCGCTCGCTGCGAAAACGAAGAAGGAAACTACATCGTTCTAGGCCCGATGGCCTGGGCGCTAGACAGCTAGTTCTTCGGCAGCAGCGTCAGCAGCCGGACTTCGGGCCGGCAAAATAGTCGAACCGGAGCGTAAATCGACGTTCCAAGCCCTGCGCAAACATTCAAAAACAGGTTGCCCTTAGGCGTTGCCCAGCCACTCAAGCCTCGCGCGTGCTTAGCGGGTAGATCGCAGTTCGTAACTATCGCGCGACCACCAGGGAGGCACACCTGACCGCCGTGAGTGTGCCCGGCGAAGGCGATGTCGCAAGACTCGAAGGCATCGATGACGCGCAGGTATGGAGCGTGCGCGACGCCTACTAAAACATCGACACCCTTCGGTGGCTTGATTGAGTCGTAGTCGGCTAGTTGGTCGTGAGGGTCGTCCAGGCCGACAAAACCAAGTTTGGTTCCGTTGATCGTTAGTTCGCCAGAGCGGTTGTTTAGATTTAGCCAGCCGCGCTCAAACCCTTCGACTAACACCTGCGTCTTCAATGGCTTGCCGGGCATCGGCGTTGAAGGCTTGAAAAGGTAGTTGAAAGGGTTTCGCACGCCCGGTTCGTAGTAATCGTTAGATCCGTTGACGAACACCCCTGGCACTTGAATTAGGTTGTCGAGAGCGTCGAGCGCAGCTGGCACCGCTTTGGCATGACCGAGGTTGTCGCCGGTGTTGACGATTAGGTCTGGGTTTAGGTTTGCCAGCTTTTTCAAGAAGCGCTGCTTGCGTTTTTGCCACGGCGCTAGATGCAGGTCGCTGATGTGGAGCACGGTTATGGGCTCAGCGCCTTTGGGTAGCACCGCTACAGAATCGCGTCGAATGGCGAAAAGGTTGCGTTCGACGAGCGAAGCCCACAGAAAAACGGCGAGGCCAAAACCCAAAACTAGGTAAAGCCAGAACACTACGGGCCCGAGCTGATTATCAGCAGGATAGCTCCGCTGCTTGGCGCTAGAGTGCCAACCTTCGGGAAGGTGCCGACAACGTTGCCCTTAGGTATGGTCGCCGACTTCTGGAAGTACTGAGTTTGTGAACTCTGCGGTTCGCTCACGGCAGCAAAGCCGAGAGCCAAGAGTGTCGCACGTGCATTCGCAGGAGTTTGCCCGACAACACCCGCCGAAGGGATGCGAGCCTTGCCACCCTTGGAGACGTAGATCTTGACCTGTGTTCCGCGCGGGACAACCTGTCCAGCTGCCGGACGAGTGTAGGCAACCTGGCCGGCAGGGACGCCCGAGAGAACAGTCTGAATCTGGATCGCACTGTTGAGGTCGGCAACCTGGATCTGCTGTTCGCCGGCACTCGGTAGCTGACCGGTGATGCTAGGTACGGTAACCATGGTTGCGTCGATCATTTCCTGCGGCGGCGGAGTGAACGCCGTGGTTGCGTAAAGTTTGTTGGCCGTCTTCATGATGGTTCGCCAAATGTCGTGACGAACGGTATTTCCGGCCTTTTTGTTGAGCAGAATTCGGCTTAGCGAAGTGTTTCCCGAGACGTTGCCCACCCAGGTAGCTGTGCCAACTGCTGATGAGAAACCGGTCATCCAGGTGTGAACACCTGAGTCTGTGGTTCCAGTTTTACCAGCTAGGGGAGTGCCATCGCCGGTTGACGAGGCACCACCGGTACCGCCCGAAATTACTCGCTGCATCGCGTAAGTCATACCGGCTGCAACCTCTGGCGTAACGGCTGCCGAGCAGGTTGGCTGAGGAACATTCAGTAGTTGCTTGGTTGAGCGAACCTGTACCTTGTCGATCGCTAGAGGCTCGCAGTAAACACCTTTATTGGCGATCGCTGCCATGGCACCTGCCATCGACAGCGGCGAAATCTCGTTTACACCAATAACCGAGGACGGAACGAAAGTAAGTTCGGCGCCATCGGCACGCTTCACGCCAAAGCGCATCGCGGTGTCGCGGATGTCGCAGAGGTCCAGTTGCGATGCCATGTCGGCGAAAGCTGTGTTCTCCGAGATCGCGGTTGCGGTGATTACGCTGACGTCCTCTGGCTCCTTGACGATGTTGCGAGGTGCCCAGGTGCCCACGAGGCTGCCGCAGCGCGCGGTGAAGTCGCTCGCGTTCCACTCTTTGACGCGTCCGTCAACGTGGTCGTTCAACTTGAATCCGCGGCTCAGCCACTCGGCGAGGGTGAAGACCTTGTAGGTCGAACCGACCTGGAAACCCGAGGAACCTCCGTAGGCCTTGTCAGTCGAGTAGTTCACCGAGGTGTGACCCTTTTTGCCCGACTGAGTTTGGTCGAAGGTGCGGTTCTGAGCCATAGCTAGGACTCGGCCGGTACCAGCCTCAACCGAAACGCTTGCCGAACCGATTCCGCTCGGATCTGCGATTGGCACCCACTTCTTGGTCGCCGCGTCGGCCGTGGCCTGAAGCTCAATGTTCATGGTGGTGTAGATGTCGAGACCGCCGGTCTTCAACATCAGTTCACGGTCGGCCGGGGTTGGGCCGAACTCTTCGCTGTTACGAATTGTCCAAATGACGTAGTCGCAGAAGAACGCGGTTTGCTGGTTAGCTTCGCAGCCGGTTGGCACCTTGTGGACTTCGACGTCAACCGGAGTTGCCTTTGCCTCGTTAGCGGTTGCCTGATCGATGAAGCCCTGCTCGACCATGTTCTGAATCACGTAGTCGCGGCGGCCCTTGGCACGCGCCTTGTTCTCGTCTGAGTCTGGGCGGTAATCCTCAGGGGCCTTCAACATAGCAGCGAGCATTGCGCTCTCGGGGAGGTTTAGGTCGATCGCGCTCTTGCCGTAGTAAAACTGCGAGGCAGCTTCGATTCCGTTGATCTGGTGACCGAAGAAGGAGAGGTTTGCGTAGCCAGCAAAGATGTCTTCTTTATTTACGGTCTCTTCAAGAGCCATTGCGTAGCGAATCTCGCGAACCTTGCGGTCCGGTGCGCGCGAGCGGGCGGCCTCGATTGCCGCGTCGTCACCGGCGATTGTCGCGGCTTGAATCAGCGAGTTCTTAACGTATTGCATTGTGATGGTCGATCCACCTGGGCCACCACCACCGGTTGCGATGTTTGTCAGGGTTGCGCGAATCAGCGAGATGAAGTCAACGCCGTTGTGCTCCCAGAAATTCGGGTCTTCGGTTGCCACAGTTGCTTCGACGAAGGTCTTGCTGATTTGGTCAAAAGGAATCGAAATGCGGTTTTCCTCATAAAAGCGAGCAACCTCAACCGGCTTCCCGTTCGCGTCTAGCGCGTAGAGGGTCGAAGCCTGCGAGGCGTTAACCGGGCGAATGTATGGGGGGAGGTTTTCGAAAACCGAGACACCGACTCCGGTGGCTACGGCTCCAACGATTGCAATCGGCGCCAGCAAGGCAACCCCAAGAACACCAACGATCGCGTTCAGACCGGTGAATTTGAGGATCTTCGATAGAGAGCTAGCGCCCTTGTTTCTCTGACCAGACATAGACTCTAGGTTACCTGCTATCTCTGAGAGGATGCTGAAAATGACCAAGTGGGAGTACGCCACAGTGCCTTTGCTTTTGCACAAAGAAGCCATGATTTTGAACAGTTGGGGAGTGGACGGCTGGGAGCTAGTCTCGGTTGCCACTAACGCTCAGGGCGGCTTGCTCGCGATTTTCAAGCGGGAACTTGCCTAATGTCGCAGATTGAAGCACGCCTAATCGAGCTCGGACACCCGCTTCCCGAGGTAGCGAAGCCAGTTGCCTCCTATGTGCCGTCTGTCGTGACCGGAAACCTGGTTTTCACGAGCGGCCAGCTGCCTTTCAGTGCCGGTCAACTGCCAGAAACCGGCAAGGTTGGCGCGACCGTTAGCCCAGAGAATGCAAAAGACTATGCCCGCACGGCCGTATTGAACGCGCTCGCCGCCGTCAAGTTAGCGATCGGCGACCTCGACCGTGTCACCCGTGTGGTCAAAATAGTCGGGTTCGTTGCCTCGGTACCGGAGTTTTCTGGCCAGCCGGGCGTCATCAACGGTGCGTCCGAGTTTCTCGGCGAAGTTTTCGGCGAGAAAGGTGCTCACGCGCGCAGTGCTGTAGGCGTGCCTGTCTTGCCGCTGGATTCCCCAGTCGAGCTCGAACTTATTGTCGAATTCGAGTAACTAGTCGTTCGCGCCGGCAGCAATTTTGCCGCTGATGATGTTCATCACCGTGGTGTCTGCCAGGGTGGTGACATCTCCAATCGGGCGGTCTTCAGCTACGTCGCGGAGTAGTCTGCGCATGATCTTGCCAGAGCGAGTCTTCGGCAACTCGGCAACAACCATGATCTGACGCGGCTTCGCGATCGGGCCGATCTCTTTGGCAACGTGTTCGCGCAGAACCTTGCTGACGTCGCTGTCGGAGCCCGCTGCCTCAACCTGGTCTAGGCGAAGAATCACGAACGCAACGACTGCCTGGCCGGTGGTTTCATCCTTCGCACCAACAACTGCAGCCTCGGCCACCCAAGGGTGTGACACGAGAGCCGACTCGATCTCTGCGGTCGAAAGGCGGTGACCGGAGACGTTCATCACATCGTCAACGCGTCCGAGTAGCCAGATGTCGCCGTCTTGGTCCTTCTTCGCGCCGTCACCGGCGAAGTACTGGGTGCCAAAGCGCTCCCAATAGGTTTCCTTGAAGCGCTCTGGGTCGCCCCAGATACCGCGAAGCATCGAAGGCCACGGTTCTGCGATGGTTAGGTAACCACCCTGCTCGTTACCTAGCTCAACACCATCTTCGCCTACAACCTTGGCGACGATTCCTGGCAGCGGAACCTGTGCCGAGCCTGGCTTTGCGTGTGTAATGCCCGGAAGTGGCGAAATCATGATCGCGCCAGTCTCCGTCTGCCACCAAGTGTCCACGATAGGGGCCTTGTTGCCACCGATAACCTCGCGGTACCACATCCACGCTTCTGGGTTGATTGGCTCACCAACCGAACCTAGAACGCGCAGCGACGATAGATCGAACTTGTCTGGGATCTCACGCCCGAGCTTCATGAACGAACGAATCGCGGTAGGTGCGGTGTAAAGAATGCTGACCTTGTACTTCTCGATGACTTCCCACCAGCGACCAGGGTGCGGCGCGTCGGGGGTGCCCTCGTAGATGACCTGGCTCGCGCCATTTGCCAGCGGGCCGTACGCGACGTACGAGTGACCGGTAATCCAGCCGACGTCGGCGGTGCACCAGTAGATGTCGGTCTCGGGGCGCAGGTCGAAGACGTTGCGGTGAGTGAAGCTGGCCTGAGTCAGGTAACCGCCCGAGGTGTGCAGGATTCCCTTTGGCTTACCGGTGGTGCCGGAGGTGTAAAGGATGAAAAGTGGGGTTTCGGCTGCGAAGGCCTCAGCCTCGTGCTCTGGGTTGGCCGTCGCCATTGCCTCCGACCACCAGATGTCGCGGTCGTGCCACTCGACGTCGCCGCCAGTGCGCTTAACAACCAAGACGTTTGTAATGGTTGGGCAGTTGTTGTCTTTCAGAGCTTCGTCCACAGCCGGCTTCAATGCGCTGGCTTTGCCCTTGCGGTAACCGCCATCGGCCGTGATCACGAGCTTTGCCGATGCGTCTTGGATGCGTGTCGCTAGCGAATCGGCAGAGAATCCACCGAAGATCACCGAGTGAACCGCGCCGATGCGCGCGACCGCCAGCATCGAAATTACAGCCTCGGGGATCATCGGCAGGTAGATGGCGACTCGGTCGCCCTTGCCTACGCCAAGGCCTAGCAAGACATTCGCCGCTTTCTTGACCTCTGCGGTCAGTTCGGCGTAGGTGTAAGTCTTTGAGTCGCCTGGCTCGCCCTCGAAGTAAAGCGCGATGCGATCGCCGTTTCCGGCAAGGACGTGTCGGTCTAGGCAGTTGTAAGCAACGTTCAACTCGCCGTCGTCGAACCACTTGGCGAACGGAGCATCGCTCCAGTCGAGTGTCTTGGTGAATGGCTTGTGCCAGTGCAGCTTCTTGGCTTCGGCTGCCCAGAAGCCGAGACGGTCGGCTTTGGCTCTTTCGTAAATTTCCGGCTGAGCCTGCGCTGCGGCGGCGAACTCTGCCGACGGGGCAAAACTACGTGTCTCGTGGGTGAGATTTTCGATTGGTTCAGACATCGTTGTCCTTCTTCTTGAAACCTAAGTCGTTATCCTGCCACAAATCTTTCTGTGAATTTGTTGAAAAGGAATAATCGTTATCCAAGAGCGCTTACAATTTAACTGTTGGCTTCGTGCCAACCTGCGGTACCGATTCCCCCAATAGGTACCGCCTGCCGGCAGACTCTCCCCCAGAGTCTGCCGGCACTCTTTTAACCGGGTTTTTCCACAATTTTGTTTGATGCTCAGCCTTGGGGGCGTCAGTTTTGCCATCCTTGGCGCATGCAACTAGACAGCCTGCTACACCGTGACGACATTACCGATTTGGTCTTCAATGGCGTTCACGGTTTCGCGCTCGTTTCAGGCACCTGGCAACCCGTCGAGCCGGCCGCCAGCGACTCCGAAATAGCGAAACTAGCCGTTGAACTTTGCGAGCGGGGTGGCCGGCACCTAGACCTTGCCAATCCTTTCGCCGATGTGGCTCTCGAGGGAATGAGAGTCCATGCCGTGCTGGCTTCCGGGGTAGCAAAGCATCCTCAAATCTCTATTCGGAAGCACTCGAACCGGGTGGTAGCGGTCCCAGAAGAGCTGCGAAGCCTGGTTGAGCAGAAGAAGAACTTACTGATCAGCGGCGCAACTGGCGTCGGCAAAACAACCTTGCTGCGTTCATTGCTTTCGGACGTAACTGAACGGGTGATCGCTATCGAGGACGTCCCCGAGCTTGAGTTCGAGAAGCCGAACTTTGTGTCACTGATTGCTCGCCAAGCCAACATCGAAGGCAGGGGAGAAGTTGGGGCAGAGAGACTCTTTCGAGAGGCACTGCGTATGCGCCCCGATCGCCTGGTGCTAGGTGAGGTTAGAGGGGCCGAGTTTGGCCTGATGCTTCAGGCGCTCAACACCGGCCACGCCGGGTCGGCTGCCACAGTTCACGCCAACTCCCTCGAATCGGTTCCCGCTCGTCTGGTTGGCTTAGGCTTACTCGCTGGCCTGTCGCCCGAGACAACAGAAGTTCTCTGCAAAACCGCAATTGATTTTGTCATTCACCTCAGTGCCTCAAGATTTCAGATTCGCGCACTGGAGGAGCTTTGGTAACCGATACGGCAACGATTGCCTCGGCACTGCGAGTGGGCATGACGCTCCCAGAAGCTCTGTCTCGATACGAGCTCTCTGATTCGGCCAGTCAGCTACTAACGCTCTGTGCAAAACTCGGTGCTTCTCCAGCCGATGCGCTTGATCGACTCGCTGCGGTCGAAGCCACTCACGCGAAAGCGAGCGCAGAGTTGCAGCTGGCGGCCAATGGTCCACGCGCTTCAGCGAAGTTGGTGACCTTGTTGCCCGTTATTGTCTTGCTCGGTGCTCAACTGGTCGGCTTGAGAGTTTTCAACGAAGCGCAGCCCATCACATTGGTTTCCATTTCGCTTGGAGCGGCGTTACTTATGGCCGGCCGTGCCTGGAGCAAGGCGATAGTGGCGAAGGCGGAACCTAACCTTGAAGACCCGGCCGCCGGCCTCGACGCCTTTGCGCTCGCACTAGCCTCTGGATTGCCACCGAGAATGGCCCTCACCGAAGCGGAAAATTCTTTTGGCCACCAACCAAAGGCTGAACAACTAATCGAAGAAGCCGCCCAGACGGGTTTGGCAATAGCTCGACTCGCTCAATCTGAAGCCGACCGAGTTCGTCTTCGCTGGCGAATCGAAGCAGAAGAGGCAATTCAAGTGGCCTCCGTGCGGCTCATGTGGCCACTAGGGCTAGCCGTTCTTCCCGCTTTTGTGCTGATTTGCGTGATCCCACTCGCCTCTGCGCTGCTTCGAAACAACTAAGACAGACAACACATATAAAGGAGAAAGAATGTTCCGCTCAGATAGAGGGTCGGCCACCGCAGAATACGCAATTGCGACCATGGCGGCTGTGGGATTCGCAGGGCTACTAGTGGTCATCATGCGAAGCGACGAAGTGCGGCAAATGCTGCTGGACCTGGTGAAAAGTGCGCTCACATTTTCGAACCCAAACGGGTAGCGTCACCGCCGAGTTAGCGGTGGCATTGCCTGCCGTTCTGGTTGTCGCGACCACACTAATCTCGGGAATGGCGGTTGGGGCTGTAAAGGTCCAGGCAACTCACGCTGCCGCAACGCTAGCCCGCGCAGCTTCCCGCGGTGAAGCTTTGAACCAGATCGCCAAGCGACTCGGGGTCACGCCCGTGGTTGAAACTGATGAGGAGTTCGTGTGCGTCCGCGCTCAAGTTCAAACCCCGCTTCTACTCGTCGACGAAAAATCATGCGCTCGCAAACTCGGACTCTAGAATCCGGCTCCGGAACCGTGGTTGCCTTGGGGGTCATCGTTGCCACGGTGTTTCTGTTCGGTTTGCTCCAAGCTTCTTTGTCCAGCATTTACCTAGCGACTAAGGCGCAAACAGTTGCCGATCAAGCAGCCATAGCGGCGGCAGATTCACTTCGCGGGCTTGCCTCGGGAATACCTTGCAGTGTTGCCGGTGTTGTGGTGGCAGAGAACGGCGGGAACTTGACGACTTGCCGGATTGTCGAAAACACCGTGTACGTTGGTGTCCGGATGAATCCGTTTATAGTTGCTGAGGCACTAGCCGGAGAATAGCGAGGGATTGCGATGGCAGGAAACTGCTCTAATTGTGGTGCGTTGAACAACGCCACTAGCTTTTGCGCAAACTGTGGCACGCCGGTTTTTGCAGCTGGCGAGACTACGCAAAACCCTGGAGTTTCAAACAGCAAAATGGCAGCGCTCTGGTGTCACCTTGGATCATTACTGACCGTGGTTCTAGGATTTGGCTTTCTAGCTTGGCTACCCGCGTTGCTAATTCGACAGTCGAGACGCGATGACTATTTCGTTGACCGTCACGCAGTGGAGGCCATGAACTTTGTAATTCAGTGGCTGATACTTTTTATCCCTCTCGCGTTGGTCGGAGTACTGACCCTAGGGCTAGGTTTTGTCGCCTTCGGCATCTTCGTTTTGGTTGTTCAGATAATGGCCAGTGTCGCGGCGAGCAATGGGACTTATTACAACTACCCGCTAATGTTCATCAGAGTAATCAAGTAACAAAAAACTTTAGGAGCACCGTTTGGCTAACAAACTCGTAATCGTCGAGTCGCCTGCCAAGGCGAAGACGATCTCGAAGTACCTGGGCAACGACTACACGGTCTTGGCCTCGGTCGGTCACATCCGCGAGCTCGTCGAGCCGCGTGACCTGCCAAAGGAACTAAAGAAGGGCCCATTCGGCAAGTTTGCGATCAATATCGAAAACGACTTCGAGCCTTACTACGCGATTAGCGCTGGCAAGTCGAAGACCGTTACCGAACTCAAGGCGGCTCTGAAGGGCGCTGACGAGCTTTACCTCGCAACCGATGAAGACCGCGAAGGTGAAGCGATTGCCTGGCATTTGCTTCAGGTTTTAAAGCCGAAGGTTCCCGTAAAGCGAATGGTGTTCCACGAAATCACCAAAGAGGCTATTCAGGGTGCCCTCGAGCACACTCGAAGCCTCGATGACGACCTAGTTCAGGCTCAGGAAACCCGTCGAATCGTTGACCGCCTTTTCGGTTACGAGATTTCGCCAGTGCTTTGGCGCAAGGTAAACCGCGGTCTGAGCGCCGGACGTGTTCAGTCGCCTGCGGTGAGGCTAGTTGTCGAGCGCGAACGTGAGCGCATGGCGTTTGTCTCGGCTGCCTATTACGACGTAAAGGCCACCTTCGACACCGAGAAGTCTGGCGACAACGAGTTTGAGGCAAAGTTGCTTTCGGTCGATGGCAAGCGAATCGCCACCGGTGACTCTTTCAACGATCTCGGCCAGTTGACCTCCGATGTAATGTTGCTGGACAAAGAGGCGGCATACGCGCTCGCCGGGGCAATCTCTAACCCCGCCGTGAAGGTTACCGTCGCATCGGTTGAGTCAAAGCCGAGCACTAGACGCCCGGCCGCACCATTCACGACATCGACGCTTCAGCAGGAGGCGTCTCGTAAGCTCCGCATGTCGGCAAAGCAAACGATGGATACCGCCCAGTCGCTTTACCAGGATGGTCACATCACCTACATGCGTACCGACTCGCCCACGCTCTCGAGCCAGGCGATTGCAGCTGCGCGCAAACAGGCTTCGGAGATGTTCGGCCCAGAGCTCGTTGCCGACGCCCCACGCGTTTACACGGGCAAGTCGAAGAATGCTCAGGAGGCGCACGAAGCAATTCGCCCGGCCGGTGAGGAATTCAAGCGTCCGAGCGAACTCGCAAGTGTTTTGCACGGTCGCGCGCTCGAGCTTTACGAATTGATTTGGAAGCGCACCGTCGCGTCGCAGATGCAAGACGCCAAGGTCTCCACCACAACCGTTCGAATTGCCGTTGGCCCCCTCGGCGATGGCCGCACAGCAGAGTTCACGGCTAGCGGAACCGTCGTCACCTTCAAGGGCTTCTTGGCCGCGTACGAAGAGAGCCAAGACGAGGCACGCAACGCCGAAGACTACGAAGAGGCCAAGCTCCCGAACCTTGAGGTTGGGCAGACCGTCAAAATCTCGAACATTTATGCAAAGGATCACCAGACCTCGCCGCCGCCTCGCTACACCGAGGCGAGTTTGGTCAAGGCTCTCGAAGAAGACGGCATCGGTCGACCTTCAACCTACGCGGCGATTATGTCGAACATCATCGCCAAGGGCTATGTCACCAAGCGCGGCCAAGCACTGGTTCCAGAGTGGATTGCCTTCACTGTCACTCGATTCCTCGAAGAAAACTTCGGCAAGCTGATTGACTACAAGTTCACCGCAGCCATGGAGGAAGACCTCGACCAGATTGCCGACGGTGAGATTGATCGCCTCGACTGGCTAAAGAAGTTCTACTTCGGTGGTGGCGATATGGTTGGCCTACAGCCGACCGCCGAGAACATCCTCGACCAAGACCCACGCGCAATCAACTCGATTTCAATAACCGAAGAGATCACCCTTCGCACCGGACAATACGGCCCTTACCTCGAAGTTTTCGGTGCGCCAGATGCTCCCGGTGCCGACGAAAACGGCCGACGAATCGTCAATATTCCGGAGGAACTCACTCCAGATGAACTAACCCCGGCAAAGGCGCAGGAGCTCGTGGACGCTCCGGTTGTAACAGACCGTGTCCTAGGCATAGACCCGGAAACCGGCTTGAACATTTTGTTCAAGGTTGGACGATTTGGCCCGTACATCGTGCTCGATGACGAAAAAGCCGACAAGCCAAAGACGGCGTCACTGTTCAAGTCGATGGACCCGCACACGCTTGACCTTGAGACTGCTCTGAAGCTGCTCTCGCTTCCTCGAGTTATTGGTGTTGACCCCGAGAGCGGCAACAACATCACCGCTCAGAACGGCAAGTTCGGCCCGTACCTTCGCAAAGGAACAGACTCTCGATCGCTGACCAGCGAAGACCAGATTTTCTCACTGACCCTTGAGGAAGCGCTAGAAATCTATGCGCAGCCAAAGTACGGCGCAAGGCGCACGGCCGCCACGCCTCTTCGCGAATTCGGCGAGGACCCAGAGTCCAAGGGAATGGTTTACGCCAAGACCGGTCAGTTCGGCGCTTACGTAACCGACGGATTCGTCAACGCGACCGTCCCGAAAGACGAACCGCTCGACGACATGGCTCCCGACAGGGCGTTTGAACTTCTGGCGATTCGCCGTGAGAAACTTGGACTAGAACCAGGTCAGGCCCCAGCTAAGGCCAAGAAGGTTCGCACCGCAACTCGCGTTGTCAAAGCAGGGTCTCGAAAGAAGAAGTAGTGTCTGGTCTGTTCATCTCGTTTGAGGGGATCGACGGGGTCGGTAAGTCAACTCAAGCCGATGCCCTCGAGACCTTTGTGCGTTCGCACGGGCTGGACGTAGTTCGAACCCTCGAACCTGGCGGTACAGAACTTGGCCAAGAGATTCGCCACCTGCTTCTACACCGCAAAGGTGACGTCTCCCCGCGAGCTGAAGCCTTGCTTTACGCGGCTGACCGCTCACACCACGTCGCAACCAAGATTCGCCCGGCCCTAGAGGCTGGCAAAGTGGTGATCATCGACCGCTATCTCGACTCCTCAGTGGCCTACCAGGGTGCCGGCCGTGAATTGGAAACCAAGGAAATCCGCGATCTTTCGCTCTGGGCAACCAACGGGCTCCTGCCAAACCTGACCATCCTTCTAGACCTCGACCCCGAATTGGCTCGCGCTAGAAGAGACAACACCGGCACCGAGCCAGACCGCTTGGAACGTGAAAAGGTTGAGTTTTTTGCGGCCGTACGACAGGGTTACCTAGAACTAGCCGCAGCCGAGCCCGAGCGCTTCCTAGTGATCGACGCCACCTCGAGCAAAGAGCAAATCCAGGCGCAGATTCAGGCCCGGGTTGCCGAGCTGCTCAAATGAGTTTCGCGCCGATCTGGGCTGAAATGGCCGGCCAGGAAGAGGCTGTTGAACAGGTTTCGCGTGCTGTCGCAAAACGCGACGAAGGCGTCTTTCACTCCTGGCTAATCACCGGTCCTCCCGGGTCGGGCAGAAGCAACCTCGCGATGGCCTTTGCCGCCGCCCTCCAGTGCCCCGAGCAAGGGTGCAACACCTGCCACTCCTGCAAGCTCGCCAAAGCCGGATCCCACCCTGATATCACCGTACTCAGCACCGACAAAGTTCAAATTGCGGTAGCCGAGATTCGTGAGCTCGTAAAGTCGGCCGCGTTTGGCTCGGCAATCGGTAAGTTCAAGATCCTGATCATCGAAGACGCCGACCGGATGCACCAGACTGCATCGAATGTGCTTCTGAAGACTCTAGAAGAGCCTCCGCAGAACACAATCTGGATTCTGTGCGCGCCCTCCGAAGTCGATATGTTGCCTACCATTCGCTCGCGCGTCCGCAGGGTCGGGCTCAAAGTGCCGTCGGTCGAAGACGTTGCGAAACTGTTGGTTGAACGTGATGGTGTCGACCCAAGGCTCGCCGCTGCGGCAGCGGCAGAGGCTCAGAGCCACGTCGGCATGGCCAGGCGTTTGGCCACCAGCCCTGAAGCTCGAGCTCGAAGACGCGAAACATTAGCCGCGGCGCTGAAGCTCACCGACGTAACCGATGCTGTCATGGCCGCAGATAAGTGGCTGGACTTAGCTAAAAAGGACGCAACCGCTCTATCGGTCGAGTTCGATGAAGAAGAGAAAGCCGCCCTGATGCACAGCATGGGTCTGACTCCAGCGGATCCGGTGCCTCCCGCGCTGCGCAGTGAGTTCAAAGCCCTCGAGGAAGCGCAAAAGAAGCGCAACAGCCGAAGCCTAAGAGACGCACTCGACCGAATCTTGGTTGACCTGCTGGCCCTCTATCGCGATGTGCTCACATTGCAACTCGGTGGTGGTGTTGCCCTCGTAAACGAGGATTTGCGCGCCGAAATTGGAGAGCTGGCATCTGCGACAACCTCCCCGCAAACAATTGCCAAGATCGACGCCATCGAAACGGCGAGAGCCCGCATTGGGCGAAATGTCAGAGATCTGCTGGTGCTGGATGCCTTGGCAGCCAGCTTGAGAAAGGGGTAGCAGTTGAAAAGAGTTTTAGCAGCGCTGGCGAGCGTTCTACTTTTAGGTTCGGTATCGGCTTGTAGTCAAACGGCACCTGCACCGCTGGAAACCATTGAAGCAATCTATGCGCAACCCCTGATGGTGAAGAACTGTGGCGATGGCTTCAAATGCGGAACCGTCAAAGCTCCGATCGACTGGAACGATGTTTCCAAAGGTAACTTTGACCTCTCGTTCACCTTCAAGCCGGTTGATGGCGTTGAGCGCTATCTGTTCGTGAACCCAGGTGGCCCTGGTTCCTCGGGAGTTTCTTTCGTCAAGGATGGCCTCGAGGACATTGGCACTGTAGCGCTCCGAGAAAACTACATCGTCGTGGGTTTTGACCCGCGCGGCACCGTGGGTTCTGCCCCCGTCAAGTGCTTCGACGACAAAACAAAGGACGAGTTTCTCTACACCGACACCGGATTCAAGGCCGGCACCGCAGAGGATCTAGCCGCAGGTCGTAAGGCGATCGCCGAGTTCATCGATGCTTGTTCAAAGAACACCGGCGAGGTGCTCGGTCACATCGACACCGTCTCGGCAGCCAAAGACATGGACCTCTTGAGAGCCGTCTTTGGGCAGGAGAAGCTCGACTACCTCGGTTTCTCTTACGGCACTTTCCTGGGCACTACGTACGCAGCGTTGTTCCCACAGAAGGTCGGGGCGTTCGTCCTAGATGGAGCGGTCGACCCTACGGTCAGCGATGAAGAGCAAAACCTGAACCAGCTCAAGGGTTTCGACCTAGCCCTTCGCAACTACCTCGCAGATTGCCTCGCGAACGATGCCGATTGCCCCTTCACAGGCACCGTCGAGGCTGGTTTGAAGCGAATTTCTAACTTCCTGAGCGAGGTTGAGTTGAAGCCTCTGAGTTCGGCAGACGGTCGAGAGGTTGGCCTCGCTGCCGCAGAAACGGGAATGTACCTAACCCTTTACTCCGACGAGTACTGGACTTACCTGACCCAAGCTTTCAACGAAGCCTTCGATCAGAAGGATGGCTCAACCTTCATCCAACTTGCCGACTTCTACAACGGTCGCGAGCAAGACGGCAGCTATCCGGCGAACGACTTCGAAGCCTTCATCTCAATCAACTGCCTCGATAAGCGCGGCGATTCGAGCCCAGCTGCCGTTGCGGCCCAGAACGAGAGAATCCTGAAGGCAAGCCCAACCCTTGGCCGTTTCTGGCTGAATGGCTCGGAACTCTGCTCCAAGTGGCCCTACCCGCAAGCGCAGGCTCCCGAAAGCTACGCGGCCGAAGGCTCACCAACAATTCTGGTCATCGGCACAACCGGAGACCCGGCCACCCCATATCACCAGTCAGTTGATCTGGCTCGCAATGTCTTGGCGAATGGCCTGCTCGTTACCTTCGATGGCGAAGGACACACCGCTTACGGTCGCTCGAATGACTGCGTCGCAAAAGTCGTCGACGATTTCTTGATTGACGGAACGGTGCCCGAGCAAGAGGTCAATTGCTAAAGAACAACCGGCTTCAAGAGTATTTCTCGGTTAAGTTTCGACGCCTGCTATCCGGTGACCCTAAAGGCGTGCCGCCCTGGCTCGAGGTAATTGCCGCTGGCGACACAGGTGGACTTTTCGAACCAACCGACGCACCGTGGATTGTCCATAGGGACTTTGGAACCTTGGTCGGAGGCATTCGGGCTCTGCTAATGCAGGCCCTACACCCTGGTTCACTAGCCGGCGTGGCCCAACATTCCCGCTACGAAGCCGACGCCCTCGGGCGATTGGCTGGCACGATCCGTTGGCTGACCGTCACGACGTTCGGTTCTCACGCAGCCGTTGCTGCAGAAGCGAGCCGAGTGAATCGCCTGCACGAGCGAGTCAAGGGCGACTACGTCAAGAAGACCGAACGCGTTAGCTACCGCGCCGCCGACCCAGACCTGCTCCTGTGGGTGCACTTAGCTTTCACCGAGTCATTCCTGGTGGCACACAACACCTTCTGCGTTCGAACCGTTGACGAAGACGAGTACGTCGAAAAGTGGGGGCGATCGGTCGCTCCTCTAGGTCTCGCCAAGACCCCAAAAACTCGAGCCGAACTCGACGAACAGGTTGCCTCTTTCGATTGCCTGCGGGCCGACGACCTCACAAAGCGCGTTGTTTCGTTCATCAAACGCCCGCCACTACCAGTGACTGTTCGCCCTATCTACGCTCTGCTGTTCGCTGCAGCGGTCATTTCGCTGCAAGACGTTCACCGCGAAATGCTCGGCCTCAAGCGGCAACCAAAAGTCGTGATTCCTGTCACCAGGTTCGCTCTCAAAGCTATTCGCGTGCTAATTGGCCCTGAGTCGCCAATCGAAGATGGTGCACTCCAAAGGCTCGCAAGAATTCAAAAATGACGATTTGGTAACGAACGACTTTTTCGGCATTTCGCTCGGCATGAATCACTAGGCTCGTCTCGGCATGCCGTCATTGGCGTCCCGCCTGTTGTGAAGATGCAGCCGGCGTCCACTAGTTGAACATTGGAGTTCAATGAGTTCGTCTGAAAACGAAAGGGTCTGGACCGAAGTCCAGGAGAGCCCAGAATTCCAAGCCTTGAAGAAGAAGTACCGGAGCTTTGCGTTCCCGGTAACTCTCGCCTTCCTGGCTTGGTACTTCGGATACATCTTGCTAACCGCATTCGCTCGCGACTGGGTAAGCCAAGAAGTACTCCCGCACATCAACATCGCAATCATCCTTGGTGTTTTGCAGTTTGTTTCAACCTTCCTAATCGCCTGGCTTTACGAGCGTCACTCGAGCAAACACCTCGACGCCGCCTCGGACTCGCTTCGTGACAAGATCAACGAAAGGCTGGCCAAGTAATGGACGCGAGAACACTTTCAACAATCCTTTTCGTCCTCTTCGTGGCATTCACCATGTTCTTGGTGGTACGCGCCGGACGCTCAAACAAGAAGAACTCCGGTGACTTCTACGATGGCGGTGGCTCGTTCTCGGGCTTCCAGAACGGCCTAGCTATCGCCGGTGACTACATGTCGGCAGCATCGTTCCTCGGTATCGCTGGAATGATTGCGCTAGCCGGCTACGACGGTTTCCTCTACTCAATCGGCTTCCTGGTTGCCTGGTTGGTCGCGCTACTTCTCGTAGCCGAGCCACTGCGCAACTCTGGTCGATTCACTATGGGTGACGTCCTCGCATTCCGTATGCGTCAGGTTCCAGTTCGCACGGCAGCATCGGCTTCGACCGTTGTCGTTTCGATCTTCTACCTACTCGCTCAAATGGTCGGTGCCGGTTCGCTTGTCACCTTGCTTCTCGGAATCCCGAGTGACGACGTTGCAGCAAAGAACCTAATCATCGCCGTGGTCGGTATCTTGATGATCGTCTACGTAACCGTTGGCGGCATGAAGGGCACCACCTACGTTCAGATCGTCAAGGCCTTCCTCTTGATGATTGGTGCCACGGTGCTTACCATCCTCGTTCTTAGCCAGTTCGGCTTCAACATCGGTGAACTACTTGGTGAAGCTCAGAAGGCCAGTGGTAACGCTGATTTCTTGAACCCTGGAAACAAGTACGGCGTCGACAACGATGACCCATTCAAGGACCTCATGGGCAAGCTTGACTTGATCTCGCTCGGCATGGCTCTTGTTCTCGGAACCGCTGGACTCCCACACATCCTTATCCGCTTCTACACCGTGCCAACCGCCAAGGCTGCCCGCAAGTCGGTCAACTGGGCTATCGGTAACATCGGCGCTTTCTACCTCATGACCATCGTGCTCGGCTTCGGTGCAGCAGCACTGGTCGGGGCTGATGCCATCAAGGAGAAGGACAAGGGCGGAAACATGGCTGCTCCGCTGCTCGCAGAGAAGCTCGGCCAGGGATTCGCCGGTGAAACGGGTGGCGCGGCGATGCTCGCAATCATCGGAGCTATCGCATTCGCAACCATCCTCGCCGTAGTCGCCGGTCTAACGTTGGCTTCGTCGTCGTCGTTCGCGCACGACTTCTACGCCAACGTGATCAAGAAGGGCAACGTCAAGCCAGAAAGCGAAGTCCGCGTGGCTCGTATCGCAGCAGTCCTAATCGGTGCTGTCGCGATCTTCCTCGCAATCGGCGCTCAGGGTATGAACGTAGCGTTCCTCGTTGCTATCGCATTTGCGATCGCCGCCTCGGGCAACCTTCCAGCAGTTCTCTTCTCACTGTTCTGGAAGCGCTTCAACACCCGCGGTGCGGTTTTTGCAATCTACGGTGGTCTGATCATGGCCGTTGTGCTGCTGATTTTCTCGGGCAACGTCTCGGGCACAGAAACGAGCATCATCAAGTGCCTGCCAGACACCGAGTGCGTCAAGTTCAACTACTTCCCACTGAACAACCCTGGTATCGTCTCGATCCCATTCGGTTTCTTCATGGGTTGGTTGGGCACAATCACCTCGAACGAAAAGAACACTGCCAAGTACGCAGAGCTCGAAGTTCGTTCGCTAACCGGTGCAGCGATCGGCAAGGCCGTTCAGCACTAACTAGCACAGTGAAGTGGGGTCGGGTCGAAAGGCTCGGCCCCACTTTCTTCTTTGGGATAAACTTTTCTTCGACCCGCCACCCTAGCTCAGTCGGTAGAGCAGCTCCCTCGTAAAGAGCAGGTCAGGAGTTCGATTCTCCTGGGTGGCTCCACTTTCGGTCCTGATTAAGGACTAAGTTAGAACAGTGCCAAATCAGCAAGTAAGACCGGCGAAGTTCCGCTGGAAACGCACACCGCGTCCAGCGCGTGTGGTCGCTGAGGCTTATACGGCTGTAATTTTGCTCGGCGGGCTGTTATTGACTTTGCCAGCTGCTCGTGCAGACGGCAAAATGGGTGGATTACTGGAAGCCATGTTTACATCCGTCTCGGCTATCTCGATAACTGGGCTGTCCACAGTTAATGTCGAAACCTATTGGTCACCTTTCGGGCACCTTTTGATTCTCATAATGGTTAAGCTTGGTGGTCTCGGAATCCTTGCCGTGGCCACACTCATCGGAGTTCTTTTTTCAAGACGTATTGGCATGCGGAGTTCCTCGCTTAGTGCCACGGAGTCGGCCAACTTAGGTTTTGGTGACATTAAGTCGACTATTCGAAAAATAGTTCTTCTCTCTGGATCTTTTGAGGCGATTATTGCCATCTTCTTAACTCTGAGACTCCTTTTGGGTCATAACTACGACCTCGGGAAGGCGATTTGGTACGGAACTTTTCATTCAGTTGCCTCGTTCAACCATGCTGGCTTCATGCTTTACGGGGAGGGACTCAACCGCTTCCAAGATGATCCTTGGATCATCCTTCCTATCTGTTTCAATGTGATTGTTGGCAGTTTGGGTTTCTTCGTGGTTTTCGAAATTGGTCGAAGATTAGCGGGGCGTGTTGAGGCACGTCGAATCGGTGGCACTCTAGAGTCAAGGATTCATTGGACGCTCACATCGCGCATTGTGCTTTGGGCGACTTTGCTGCTACTTTCAGCGGGAACCGTGTTTTATCTGCTGATCGAATGGGACAACCCAGGAACTCTAGGTGATATGTCCGTCGGATCGAAAATTCTAAATGCTTTCGGACTCGCGGTATTTGCTCGAAGTGGGGGTTTTAACACTTTTGATATTGGACTGCTTGATCCCGCAAGCATGCTTGGCACTGACATTTTGATGTTCATCGGTGGTGGAAGTGGTTCGACCGCTGGAGGCATAAAGCTAACTACTGCCGCTGTGCTAGTTTTTATCGTCTGGACGGAAATCCGTGGCGACACGGCCGTAAATATAGGGTCACGACGACTTCCCCGTTCCATTCAACGTCAAGCATTGACTCTTATATCCTTGGCGTTTGTTCTTGTTATCTCGGCAGTGGTCTTCTTGCAGGTTGTGACCGAATTTTCTACAGACAAGATAATTTTCGAAGTAATTTCTGCGTTCGGAACCGTGGGATTGAGTTCGGGGATTCTGCCTGAAATGCCGGCTATTGGGCAATTGGTGCTCATGGCCCTAATGTTTATTGGACGTTTGGGTACTGTAGTAATCGCATCATCGCTTGCTGCGCGCGTAACACATGTTCACTTTGAGTATCCGAAAGAGAGGCCCTTAATTGGCTAAGCGTTTACGAGTAAAGGGTTCCAAGAATCACGCGAGCACAATCGCTGTAATTGGCTTGGGTCGTTTTGGAACAGCACTCGCGAAAGAACTTATGGACACCGGTCGCGAGGTTCTCGGAATCGACAACGACGAGAAGTTGGTTCAAGACCTTTCGGTTGTCCTTACTCGTGCTGTGACGGCAGACTGCACTAGCCGTGATGTCCTTGAAGAGTTAGGGATTGCAAACTTCGATCGGGTTGTAGTCGCCATCGGCACCGACATCGAGTCCTCAATTTTGACCGCCTCGCTAGTTGTAGAAATCGGCGTGAAGGAAGTTTGGGCTAAAGCCACGTCGGAGGCTCACGGTCGCATTCTGAAGCAGATTGGTGTTCACCACGTTGTCTTCCCAGAGAACGACATGGGTAAGCGTGTGGCGCACCAGGTGGGCGGCGACCAACTCGACTACGTCGAAATCGACGAGGGCTTTGTAATGGCAAAGACTGTCTCGGCAGGCGCGTTCCATGGCAAGTCGCTTACCGAGCTAGCGATTCGCCGCAACTACGGTGTGATTGTTGTCGCTACCAGTCACGGAGATTCAGACTACGTCCCAGCCACGCCAGACACTGTTCTAAGCGATGGCGACTACCTGATTGTCGCGGGACCTAAGGACGCCTTAGAGTCTTTCAGCGCAATTCATTAGCCAGCGATTAGCTGCTTGGCTCGGTGAAGTCGGGTGACTAGTTCGGCTTGGCGGATTGCCAGTTCCTGAGAGACGTCCGACATCGTTCGCTTCTCGATCAATAATCCTCGAGCAACCGGCTTTAGGGCTTCTGGGAGGTTTTCAACAGCTGTAGCGAGCTGTTCAGGGCTGAGGTGGCTGATGTCTGGCTCTTGCTCCTCGAAGGTTACGTCTAAATCGTATTCGTGGCTCATTTGAGTTCGAATTCCTTTCGGTAGCTCATCACGGTTGTCCTCATGCCGATTCCGCAGACACCAACCATTTTGCCTTCGCGGTAGTAACCGAAGACACATTCACCCGATAGTTCGCCGGCGATCAGCTTCACTTCGTCGGCTAGGGCAAGCAGGCCGTAGGCGAGAATGTGCATGTCGTACTGGTCGCTCCAGAATGACGGGATTGGGGCAAATCGCCCCTCGGCTTGCCCGGTGAAAACCTGCGCGACTCGTTTTGCCGTATCGGTCGGGATGTTCCAGTGCTCCACTCGTCTGGCAACATCGTCGAACAGTGGGTTTGCGAACCTGGCGACATCGCCGATTGCGAAGACATTCGGCCAAACTTCGCCGGTCTGTTTGCGGGCCCGCATGTCGTTGTCGGTGAGGACTCCGTCGGTGAGGTCGAGGTCGTTGCCCTCGAGCCATTCGGTATTGGTGTGGGAGCCGATGGCCTCAACTAAGGCATCGCAGGCGATGGTCTCACCGGTGTCGAGCAGGACGCCTTCGATGCGTGATTCGCCCACAAGGTCCTCAACGGCTGTCTTCATGAAAAACTTCACACCCATGGCCTCGTGGCGACGTTCAAGTTCTCGAGCCATTTCGACGCCGAGCGGGCGAGTGATCGGGTGGCTGCCGGGCGCGACGATCGAAACCTCACAGCCGAGTTTGCGGGCGGTTGCTGCGACCTCGCAACCTATAAAGCCAGCGCCAACCACAACCACTTTCGCGCCGGGTTTCAGCTCGCTACGAAGGGCGATGGCGTCGTCTAGGGTTCTAACCGCGTGGCGGCCAACGAGTGCAGCGTTAGCCAAATTCAGTCGCTTTGGTCTCAGGCCGGCGGCGATGATTAGCGCCTGGTACTGGTGTGTGACTCCGGAGTCGTCCGTGACGGTCTCGTGTTTTAGGTCCGCCGAAACCGCACGAGTGCCGAGCACCCAGTTGACGTCTGCGGTGGAGTCGCGCTGCGGAAACGCAACGGCCTCGTGGCTCACCTCGGCAGCGAGTACTTCTTTGCTAAGCGGCGGACGGTTGTAGGGAGCGTGTGGTTCGTCACCGATTACGGTTATCGGCCCCAGGTAGCCGAAACGACGCAGGGCCTCAGCGGCACGCAAGCCGCCCATAGATGCCCCGACGATGACGACGGGTTTGGTCATTACTTGACGATAGAAATGGCTTGCATTGGGCAGATGTCAATCGCTGCCTCAACGTTGGCCAGCTCCGAGTCGTCTGCCTCGGCGGTGTATTCGAGCTTGTCGTCTTCGTTTAGGCGGAACACGTCCGGCGCTTCGAACACACACTGACCGTAGTGTTGGCACTTGGTCATATCGACGTCGATCTTGATTGTCATTACTTTTCCTCCACGGTAGATGGGTAAAGGTCTTTGGATGGGGTGCGGATTCCGCGGAATTCCCAGTCGCCTCCGAGCGCGGTTGAGACAACCTCTTCGCTCTCGGTTGGCTGAGCACCAACGTCGGTGCGAATCGGGGTTGGCCCCTCGACGATGTGGTTGCTGAGGCGTCCGAGACCCTCAACTTCAACCTCGACGATGTCTCCCGGCTGCACCGGGCGACTGAAAGCTGGCGTGCCCGAGAACAACATGTCGCCCGGAACGAGGGTTATGGTGCGGGCGATGTCGGCAACTAGGTAGTGCATGTCCCACTCCATGTTGTCGGTGTTGTCTTCCTGCTTCACCTCGCCGTTCACATAGGTGCGAATCATTTTGTTTCGGAAGTCCCAGTCGGTTACGAGGCCAGGGCCAACCGGCGCGAGAGTGTCGGAGCCCTTCACGCGCAGCATCGAGCCGGCGTCGGTGTCTCTGAAGTCGTGCAGGCCGTAGTCATTGCCAACGGTGTAGCCGGCGATGTACTCGCCAGCTTCCTCTGGCGAAATGTTGCGGCAGGTCTTGCCAATAACGATGACGATTTCGCCTTCGTAGTTGAGCCACTTGCAGCCGGCCGGGCGAACAACTGCGCCCTTGTGGGTGTTCAACGCTGTGATCGGCTTGTGAAAGTAGGTAGGTGCCGGCGGCAACTTGGTCATGAACTCTTGGGTGCGGCTGTCGTAGTTCAGGTGCACGGCGATGATCTTGGTTGGCTCGCTCGGCGCTAGGTGCACTGCGTCTTCGATTGCAACCACGCGTCCGTCTGGTGCGACCAGGTTCTCACCTTGGCGCAGAACCTGAACCGGGTAGCCGTCAAGCAGAATTCTTCGATACTCAGTCACGGGAGAGAGTCACGTCCTTAGGTAGTGGGAATCCACCCTCCGGCTTGTCGAACCAGATGTGAACCTGGCCGGTGCCGATCGAGTTTTCGTATTCAGAGTACAAGCGACCCTTCGCGGTGTTTGCTTCTTCGCCCAGCGCGCCAGCCATGGCGAGGTAGTGGAAGAAGCCGGCTTCGGGCTTGTACTTCTTGAAGTTGTCGAAGTCATCGAGGACGGCTTTGTGGTCGCCCTCGGCAAACCACTGCATGACCTTTTTGTCGTATTCGTATGCCTCGGGCGAGTAGATGTGCTTCGGGTCGCTCGCCTCGTGCTTGCGAAGGTCACGAAGTTTGTGGAAGGTATGGCTTAGAGCTCCCGATGCCAAGAGGAGGACCTTGCTGTCGCTGTCGCGAATAGCTTCACCGAGAGCGCGTCCGGCACGAATGAAGTCCTCGGCGGTGCCGGTTTGGCAAACCGACATCGAGATCCACTTCTTGTCATCTAGCCCGCGACCAAGGTAGTGCCAGAGGTTCACGGTTGCGTAGAAAATTGGCAGGTGCGGGTCGGCAATCGGGGTGATCCAGGTGCCGTTCTTCTCGTCGTACTTGCTCAGGCTGTTTGCGAGCTCGGGGTTACCCTTCATCGCGTAAGGGATCTGGCTCATACCGCGTGGAAGTTCCTCTGAGGTGAACAGTCCGGAACGTTCGGCCGCCGAGGTGACCACAAACTCGACGGTGGTTGCCCAGTGCGAGTCGAGCACGACCACTGTGTCAAAGTCGAGGGTTTCGAAAACCTCTTTGCGAAGTCGCTTTAGACCCGGAACAAGGCTGATTTCTTTACCGTTGTTTAGGTCCTTGCGAACTGCTTCCGGCAGCATGATCGTTGGCACGTGAGCCAGGATTCCTGCACCTACTACTTCTCCCATTGCTATTCCTTCCAACCGGTTGGTGAAACTACGGTGTTCTTTACGTCTGCGTAGAAGTCGAATGACCACGTGCCGCCCTCGCGTCCGATGCCGGACTTCTTGGAGCCACCAAAAGGCGCCTTTAGGTCGCGAACGAAAAAGCAGTTGACCCAAATCGTGCCGGCGACGAGTTGCTTGGCAACGCGGTCGGCGCGCTCGCGGTTGCCCGAAACGAGGATTGCGGCGAGCCCGAACTCGGTGCCGTTGGCCATCGCAATTGCTTCTTCGTCTGAAGTGAAGGTTTGCATGCAAAGAACGGGGCCGAATACCTCGCTCGTAACGATTTCGCTGCCCGGGGCGGGGTTCTTCACAAGCGTCGGTTTGAAGTAGAGGCCGCCGAGCTCTTCGTTTGGCTCGCCACCCATCACGATGTTCTGGCCCTCAGCCTTGGCGCGGTCAACGAAGCCTTTGACTCGGTCGAAGTGGACCTGGTGAATCTGCGGGCCGATGTCGGTTGACTCGTCGCGCGGGTCGCCCTGCTTGATCTGCGAAGCCTTTTCACGGAACTTCTCGGCAAAGGCGTCGGCGATGTTTTCGTGAACCAGGATTCGTGTGCCCGAAAGGCAAACCTGGCCGGCGTTGTCGTACTGTTCAACCGCCAAGGTTGCCGCGAGGTCAAGATCGGCGTCTTCCAGGACGATGCAGGGGGACTTGCCGCCTAGTTCGAATGAGACGGGAGTCAGGTTGTCGGCAGCCGCACGGGCGATCACCTTGGCGGTTGGCACGGAACCTGTAAATGAGATTCGAGCGAGGTCCGGGTTGGCAACAAGTGCTGCGCCAACTTCTCGGCCGTAGCCCTGGATCACGTTGAATACGCCATCTGGTAGGCCAGCCTGCTTGGTTAGGTCGGCGAAGTAAGAAGCCGAAAGCGGAGTCCATTCGGCAGGCTTCAAGACCACGGTGTCGCCAGCGGCTAGTGCGGGGCCGATCTTCCAAGTTGCCAGCATCAGTGGCGCGTTCCAAGGGGTGATCAGTGCGGCGACACCAGATGGGTCCCAAGAAATGTTGTTCGAGTGTCCGCGGGTTTCAAAAACTTCGTGGTGTAGCTCGTTGATTGCCCAGTCGGCGAAGAATCGAATGTTCATGGCCACTCGTGGCATTACGCCGCGACGGTGCGACCGAAGCAGGGATCCGTTGTCCATGGTCTCAAGCTTTGCCAGGGTCTCCAGGTTGGCTTCAACAAGGTCGGCTATGCGGTGCAGAATCTCGCCGCGACCTTTTGGCCCGAGTGCCGCCCAGGCTGGGAAGGCTGCCTTTGCAGCGGCAACCGCAGCATCGGCCTCTGCCTGGCCACCGCGCGAAATCTCGCCGAGGAAGGTGCCGTCGATGGGGGAGGTGTTGGTGAAGGTTTCGCTCGAGGCTACTCGCTGGCCATTAATCCAGTGGCGGGTATCTACCTGTGCGCCGGCAACTTCGATGGTGCTCATAAAAACCTTCAATTTCCGTAATCGTTCGGATACTAATGATTTAGATTAGGGCATACTTGACCCTAGTTCCACCTAGTTTTCATAACGATTTTGATTGGATCTTCGAGATGACTAGACCGCGCATCGCAATCCTCGGCAGGTTGGCCGACGGCACCACTGTGACTCGTTCTCGGGGTCTGGTTACCGCTCGTGCGCTGGCCGAGGCGGTTTGGGCCGCGGGTGGTGAGCCCCTGACCTACCTGCCTGTCGAATCAAGCGACTGGAACGAACGCTTGGCCGGAATCGATGGCGTCCTAATGCCCGGTGGCGGCGACATCGACCCAACTCGATACGCGCCCGAAGCCACGACCGAAGAAATCTATGGAGTGGACGCGCTTCAAGACGAGGTTGACTTTGAATTGGCCCGCTGGGCTTTAGAGAACGGCGTGCCCCTGTTGGCGATTTGCCGTGGCTGCCAACTGGTAAACGTGGCCCTTGGCGGAACACTTGTTCAGCACATGGTGGACGATCACCGGCACAAGGTGCACCTCGTCAAAGTAGCTGCTCCAGAGGAGCTCGGACTTTCGAACTCGACTGTTGAGTCCTCCTGCTACCACCACCAAGAAATCGACAAGCTGGGCGAAGGCATCGAAGTCATCGCTCGAGGCGAGGACGGCGTTGTTGAGGCCATTCGTATTCCGGCTAAGGCTTGGGCATATGGCGTGCAGTGGCACCCCGAAGACAACTTCGCCTCGAACAGGCAACAGCTAGAAATTTTTGAAAAGTTTGTTGCCGAGGCGGCTAGCTTTTCTTCTCGACGCCAACGGTAATAGCGCGAAGCAGGTCGGCTAGGTCGCGCTGCTTGGCCTCCGAAACAACGCCGGCGATTTCTTTTTCGTTCGCGTTGAACTCTGGGAAAAGTGTGTCCATCATTTTTCGACCTTTTTCGGTCAGCTTCACGAGGACGAGGCGTCCATCGGTTTCGCTCTTGGTTCGGGTCACGAGACCGCGGCCCTCAAGGGTGGTGAGCACTCCGGTCAAAGTTGCTTTAGAGAATCCGCCCTCTTCGGCAATCTGCCTGGTTTCGATCGGTTCCCAAATCCACGAGACCCAAAGAACTACAAAGGCTGTCCAAGAGAGATCGTGCTGCGATAGGACAGTGCGCTCGAGGTGGTTGCGAACCGCAGTTGCGGCGCGAAAGAGGTTCGACATGACGGCCATTGCCTGAAAGTCGAGGGTCATGTGCGAAAGGCGTTCGCTAACCTGACGCTCAGTCTCGGTAAGTGTGTGTGCTCCAGCCATGGCAGCCCCCTTCGTTGCTAAATCGTAACCCCCAATGTATTTCATTTAGTCCCTAACGACTTGCGTATTCCACTAAGGTAAAAATGATTCGTATCCAAACAATCTAGGAGCTTCTCGATGAAGAGCATCAGCCTGGCCGATTTAGACCTTTTCGCAAACGGTGCGCCGTGGGATGTATTCAAGCAACTGCGCAATGAATCACCGATGCACTGGAACGAGGAGGAAGCCCCGCAGAGCGGTTTCTACTCGGTGACTCGCTACCACGACATCGTGAAGGTGCTTCGCGACCCAGAAACTTTTACCTCCGAGCGCTTCACCAACCTTGAAGAGGTTGATGCAGAGCAAGAAGAAGCACGTAGATCGCTGCTCGAGACCGACGGCTCTCGTCACCGTGCGCTTCGCCGCCTACTCCAGGGAGAGTTCACCCCGCAGGCAGTGGCCAAGTACGAAACCTTCCTACGCGGCCTCACCGCGACGACTCTTGACAAAGCTTTTGCCAAAGGATCCTTCGACTTCGTTGAAGAAGTTGCCGCTGACTTCCCAATCAACGTACTCGTGCGCCTGCTCGATGTGCCGGCAAGTGATGCCGGCCAGCTAATCGACTGGGGTAACCGCATGGTCGGCTTCGACGACCCAGAGCACGCCGACGTGCTAATCAACAGCCCAGAGAGCGAGAAGTACCGTCTCGTTCCGTTCAAGTCGCCTGCCGCTCTCGAGGTTTTCGAATACGGCGACGCACTCGCTCGTGAGCGCAAGGGTAAGGACGGCACAGACCTAATCTCGCGCCTAGTGAACACGATGCCTAGCGACGGTATCCCGCTGAGTGAGCGCGACTTCCACACCAACTTCTTGCTGCTCGTTGTTGCGGGTAACGAAACCACTCGACACACCATCAGCCACACGATGCGCAACCTGATTAACAACCCAGACCAGCTTGCCTACCTGCAAGAGAATCCAGACAAGATCGAATGGGCTGTCGAAGAGTTCCTGCGCTACGCGAGCCCGGTTTACCACTTCCGTCGCACCGCCACTCGCGACGTCGAATTTGGTGGCGTCAACATCAAGGCCGGTCAGAAGTTGGTGCCTTGGTTTGCTTCGGGTAACCGTGACGAGTCCATCTTTGAAAACCCAGACAAGTTCGATGTAACCCGCAACCCGAACGAGCACATGACCTTCGGTCGCGGAGGACCTCACATGTGCTTGGGTAACGCTCTAGCTCGCATCGAACTTCGAGTGATGTTCGAAGAGCTGATTCGACGGGTAGATAAGGTTGAGCAGCTCGGCGAAATTGACTACCTACGCTCGAACTTTGTGCACGGAATCAAGCGATTCCAGGTGAAGGTCACTACTCGCTAAAGCTTGGCGATCTTGTCGATGAACGCATCGACTAGCTTGAAGGTGCGCTCGCGAGCAGCGTCTTCCTCGGCACGAGTCTGAGCGAGCATTACCTCGGGGTCCTGCCCGTCTTGCTCAACCTTCTTGTCGCCGCCCCAATCCAGCCAGCCCTTTAGGCCGGCTGCGTTCAACTCCGGGTGAAACTGCACCGCCAAGCTGCGCCCGTAAACGAATGCCTGCGAAGCTACGGGATTGCGGGCGAGTTCAATAGCGCCCGGCGGTAGTTGCCACCGATCGTAGTGAAATTGAAACCATGGACCATTACTAATCAGGTCCTGGCGTTCAGACCAAATATTGGTCCAGCCGATTTCACCCTTCGGCCCTGGTGCCACCGAGCCACCCATGGCTCTGGCGATGAGCTGGCCGCCGAAGCAGATGCCGAAAACCGGCTTCCCCGCGTCGATTGCGCTCTTGATCCAATCGAGTTCTGGCTTGAGCCAATTGCCGATGCAAGCGTCGTCCCAAGCGCCCCAGGGAGCCCCCAGTGGAATCAATACGTCGTAGTCGTTGAAGTCGGGGAACTCGAAACTCACGTTTGGTGAGGAAAAGTTCGATTCACTAACGACAAGGAGCTCGCTGGTCTCGAAGCCGCGCTCGCGGAAGCGCTCGCCAACCGGACCGGTCGGCGAAACGTGGTCATGTTGTATGAACAGCGCTTTCATGCGTTTCCTAACTTTTGGATAACGTGCGACATTTGCAACATTACCTAGGGTTATTATTCGTTTGAACCCTAACGATGTAACAAAGGAGTTGCAATTGGGAACCGACCTCGTTGCTCTACGCGAAAAACTCAAGGCAGACGGAATCGATGTTCTGCGCCTGATCTACTCCGACGTGCTCGGAATTACGCGCTCAAAAGATCTATTAGTCAGCATGCTCGACAAAGCTGCCCACAACGGACCAGCCTTCTGCCAGGGTGTCTGGGTCACCACAACCCGCGGCGGCGTGCTCGATGCCAACAACATCGCATCCGACGGCCTTCAAGACCTCGTCTCAAAGCTGGACCCCGAGACAATCACCCCGATGCCGTGGGAGCCGGGTGTCGCTTTTGTAATCGCTGACGCTTTCAATCCAGACCAAACCGACAACCTGATGTCGCCTCGATCGGTTTTAAAGAAGATCATCGCCGAATACAACAAACTCGGTCTCCAGCCGTTAGTTGGCCCAGAGCTCGAGTTCTACATCGCCGAACGCACCGAGAACGGTGGCTTCCGACGCGCCCACGAAAAGACCGGTTTTGTTTACACCACCGGCGCTCACGTTGACCCGCACGGCAATTTCTTGCACCTGTTGCGCATGCTCGACCAGATGAACATCAACGTTTTTGCTGGCAATGCCGAATTCAGCCCTTCGCAGTACGAGATCAACCTGTACCACTCGGAGGCCTTGGACGCCGCCGACCGCACCTTCCTATTCAAGACTGCAATCAAGGACGTCATCACTCGCCGAGGTCAGCACGCAACATTCCTCGGCAAGCCTTGGAGCGACGAGGGAGGCTCGGGCTTCCACCTGCACTTCTCGGTGACCGACCTCGCGGGTAAAAACCAGATGTTCGACGGCGAAGAGTTGAGCGCGACTGCACTCAAGATGATCGCGGGTCTAACTCAGAATGCAGCCGCACTGACTGCATTCACCAACCCGACCATCAATGCCTTCAAGCGCCTCGGCCCAGACACTCTAGCTCCGTACCGAGCCAACTGGGGCTACGACAATCGTTCGACGATGGTGCGCATCCCGCCAGAGCGCGGGCAGGGCACACGCCTCGAGGTTCGCGTTGGCGACGGCGCGGCGAACCCTTACCTGGTTATCGCCGGCATTCTCGCGGCCGCCTTGGACGGCATCAAGCGCGACCTAAACTGCCCGCCGAATGCCGAAGGCATGGCCTACGACAACGAGTCGGCTCCCGTTCTGCCAATGACTTTTACCGAGGCTTTGGATGCTCTGGAGGCAAACGACAACCTTCGCGAGCAGATGAGCCAAGAACTGATCAATGTTTTCTTGGTGATGAAGCGCGACGAGATTGAGCGTTATGAAGCGGCGGTGCCAGAGGCAACCCGCGAGGTCACCCAGTGGGAGATCGACGAGTACTTCGAGGCTTACTAAACAGTCGGGTTCGACTTGTCGGCTACTAATGTGCCGCCATTGAATGTCACGCCTAGCTCGCGGTAGTAGCCAGCTAGGACTTTATTTACAGGCAGAATGCTGTGCAGTTCGTCCCACTGCGAGTCACCTAGCGTGAGTTCTGCGTCGCCAACCCAGGTTGCACCCAGGTCGGCGTCAACGCCACCCATGGTGATCAGCTGGTCGAGCGAGTTGCCAGCACCCGGTGTGATCGAAGGCACCCAGCGCGAGTGCAGCATTTTGTGTCCGTTTACGAAGCCGTTGGTTTCGCTTGGTTCGCGAAGTGTGACGATAGCCGATGCTAGGCGGTGGTCGTAGGCGGCAAGAGATGCGCCCAACTTTGCGCCGTTCTCCAGCTTTGGAGTCGCCTTGCCGTGGTTGAAGACACGCGTCACGTGCATCGAGCCGAGCTTCTTCGGGTAACCCTGGAACCAACCGCGGGCAATCGCAAAGTCTTTGGTTACCCAGATCGCGACACAGCGACTGTAGGTGACGCCCTCGTACTTGCAGCGAACTACAACAAAAGTCTCGAGGTACTGCGAGCGCGCTGGGTCGAGCAGCTCAGCACCACCTTCCGAGCAGGACTGCCAGTCGGCCCAAATAATCGCGACAGCGCCAGGCTCTTCGTCGGCAAGCTCCAACTCAGGAGGCAAGATCGCACGCACGTTGGCCGGGTCGGTTAGGTACTCAACGGTCAGGAGAGTGCCCGAGTAATACCAAGGCATGTTCGGCACAATCGCGCTCTTGCCACTAGGGGTCTTTGGCGCAAGGAATCCATTGAGTTCGCTCATGGATTCAGGGTAGCGAATCATTCGCTTCCAAACAAATACGTATTCCTGTGCTTTATAACGATTCGGAAAAGCATTTGAAAAAGCGCTGAATGAACTTGACCGACACCGTGAATAGGAGAACGCTTAGACCCAGAATCGTTCATACCCGAACGATTCTTTACTCAATGAGGAGATTTCCTTTATGTCAAACAGCTCAACTGATGCCGGCTTGCGCAAAGGCCGCCTAGGCATCGTCGGAATTGTATTTTTCGTAGTGGCCGCTGCTGCGCCACTACTCGGTATGACTGGCGCGGTCCCCGTGGCCATGTTGCTCGGTAACCAAGCCGGCACCCCAGGCACCTACCTCGCGGTCGGTCTGATCCTTCTTGTCTTCTCGGTCGGTTATGCCGCGATGAGCCAAAAGGTAACCAACACCGGTGCATTCTTCGCATACGTTGGTCGCGGACTCGGCAAGCACGCGGGTGTCGCTTCGGCCTTCGCTTCGCTTGTTGGTTACATCACCATTCAGCTGGCCATCTACGGCTTCATCGGTGGAGTGCTAGCCGGTCAAATGGAGGCAAGCGCTAACATCGTTCTGCCTTGGTCAACCTGGGCTCTCATCACTTGGGCACTCGTAACCGTTCTTTCGCTTCTAAGCGTTGACGTAGGTGCGAAGGTTCTAGGCGTTCTCATGATTGCCGAGTTGCTAACCTTGCTGATCACCGCAACCGCTGTTTTCATCAACCACGGCGGCGACGCAAACCTAGCCAACTCGTTCAGTTTTGACGCAGTCTTTGCCGGCGGATTCGCCGGTGGTGCGGGTATCGCAATCGCCTTTGCGTTTGCCTCATTCATCGGTTTCGAGGCAACTGCTATCTACGGTGAAGAGTCCAAGGATCCAAAGCGCGTTGTTCCAAAGGCAACTTACTGGGCCGTTGGAATCATCACAGGCGTGTTCGCTTTCACCGCATTTGCTATGGCAACCGCCATGGGTGGTAATAGTGAAGGTGTCGTTGGCTATGTTGTCGAGAAGAGCGCTGTTGACGGTCAACCTCTGCTAAACCCAGCCGGTGTTCTGTTTGCGATTGCAGACGACAACTTGGGTGGAACTTGGATGTCCACTCTTATGGGTTGGCTAGTTATTTCAAGCTGCTTCGCGGGTGTTCTAGCTTTCCAGAACGCAATCGGTCGCTACCTGTTTGCACTTGGTCGCGGCGGTGTCTTCCCTAAGGCAATGGCTAAGACCAACAACATGGGTGCTCCTGTAATTGGTGTACTAACCACTTCGGTTGTGGCTGCCCTAGTCATCGTCGTATTTGCTCTTAACAACCTCGATGGCATCGGTAACCTGTTCACCTGGATGAGCGCAATCACAGCTGTTGCGATCATGTTTGTTGAGATCCTGGTTAGCATCGCCGTGGTCGTATACCTAGGTAAAGACAAGACGGTAAGCATCTGGAAGTCCACCATTGCGCCGATTGTTGCAGCAATCGGTCTAGGTGTGGGTGTTTACATGCTCATGAGCCGCTTCAACCTGCTCGGCAACCTCGCTCCTGAGGGAGTTGACCCAAGCCTGCCAGACAGCGCTTGGAAGCTCAGTGAGCTTGGTTGGACCCTCGTACTGCTGCCATTCGCCGCAGCCGTTGTTGGTCTGATCGTTTCGCTAGTTCAGAAGAACGCAAAGAAGGAACTTCTCGAAGACATCCTTTCGTAGTCGTTTCGCCAAAGAGCGCCGGTCCTTCGGGGCCGGCGCTCTTTGCTTTGGGTAGCCTTGAATGGTGTTTCGAAAACTAGCGACCCTGGCGCTCAGTTTCGCGACCCTGCTGGTTTTTGCGGCCCCCGCACCGGCCGTCAGCTGCCGCTTCAGTCCGCTAACTCAGGTTTCGGCGCTAGGCACTTTTTACGGAACAGTGACCGATACCGTCACCGGCAAAGAGCTTGTCTCGATTCGACCGACAGAGCCGACACCTTCGGCCTCGGTATTAAAGATCCTCACCGGGGTGGCTGCCGTGCTGCACCTGCCCAAGGGTTACCGGGTTTCGACAACGATTTACACAATCGATGGTTTCAGCAACACCATTGTTTTGCGGGGCGGTGGCGACCCGACTCTCTCTCGCCTGCTACCACCGAGTTACTCGACGTACCCCAAGCCAGCGAGGCTACCCAAGCTAGCAGAGCAGGTGCTCGCCAAGTTGCCGGCTGACTTCAAGATTCGAAACATCATCATCGACACCAGCGCCTACGAAGGTGTCGCCTACAACCCTTTTTGGAAATCGAGCGACCGAACCAACGGTTACGTCTCCCCGATTACTCCTCTGGCTGTTGACGCTGGCCGTATGAACCCGGATCTGACCGACAAGAAATACAGTGGGACGCGCGTCGAAGACCCGGTGGCGCAGGCCGCAGCGGTTTTCAAGAAGGCGCTTGGGGTCCGTGGTAAGAACGCATTTATCGAATCCAAACCCGTTTCCTACTTGAACCTGCGCGAACTGACCTCGATAAAGTCCGCGCCGATGGAGCTGTGGGTTGATCACGGCATGAAATACAGCGACAACAGCGAGGTCGAATACACGGCTCGCGCCGTCCTCGCCAGGCTGGGACGAAAGGCAAGCTTTGCCGAAATTGAACCGATGATTAAGCAGACGCTAGATCAGTTAGGTGTCTCGTCAAAGGGCTTGGTGATGAAGGATGCGTCGGGGTTGGCGCAAGATAACCGAGTCACCGCCCGTATGATCAGCAGCCTCCTAGTTGAAGCCAGCAAGCCGTCTTCTCCGGTTTCCAGCTTTCCTCAGTACCTGGCTAGCCCTACCTCTGCCGGCACGCTGAGCACACGCTTCAAGGGTGCCAACGCGCTGCCGAAGGATGCAGTGCTTGCTAAGACCGGGTTCATTCCCGGGCTCTACTCTCTGGCTGGGTACGTCACCGCAAAAGAT
>JBEBBA010000068.1:0-5778 GCA_041158585.1 Actinomycetota bacterium
GGCTGTCAACGCGGTTATTTCAAACAACTTCGACCGTCCGAACAAAAACCTTTGGTCGGCAAACGGCGAGGGCGACAAAATCGTCGGCTACACCGGTTACTCGGGCCACGACGAAGCCCAGTTCATCGCCGACGAAATCGACTCGCTACACCGCCAAGGATTCAGTTACAGCGAGATGGCGGTTTTCTACCGAACCAACGCACAGACTCGTGCTCTTGAAGAAATCTTCATTCGAAGCGCTCTGCCATACCGAGTAATCGGAGGCACCAAGTTCTACGAGCGCCAAGAAATCAAGGACGCCTTCGCCTACCTGGTTGCGATTTCGAACGCGAAAGACGACCTAGCTGTTCGGCGAATTCTGAACGTGCCGAAGCGCGGAATCGGTGATGCCACCGAGACACAGCTGGCCAAGTTTGCCGAAGAACACGCGATTTCGGTTCGCGAGTCACTCTCGCACGTCTCGGCCATGCGCTTTGGACCCAAGATCACCTCGGCGATCACCGAGCTCGGAGTCTTGCTGGATGAACTCGAGGCCATGACTCACACCGACACCGTGGATGCCGTTTTGCGCGCTGCGCTAGATCGCTCCGGCTACAGGGCAGCCCTGCAGGCTTCTCGCGACCCGCAGGACGAAGCCCGCCTCGAGAACCTAGACGAACTCGTACTCGTGGCTAAGGAATTCCAGCGCAACAACCCGGAGGGCAAGCTAGCCGACTTTCTTAACGAGGTCGCACTGGTGGCTGCCGCCGACGACATCGAAGATGAGTCCGGCACGGTTTCGCTGATGACCCTGCACACCGCAAAGGGTCTCGAGTTCGACGTGGTGTTCCTAACCGGAATCGAAGAGGGCCTGCTGCCACACAAGATGTCTTTCGTTCAACCGGGCGGCATGGCCGAGGAGCGTCGCCTGTTCTACGTGGGCATCACCCGCGCTCGTAAAAAGCTGCACATTTCGCTCGCGCTAGCTCGTTCGATGTTTGGCGACACCGAGCCATCGACTCCGTCGCGCTACCTGCAAGAGGTGCCGCCCGAGTTGATCGACTGGCGAGACTCGGGTGCCAAGCGTGGCGAGTACCGCGCGTCCATCGCCGACACGCAAGGGTTCCGCGCTGTGGACCGACCAAAGACCGAGTGGAAGAGTGCGATCTCTTCGGTTCGCAACAACGTTGACCTGGTTCTAGAAAGAGGCGACCTCGTTGAGCACGCCGATTTCGGCAAGGGCAAGGTCGTGAATGTCACCGGCGAAGGCCCTCGAGCGACCGCCGAAATCAATTTTGGTTCGGCTGGCGTGAAGCGCTTGCTGGTTCGAGTAGCACCAATCGAAAAGCTCTAAACTAAGAGAATTGATGTCCGCCGTTGGGCGGTAGAGAAACGGAAATCAACGTGGATTTGTTTGAGTATCAGGCGCGCGACCTGTTCGAAAGTTACAACATTCCTGTGCTTCAAGGCATCGTTGCCGACACCCCAGAAGAGGTAGCCGCAGCGGCCGCAAAGATTGGCGGCACCGTTGTCGTCAAGGCTCAGGTTAAGGCAGGTGGCCGAGGCAAGGCCGGTGGAGTCAAGGTTGCTCACTCGCCTGAGGAAGCCGCAGAGCTTTCCAAGAAAATCTTTGGTCTCGACATTAAGGGCCACATCGTCAAGCGAGTCATGGTTGCCCAGGGTGCCCAGATCGACAAGGAGTACTACTTCTCTGTTCTGCTAGACCGGTCGAACCGCACCTTCCTTGCGCTTTGCAGCGTTGAGGGTGGCATGGAGATCGAGCAGCTAGCCGAAGAGCGCCCAGAGGCCCTGGCCAAGGTGCCGGTTGACGCAGTCAAGGGAATCGACCTAGCGTTGGCAACCTCGATCGCAAAGCAGGGCGGCTTCGATGACGCAACCGCCGCGAAGGTCGCCCCGGTGATCGCAAAGCTGTACGAAGTTTTCGTAAAGGAAGACGCAACCCTCGTTGAGGTCAACCCGCTGGTTGAAACCAAAGACGGCCAGATTCTCGCCCTCGACGGCAAGGTGTCGCTAGACGACAACGCCGAGTTCCGTCACGAGCGCGAAGAGATGGAACGCGATGTCCTCGACCCGCTAGAAGCTAAGGCCAAGGCTTGGGACCTGAACTACGTGAAGCTCGACGGTGAGGTCGGAATCATCGGAAACGGTGCCGGACTCGTAATGTCAACTCTCGACGTCGTTGCCTACGCGGGCGAGAAGCACGGCGGAGTTCGCCCGGCGAACTTCCTCGACATCGGTGGCGGTGCCTCGGCTGAGGTTATGGCCAACGGACTCGACGTGATCTTGGGTGACCCGCAGGTCAAGAGCGTGTTCGTCAACGTCTTCGGTGGAATCACCGCCTGTGACGCCGTCGCCAACGGAATCGTCGGCGCACTCGAGAAGCTTGGCGCATCGGCGTCTAAGCCACTTGTTGTTCGACTAGACGGCAACAACGTTGCCGAAGGTCGCCGCATTCTTGCCGAGCGCAACCACCCGCTAGTAACCGTCGTTGAAACCATGGACGAAGCCGCCGACAAGGCAGCCGAGTTGGCTAACCGCTAGAGATTTAGAAGGACAAACAAAATGGCTATTTTTCTAGACGAAAACTCAAAAATCATCGTTCAGGGCATGACCGGCTCGGAGGGCATGAAGCACACCGCTCGCATGCTCAAGGGCGGCTCGAACATCGTCGGTGGCGTAAACCCGCGTAAGGCTGGCGAAACCGTTGAGATCGACGGCAAGGAGCTACCTGTTTTCGGTAGCGTTGCCGACGCGATGGCAGCGACCGGCGCTAACGTTTCGGTCATCTTCGTTCCACCGGCCTTCGCTAAGGCAGCCGTTGTCGAGGCTATCGACGCCGAGATCGGCCTAGCCGTTGTGATCACCGAGGGAATCCCGGTGCACGACAGCGCAGCTTTCTGGGCTTACAGCTGCTCGAAGGGCAACAAGACCCGCATCATCGGCCCGAACTGCCCAGGCATCATCAGCCCAGGAAAGTCGAACGCCGGAATCACTCCGTCGGACATCACCGGAGCCGGACCGATCGGACTCGTTTCGAAGTCGGGAACCCTGACCTACCAGATGATGTTCGAACTTCGCGACATCGGAATGTCAACCGCCATCGGTATCGGTGGCGACCCGGTTATCGGCACCACGCACATCGATGCGCTAGCTGCTTTCCAGGCCGACCCGGAGACCAAGGCCATCGTCCTCATCGGTGAAATCGGTGGTGACTCCGAAGAGAAGGCTGCCGCCTACATCAAGGAAAACGTGACCAAGCCGGTTGTCGCCTACGTCGCTGGTTTCACCGCACCGGAGGGCAAGACCATGGGTCACGCCGGTGCAATTGTTTCTGGTTCGGCCGGAACCGCTCAGGCAAAGAAGGAAGCCTTCGAAGCCGCGGGCGTGAAAGTCGGCAAGACCCCGAGCGAAACCGCCGCGCTAATGCGCGAGGTTTACGCCTCACTGTAAACATTGGCTAAAGAACAGGGCACTACTCGCCGCCTCAGCTTTCTGATCGGCGTGCTAGATGCCCTGTTTCTTTTGGCTATTTCGATTGCGACGCTGGTAACTGCTTCGTCTCTGATCTGGCTGATTGAGAACTCGGCCGGATCCAAGTGGATCGATAGCTTTAGAGGCGCTCTCGACATCTGGTTTGTCGCTCACGGAGTCGGCTTGCGCGTCGAAGGCGGAACAATCGAGGGCATCACTACTCCTGGTTTCGAGTTCACTCTCGCGCCGATCGGTTTGCTTCTGCTCATCGTGATCTTCGGCCGTCGCACCGCCCGAAGACTCTCCAACGCGGCCGAGCTATGGCCAGGTTGGGTCGGTGCAATCGGCGTTTACGCACTCACCGCCTTCGCCTTGACCCCGGTAGCCGCTGCACCGGGAGTAACCCCGGTGCCCGAAGAAGCCACCTTCTATCCGCCGATGCTTTACGGTGCAGCAGTGATCATCTCGAGCCTGATCTACAAGGCGCCTCGCACCGCCGTGCCACTGGTCGAAGCCACCGAACGCCGTTTGCTGCGCGAGTGGTTCGAAGACTTCTCCACCCGTGGCAACTGGTTCTTTGGTTCGATTAGCGCGCCGGTTCTGCGCGCGGGCACCGCGATCGTAGCCGGGCTCCTCGCGGTCTCTGCGGTTGCCGTCGCCGTGCTGTTCGCTTTCAACTGGATCAACGTGATTCGCCTATACGAGGCGCTGCAGGTAACCCTGCTTGGCGGTTTGGCGCTCACGCTCGGGCAGATGGCGATCGTTCCAAACTTTGTCATCTACGGAGCTTCCTGGCTCACCGGTACCGGTTTTTCGATCGGCCAGGGTTCGCAAATTAGCCCGCTCGGCACCGACCTCGGCCCGATTCCGTCTCTACCTATTTTCGGCGCGTTGCCGGTTGGCAGTTTCGGTTGGGGAATGGTGGTCATTGCCGTCCCGGTAATCATCACCTTCATCGCAACCATCGGCATCAAGAAGCACGCCGAGGCGGTTCGCTTCAACTTTGCGTCGCCGATTGCGGCAGCGATTTCGGTCGGTGTCGGAGTCGGATTGGTCGCGGCAATCGAGCTCGGTTTGCTCGGCGCGCTCGCCTCGGGTGGCATCGGCCCCGACCGACTCACCCTGTTCGGCGTCAATCCTTGGATGCTCGCGATCGTCACATTTATCGAGGTCGCCCCGGCCGCCACCCTCGCCGCTTTCTACTCGGCCCGCCCGCAAAAGGCGAGCCCGATTCCCGAGCATTTGAAACGATAAACTTTCAGGGTGCTATCGGTCGTCGTCCTCATTTCGGGTTCAGGTTCAAACCTGCGCGCCCTACTCGAAACTGCCGACGACCCGCGGTTTCCGGTTCGCATCGTCGCCGTTGGTTCCGATAACCCGGCAACCGGTCTAGAACATGCCGAGCTCTTCGGCGTCCCTACTTTCGTGGTTAGCCCGCAGTCGTTCGCAACTCGTGAAGAGTGGGCGAAGGTCCTGCTCGAAAACATTCGATTCTGGCAGCCAGACTTGGTAGTCCTAGCCGGCTTCATGAAGATTTTGCCGCCCGAGTTTGTAGCCGCTCTGTCACCGAATCTGATCAACACCCACCCGTCGCTCCTGCCGAAGTACCCCGGTGCTCACGCCGTTCGCGACGCCCTAGCCGATGGCGCCAAAGTGACCGGCGTCACCATTCACGTAGTCGACGAAGGAGTCGACACTGGCCCGCACATTGCGCAAGCAGAGGTTGCGGTGTTGCAAGACGAGACCGAGTTTGAGCTCCACGAGCGCATCAAGGTTGTCGAGCGAGAACTCCTAGTCAAGACAGTGGCCGACATCGCCAAGGGCAGAGTCGACCTAAAAACACTCAAGGGATAACGTGGCTGCACACAACGATCACAAGCCGAGCGACTACCGCCACCGCGATCGCGTACCTGTTCGCCGAGCACTAATTTCTGTTAGCGACAAAACCGGACTCATCGACCTAGCACGCGTGCTCAACGAGAACGGCGTCAGCATCGTCTCGACCGGCTCGACCGCCAAGTCGATTGCCGACGCCGGAATCCCCGTGACCGAAGTTTCGCAGGTCACAGGTTTCCCCGAATCGCTAGACGGCCGTGTCAAGACTCTGCACCCAAAGGTTCACGCCGGATTGCTCGCCGACCTGCGCCTGCTGGCTCATGAGGAGCAGCTAGAGCAACTCGGGATCGAACCGTTTGAACTAGTTGTCGTAAACCTTTACCCGTTCGTTCAGACCGTTGCCTCGGGCGCGAAGGGCGACGCGGCAGTCGAGCAGATCGACATTGGCGGCCCGGCGATGGTTCGTGCCTC
>JBEBBA010000069.1:0-16865 GCA_041158585.1 Actinomycetota bacterium
GCGTCCAGTTTTGCTCCAATTCGGCGAGCACAGGTCAACGTCGTTTTGGACGGAATCCACGACCAAGTTGATGCCAACAAAACCGAGAAGATGCTTCTTGCCGGCACCGCGTACCTGGCTAAGAGCGAGGGCGACTTTCAGCGCAGCATCAGCCCGCTGCTGGAAGCCATCGAAGAGCAGGTGGTTCTACTAAAGCTCTTCAGCGAACTCGAAGCAGACGCATCTGGCATTGCGCTAAGTATTGGTCGCGAGAATCCTTTCGAGGGGTTGTCGGAAGCATCTTTGGTAGTCGGTGGTTATGAAAACCAGGGCGCCGAGGTCGCCAAGGTGGGAGTAATCGGCCCGACTCGCATGGACTATTCGGCAAACATTGCAGCGGTGAGAGCCATCGCGCGTTACCTAACCAAGACGCTTGGAGCATAGTTGAGCGACCACTACGAGGCATTGGGTGTTTCTCGAAACGCCTCGACAGAAGAGATTAAGAAGGCGTTTCGCAAGCTGGCGCGTGAACTTCACCCGGATATGAATCCAGACCCGGCCGCGGCGGAACGCTTCAAAGACGTCACGCACGCCTACGACGTCCTCTCGAACCCTGAATCACGTGCCCAGTACGACATGGGAGGAAGTGGCTCCGGAGGCTTCGATGCAGGCTTCGGCTTTGGCGACATATTCGACACCTTTTTCGGTGGTGGTGGTCAGCGCGGTCCGAGATCACGTCAAGAGCGCGGTCAAGACGCCCTGTTGCGAGTGGAACTTACGCTTCGCGAAGCAGTTTTTGGTCAGGAAAAGTCGGTTGACATAGACACCGCTGTCGTCTGCACAACCTGCATGGGTTCTTGCTGTCAGCCGGGAACCAGCATGGCCACCTGTGATGTTTGCCGCGGCGCCGGTCAAATTCAGCGTCAAGTACGTTCCCTGCTCGGAAACGTGGTCACGAGCACCCCCTGTACCTCCTGCCGAGGGTTTGGTCAAACCATCCCGTCACCTTGCATCGACTGCCGCGGTCAGGGTCGTGTCCGAGCCAAGCGCACACTCGAGTTATCAATTCCGGCTGGCGTTGAGGATGGCTTGCGTCTTCAGCTCTCCGGTCAGGGTGAGGTCGGCTTCGGTGGCGGCCCAGCCGGCGACATCTACGTCGACATCAGCGTCAAACCGGACGAGGTTTTTGGGCGCAATGGTGACGATCTCACCTGTGTGCTAGAGGTTCCTTTCCACGACGCCGCTCTGGGTGCTCAGGTTCAGGTAGAGACATTCGACGGCCCGGTGAACATCGAGATTGCTCCAGGCGTGCAAACCGGTGACGTATTCACGGTCAAGGGCAAGGGTGCCCACCGGCTCCGCACATCCGGACGCGGTGATCTGCGGGTTCAAATGCAGGTCAACACGCCTTCCAAACTCGACTCGAAGCAAAAAGAACTCTTCAGGCAGCTGGCAAAATTGCGCAAGAACGAGCACCCGCAACTCCAGAAGCAGACCGCGGGCTTCTTCGGCAGGAAGCGATAGTGGTAGAGCCACTCTTTCGCTTTGACGGTGAAGCATTTGTAGGGCAAGAACTGATCTTGGACGGTCCGGAGGGTCACCACGCAGCCAGCGTTCGCCGAATGAGAGTTGGCGAGGCTATTCAACTCACCGATGGCAAGGCAAATCATCTGCGAGGCGTCGTTGCCGAAGTTGCGCCCAAATCACTTGTTATCAAGGTCACCGAAGCATCAAGAGTCGAACAACCTGCACTTAGCTTTGGCCTGGTGCAGGCTCTCGCCAAAGGAGACCGCGACGAACTCGCAATCCAAGCCGCAACCGAGCTAGGTGTCGTTTCGGTCACACCCTGGCAAGCTGAGCGTTCTATTTCGCGCTGGGATTCTGCAAAGGCCGCCAAGGGTGTCGCCCGCTGGCAACAGATCACAGACGAGGCTGCAAAACAGGCGCTAAGGCCTCTTTTCCCAGTGGTGCAACCGCCGAAGACGAGCAAGGAAGTTGCTGCGTTGGCAAGCGAGGCAACCCTCGTGGTGCTTGATCCGACGGCTGAATCAGCGCTGATTGATTTGCCCTTGCCCGAGGTTGGACGCATTGAAATTGTGGTTGGCCCGGAGGGTGGAATCTCGGAGCAAGAACTCCAAATGTTTGACCAAGCAGGAGCAAAGCGCGTCCACATGGGTTCTGGCATTCTGCGAACCTCAACAGCCGGGGTTGCGGCTATCGCTTATTTGGCGGGCCGGCAGGGTCTTTGGCGTTAGATTTGGTCTTGGAGGAACATTTGATCGACTGCATTTTTTGCAAAATAGTTGCCGGCTCGATACCGGCGAGCATCGTTGGTGAGACAGAGCGCTCGCTAGCGTTTAGAGACGTTTCACCTCGTCAACCGCTGCACATTCTGGTTGTTCCAAAAGACCACCACGCCAATGTTGCCGACCTATCACTCAACGATCCAGAATCTCTCGTGGACCTGATGCAACTTGGCTCCAAGCTTGCTAACGAACTCACCACTGGCCATTTCAGGTTTACCTTCAACACCGGCGAATTCGCCGGTCAAACCGTTTTCCACGCCCATGGTCACATCACTTCGAATCAGCCGGTAACTTCGTGAGCGAACAGGCGAGTGTAGAAATCCGTGTTGCCGACTCGAGCAACCTTTTTGGTCCGGGCGACGCGTTGCTCAAGGAATTCGAAGCCCAGTACCCAGGTCTGCAAGTCTCCGCCAGGGGTGACCAGGTAAAACTATCGGGCCCGGTCGAGCAGGTAGCGACGGCGCGCAAACTTCTCGATCAAATGTCTGAACTTGTAAAGCGCGGTCAACAGCTCAATCCCGAAGACTTCAAGCGAGCCGCGAACATGCTCTCTAGCGACTCCAATGCCAGACCGGTTGATGTCCTTAGTCAGAGCATTCTCTCGTCACGGGGCAAGAGTATTCGCCCCAAAACTGTTGGGCAAAAGGAATACGTTGACTCAATCGACAGAAACACGATCGTCTTCGGTATCGGCCCTGCTGGCACGGGTAAGACCTACCTTGCGATGGCAAAGGCCGTGCAGGCGCTCCAGCGCAAGGAAGTTTCGCGCATCATTCTTACGCGCCCGGCTGTTGAGGCGGGGGAGCGGCTGGGATTCCTACCCGGCACACTCAACGACAAGATTGACCCGTACCTTCGACCTTTGTTTGATGCCTTGCATGAAATGCTCGAGCCTGACGCTGTGCCAAAGTTGATGGCCTCGGGAACGATCGAAGTAGCGCCGCTGGCCTACATGCGCGGTCGCACCTTGAACGACTCTTTCATCATTCTTGATGAGGCACAGAACACCACTCCAGAACAAATGAAGATGTTCCTAACCCGCCTCGGATTCAATTCGAAAATGATTGTTACCGGCGACGTAACCCAGATCGATCTCCCTGGTGGCGCAAGCGGCCTCCGTACCGCCCAGAAGGTCCTCGAAGGCGTGGAAGACCTGCACTTTGCCACACTCACTGCAGACGATGTCGTGCGACATTCGCTGGTTGCCAAGATTGTCGATGCCTACAGCAAGTTTGAAGAAAAACTGACCTCTCGAAAGGGCGCTAAGTGAGCATCGAGATCCGCAATGAATCTGCGATCGAAGTGGACGAAGCCAGAGTTCTCAGGCTCGCTGATTTTGCACTCGGTGAACTGAAGATTCATCCGGAATCAGAACTCGAGATTCTGTTCTACGACGAAGCGCCCATGACCGAGTTGCACGTCAAGTTCATGGATGAACCTGGCCCGACAGACGTTCTCAGTTTTCCGATGGACGAACTCCACCCCGGCGACGACTCGGCACTTTCTAACGGAGATCTCGGATCTATTGTCATTTGCCCTTCCGTGGCAATCGCTCAGGCGGCATCCGCTGGGCACGAGCCAATAAACGAGATCCTTCTTCTAACGACTCACGGGATTCTTCATCTTCTTGGCTTTGATCACGCAGAACCCGAAGAACACCGCGTCATGTTTGGTCTCCAAGCAGAACTCCTCGAAAAGTTCTACCGAATCGAGCAAGCGTGATCGCTCTAGCGCTTTGGTCTGCTGGAGCCCTTGCACTCCTCACTGCCATCTTCACCATTGTTTCCGCTGCCCTTGGGCGCCCCGAGTCGCTTGGATTTGTGCGCCTTACTTTCACGGGTCTTTTCGGAGTGGTTCTGGGTCAGGCGATTGAGCCGCTCGACATCCGTTGGTGGTGGAGTGCGGCAATCGCATTCGGACTCATGGCTAGCCTCTTGGTTAGCTCCCAGCTTTTAGGGCGCGTCCTAGGGCATCGTAACTTTGGGCAGTGGCTGGCCAAAGTTATGTCTCCGGTTGTGAAGTCGCTCAATATCCTTTTCACTCCACTCGCTCTTCCTAAAACCGAAGAACCGGAAGAGTTTGAGCAAGAACTGCTCGATTCGGTCGAAGAGTTTGGCGAGACCATTGTTCGCGAGATTATGGTTCCGCGAATCGACATGGCCACCATCAGTCGAGACTCCACGCTCGAACAAGCGATGAAAGTGTTCCTTGAGCGCGGTTATTCGCGACTTCCGGTGACCGGAAAGAACGTGGATGACGTTGTCGGAGTCCTCTACCTGAAGGATGTTGCCCGCCTGATGTATCAGGGTGAACTGACCGGTAAAGACGTTGTGTCAGTTGCGCGTAAACCAATCTTCATTCCGGAGTCGAAGCCGGTCGATGATCTCCTTCGTGAGATGCAGATTTCCGCCACTCACATCGCGATCATCATCGACGAATACGGCGGCGTAGCTGGCGTAGCAACTATGGAAGACGTCATCGAAGAAATCGTTGGCGACATCGCAGACGAGTACGACAAAGAGGTGCCAGACATCGAAGAGATCGAGCTCGGCAAGTTCCGGGTCGCCGCTCGTTGCCCGCTTTTTGATCTTGGTGAGCAGTTCGGTATCGAACTAGAGGACGAAGACGTAGACACCGTTGGCGGTCTGCTGACTAAGGAACTCGAGAGGCTACCTAATCGGGGGGACTCAGTCACTTACAACGGCCTAATCTTCACAGCCGACCGCATCGAGGGTCGAAGAAAACGTCTGATTACCGTTTTGGTTCAGGCAAGTGCCTCGCTAGAAGAGTCTCAGGAGGCTTTTGAATGACGTTTCGCAGTGGTTTCGCTACCTTCGTTGGTAGACCAAATGTCGGTAAATCAACCCTGACCAATGCCTTGGTTGGTGAAAAGATCGCCATCACCAGCGCAAAGCCCCAGACCACGAGGCGACTCATTAGGGGAATCGTTCACCGCGAAGACGGTCAAATTGTCTTGGTGGATACGCCGGGACTTCACAGACCTCGAACCCTGCTGGGTCAACGGCTAAATGACTTGGTCGGTTCAACCCTTTCGGATGTCGATGTGATCGGGTTTTGCCTACCCGCAAATGAAAAACTCGGCCCGGGCGACGCATTTATCAACGAGCAGCTCGGAGAGTTCAGGCGCGCCAAACTCATAGCCGTGGTAACCAAGACTGAACTAGTCAGCCGCGACCAATTGGCCGCGAAACTTTTCGAGGTTTCGCAAATGCGCGACTGGGCCGCTGTGGTTCCAGTTTCGGCTCTGGCAAACCGTCAACTTGATGACCTAGGTAAAGTCATCACCGAACTGCTTCCTGAGTCTGAGGCACTTTACCCTCGCGATGCCGTTACCGACGAGAGCATCGAGGCGCGCATCTGCGAACTGATTCGAGAGTCTGCGCTCGAAGGCGTACACGACGAACTACCGCACTCGTTAGCCGTGACAATCGACGAGATGAACGAGCGCGAAGACGGTTCGATGATCGACATTCACGCGAATGTTTGGGTCGAACGTGACTCACAAAAGGGAATCATCATCGGTCACGCGGGTTCTCGACTGAAGGCTGTCGGGGCTGCCTCACGAAAAGAAATCGAAGCGCTGCTTGGCAAAAAGGTTTTCCTAGGTTTACGTGTGAAGGTTGCCCAGGACTGGCAACGCGACCCCAAGCAACTTGGCAAACTCGGTTTTTAGGGGCTACCCTGAAGGGGTGTCCAACTTGCTCCTGCTTAGTGGCCGCGGCGAGGCCTAACCCGGCCCTCCTCGCTGCGGTGCGTTCTGCTGGCTGAATACCCACACATTTATCAGGAGCTCCTAATGGAAAACACCCAAAAACCCTCTTCTATGCCGGTGCATAAGTACCAGCCATTTCACGAGCAAATCGTCGTTGATCTTCCAGATCGCACCTGGCCATCAAAACGCATCACGGATGCGCCGCGCTGGTGTGCCGTTGACCTTCGTGACGGGAACCAGGCTCTCATTGACCCGATGAGCCCAGAGCGCAAGTTGAAGATGTTCAAGCTGCTGGTTCGCATGGGCTACAAAGAGATCGAAGTTGGCTTCCCAAGCGCAAGCCAAACTGACTTTGATTTCGTCCGCGAATTGATCGAGGGTGGCCACATTCCCGATGACGTGACAATTCAGGTTTTGACTCAAGCTCGAGATCACCTAATCGAACGCACCTATGAGTCGATCAAGGGCTCGAAGAAGGCTATCGTCCACTTCTACAACTCGACCTCGGTTCTGCAACGTCGCGTGGTTTTTGGTCAGGACAAAGAAGGCATCACGGCAATCGCACTACACGCTGCAAAGAAATGCCTTGAACTTGAAGCCACGGTCCCCGGCACGCAGGTTTTCTACGAGTACTCACCTGAGAGCTACACAGGCACAGAGCTTGAATACGCGCTTGAGGTTTGCAACAAGGTGATCGAGGTTATTGCTCCAACACCCGATCGCAAGATGGTTATCAACCTTCCAGCCACCGTCGAAATGGCTACTCCGAACGTTTACGCCGACTCAATCGAATGGATGAGTCGTCGACTTTCGAGGAGAGACAGCGTCCTACTGTCTTTGCACCCGCACAACGACCGGGGTACCGGTGTCGCAGCCGCCGAGCTTGGTTACCTTGCAGGTGCTGATCGAATCGAAGGCTGTCTCTTCGGAAATGGTGAGCGCACCGGAAATGTCGATCTGGTGACACTAGGACTCAATCTCTTCAGCCAGGGCATCGACCCTCACATTGATTTCAGCGATCTAGATGAAATCAAGCGAACCGTTGAATACTGCAACCAACTTCCTGTTCATGAGCGCAGCCCTTACGGCGGAGACCTCGTTTACACCGCGTTTTCGGGTTCTCACCAGGACGCAATCAAGAAGGGCTTCGAGTCCATGCAAAAGGACGCCGAGGCTAAGGGTGTCACTGTCGACGAACTGGTCTGGGCTGTGCCTTACCTACCGATTGACCCGAAAGACGTCGGAAGGTCTTACGAGGCCGTTATTCGTGTGAACTCACAGTCTGGCAAGGGTGGAGTCGCGTACCTTCTCAAGACCGATCACAGCCTCGACCTGCCAAGGAAATTGCAGATCGAGTTCTCCAGAGTGGTTCAGAATAAAACGGACTCCGACGGTGGTGAGGTAACCAGCGAAGCTCTATGGAACATCTTCACCGACGAGTACTTGCCGAGCACTGACCCTGCAAACAAGTGGGGAAGGTTCGAACTTCGTCGCATGCGGACACAGAGTGACATGGACGGTGTCGTCAACCTCGATGTCGTTTTGCGCGACGGAACAGGCGAGGTGAGTGTTCAGGGAACAGGAAACGGCCCTGTCTCGGCTTTTATCAATGTTCTCGAGCAGCTCGGCGTTCAGGTGCGCTTGATTGACTACGTCGAACACACGTTGAGCGCCGGCGGAGACGCCCAGGCTGCCGCCTACATCGAACTCGTGGTTGGCGACGAAACTCTATGGGGTGTCGGTATCGATGGTGACATCGCGACCGCTTCGCTAAAGGCCCTGATTTCGGGTGTCAACCGCGCAATTCGCTCCTAGTGCCTAGATACTAGGTCTATGCCCCTTTACCGTGATGAAGCCGTTGTGCTTCGCACGCACAAGCTGGGCGAAGCGGACCGAATTGTGACCATGTTGTCGCACTACAACGGAATCGTTCGCGCCGTAGCCAAAGGTGTGCGGAAGACAGGGTCAAAGTTCGGCGCCAGGTTAGAACCTTTCATGGTTGTCGACGTTCAGCTTTACGAAGGCCGAAACCTAGACACGGTTAGCCAGGTCGAGTCTCTCAACTCCTTCGGCGCCGACATCATCAAGGACTACGCCGCTTATACGGCTGCCACCGCAATGGTCGAGACTGCCGAAAAACTCACCGGTGAACTCTCGACTCCACAGCAGTACATCCTGCTGGTAGGCGGACTTCGCTCGCTAGCACGGCAAGAACATGACAGCAGCATGATTTTGGATTCGTACCTTCTCCGTGCTCTATCGGTGGCAGGTTGGGCGCCAAACTTTGCCGATTGCGCGATTTGCTCGAAGCCAGGACCGCATCGAGCCTTCGTGCTTCAACTCGGAGGGGTTGCCTGTTCCGACTGTAAACCCGCGGGTGCCGCGAGTCTGAGTGACGAAACAGCTGCGCTTTTAGGAGCTTTGCTCGCAGGGGATTGGCAGGTTGTCGACTCTTCGAGCGAATCTGCGCGGTCAAGTGCGGCCGGTGTCGTCGCCGCTTATAGTCAATGGCACATCGAGCGCGGGCTAAAATCGCTACAGCATGTCGAACGTACCTAAATTTGCCGAAGTGCCTACGCACATTGCCATCGTCATGGACGGCAATGGTCGTTGGGCAAATTCTCGCGGCCTGACTCGAGTCGAAGGGCACAAGGCAGGTGAGGCAGCTCTACTCGATGTAGTGGAGGGCGCGATCCAAGCAGGGGTCAAGTATCTAACCGTGTACGCTTTCTCTACCGAGAACTGGAAGAGATCGCCCGAGGAAGTCAGATTCCTCATGGGCTTCAACCGTGAAGTGCTTCGTAAACGTCGTGATTTGCTAAATGAGTGGGGCGTTCGAATTCGTTGGTCTGGCAGACGGCCACGTCTGTGGTCTTCGGTTGTAAATGAGCTGCAGGATGCTGAGCGGTTGACTGCGAAGAACAACACCCTGACGCTGACCATGTGTGTGAATTACGGATCGCGAATCGAATTGGTCGATGCAGTGAACAAAATCATCGAGGACGTTGCCGCCGGAAAAATCAAGGCGGGTGCCGTAACCGAGAAGACAATTCAGCGATACCTGACTACCCCTGATCTACCTGATGTTGATCTGTTCTTAAGGTCCTCGGGGGAGCAGCGTGCTAGCAACTTCCTACTTTGGCAATCGGCCTACGCTGAGTTCATTTTTGATCAAACTCTGTGGCCCGATTTCAATCGCGAACATCTGTGGAGAGCCATCGAGGAATACGGGAATCGTCACCGTCGATTCGGCGGTGCTGTTGACAAACCGAAAAAGGGTTCCACCAAGTAAAATAAAGACTTCACGCCCCGCATCCAGCGAGGCGTAGACATGGAGTCAAAGTGGCCACACCAAATCGTCTCGATTCAGTAATCTCTCTAGCAAAACGTCGCGGATTCGTATTTCCGGCCGGCGAAATCTACGGCGGAACTCGTTCTGCTTGGGATTACGGACCTCTAGGTGTTGAGCTCAAAGAAAACATCAAACGTCAGTGGTGGCGCACAGTCGTCAACTCTCGCGAAGACGTTGTCGGTCTTGACTCCTCGGTGATTCTGCCGCGCAAGGTTTGGGAGTCTTCCGGTCACGTCCGTGAGTTTGTTGACCCGCTAATCGAGTGCACCAGTTGCCACAAGCGCTTCCGTGCCGACCACCTAGAGGAGGCCTTCGAGGAGAAGAAGGGCCGCGCGCCTTCTTCAATGGCCGAGATCGCCTGTCCAAACTGTGGCGGCAAGGAAATCTGGACCGAGCCGAAGCTCTTTAACGGCCTACTCAAGACCTATCTCGGACCCATCGAGGACGAATCAGGGCTTCACTACCTTCGCCCTGAAACAGCTCAGGGAATCTTCGTCAACTTTGCCAACGTGCTAGGCGCTGCTCGAATGAAGCCTCCATTCGGCATCGGGCAGATCGGAAAATCTTTCCGCAACGAAATCACGCCTGGTAACTTCATCTTCCGAACCCGTGAGTTCGAGCAGATGGAAATGGAATTCTTCGTTGAACCTGGCACTGACGAGCAGTGGCACGATTACTGGATCGAACAGCGCATGAACTGGTACACGGATCTGGGAATCAACCCAGACAACCTACGCTTGTTCGAACACCCGAAGGAGAAGCTTTCGCACTACTCGAAGCGCACCGTGGACATCGAGTACCGCTTCGGCTTCCAGGGCAGTGAGTTCGGCGAGCTCGAAGGTATTGCTAACCGCACCGACTTCGACCTCTCGATTCACAGCAAGGAGTCGGGCGTTGATCTTTCTTATTTCGATCAGGGTAAGAATGAGCGCTGGACTCCATATGTCATTGAGCCGGCTGCCGGTCTGACGCGTTCACTTATGGCGTTCCTAGTTGACGCCTACGCGGAAGACGAAGCACCTAACACCAAGGGCGGTGTGGATGTCAGAACTGTACTTCGCCTCGACTACCGCCTAGCCCCAGTAAAGGCAGCTGTATTGCCTCTTTCGCGCAATGAAGACCTCTCGCCGCTAGCACGCGAGCTAGCGCAGGACCTTCGTGGCCACTGGAACATCGACTTCGATGACGCAGGAGCAATCGGTCGCCGTTACCGTCGTCAAGATGAAATCGGCACACCCTTCTGCATCACCGTGGATTTCGAATCCTTGGACGACAAGGCTGTCACCGTTCGTGAGCGCGACACCATGGCTCAAGAGCGTGTGTCGCTAGATCGCCTCAAGGGTTATCTAGCCGAGAGGTTGTTGCCCTGAGCCTTCAATACGGCAAGTTAGCCATCAAGACGCCGGTAATCCTGGCGCCTATGGCTGGCATCACCAACACCGCATTTCGCCGACTATGTCGCGAATTCGGTGGCGGTTTGTACGTATCCGAAATGGTCACATCGCGAGCTTTGGTTGAGCGCACAGAGGAATCTCTTCGTCTGGTAAGCCACCACGAGTCCGAGGACATTCGTTCGGTTCAGCTCTACGGCGTTGACCCAAAGACTATTGCGGATGCCGTAACCATGCTGGTCGCGGAAGACCGCGCAGACCATATTGACCTAAATTTCGGCTGCCCGGTTCCAAAGGTCACTCGCAAGGGCGGGGGAGCAGCGCTTCCTTGGAAACGGGATCTTTTCGGCGCAATCGTTAATGCCGCCGTGAAGGCTGCTGGTGAAATACCGGTAACCGTGAAGATGCGAAAGGGCATCGACGCAGAGCACCTAACCTATCTCGATGCCGGTAAGACAGCGCGTGATGCCGGTGTGGCCGCAGTGGCCCTGCACGGTCGTACAGCCTCTGATTACTACTCGGGCAATGCCGATTGGGGCTCGATCGCCGACCTTCGCGAGGCTCTGCCAGACGTTCAAGTGCTTGGCAATGGCGACATTTGGTCGGCGGGTGACGCTGTTCGCATGATGCGCGAGACAGGTGTTGATGGAGTAGTTGTGGGTCGCGGTTGCCTCGGTCGGCCGTGGTTGTTCGGCGACCTTCAAGCCGCGTTCGACGAATATGCGGTCAACCCTAACTCGAACGCTGCAATCGATCCGATTCAGCCGACACTAGGCGAAGTTGCCGATGCTTTCAAACGTCACGCCGAATTACTCGTGGAATTCTTCGAGAACGAAGACCACGCCTGCCGAGACATCCGTAAGCATGTCGCTTGGTATTTCAAGGGGTACCCGGTCGGTGGTGAGTTCCGTGCCGACCTTGCCCGCGTCGAATCGCTGGAACAGATGGACGAAATCTTGGCTCGCTTGGATCGCGAGCAGCCCTATCCTGGCGAAGAAGCCGAAGGCCCGCGCGGCCGCCTCGGTGGCGCTAAAGTCTGCGCCTTGCCAGAGAATTGGTTGCAAAGCCAAGAGCTAGTTGGCGATCAAAGGAAAATGCTTCAAGAAGCGGAGCTGGGGGTGTCTGGCGGATGATCGAAACACCAGCTGGATACGAATCGACCGATGAAGAGCGTTTCTTAGGCGAAAGCCGAGAGGGCACTAAGCGCCGCGGAGAGTTCGCCAGAGACAGAGCGCGAGTTTTGCACTCTTCTGCGCTACGTCGCCTCGGAGCGAAAACACAGGTTTTGAGCCCTAGCGGTGGCGATTTCGCTCGCACTCGACTCACGCACTCGCTAGAAGTTGCCCAGGTCGGTCGCGAGATGGCACTAGAACTAGGAACAGACCCTGATCTTGTCGATATGGCTTGCCTCGCGCATGACCTCGGCCACCCACCGTTCGGTCACAATGGCGAAACAGCCTTGAACAACTGGGCTAAAGACTTCGGTGGTTTTGAGGGGAACGCGCAGACGCTGAGGTTGCTAACCCGCATCGAACCAAAAGTTTTCGGTGCTGATGGCAAGTCTTTCGGGTTGAACCTTAGCCGCGCTTCCTTGGATGCCAGCTGCAAATACCCTTGGAGTCGCGAAAACGGAACTTTGCCCGACGGTGACGCAAATCCAGGTAAATTCGGCGTTTACGAAGACGACCTACCGGTTTTCAATTGGCTACGCCTTGGAGCGCTGTCACAGCAAAAATGCGTAGAGGCTCAGATCATGGATTTCGCCGATGATGTCGCGTATTCGGTTCACGACTTCGAAGATGCCATTGTCTCCGGTTTTGTTGAGCTGCCAGAAATTGCCAATCCTGCGCAGCACGATTACTTGATCGACCAAATTCAGGCGTGGGTCGGATCCACCATAACCCGAGGCGAGCTGGAGGCTGCTTTGGAGCGGCTCCAAGAAAACGTCTACTGGCCCGTCGAGTACGAAGGCTCGGGTCGCGACCTCGGACGCCTTAAGAATTTGACCTCTGCACTGATCGGCTCATTTGTGGGTAGGGCCACGGAGGCCACTCTCGCAGCCAACAGCTCACGAATCACTCGGTACAACGCTCATGTCATCACACCAGTCGAGGTTAGAGCGGAAATCGCCGTGCTCAAAGGCCTGGTGTCGGTCTTCCTGATGTCCAAGGCGTCGCGACGACCTTTTTACGAGTGGCAACGAGCATTGCTCACAGAACTCTGCGACGCTTTGTTAAAGGCAAATGGCGGACACCTTGATGCCTACTCCAAAGCAGCGTGGTTGCAAGCGCGTGACGAATCTGCGCAACGCCGTGTGATCGTCGACCAGGTTGCTTCGCTAACCGATCAGAGCGCACTAACGCTGCACAATCGCCTTTTTGGCTCGGCATCCTAGGATGAGTGCATGGCTGGCCGAATAAAAGATAGCGATAAAGAGGAGCTCAAGGCTCGCATCAACATCGCCGATGTCGTCGGTGATTACGTCGCTCTAAAGCCAGCCGGTGGTGGCAGCTACAAGGGCTTGTGTCCATTCCACGACGAAAAGTCACCGTCGATGACCGTGACTCCCTCGAAGGGCATGTACCACTGCTTCGGTTGCGGTGTGGGTGGTGACGTTTTCAACTTTCTCGGCAGTATCGAGAAACTCACTTTTTATGAGGCTGTCGAAAAGCTCGCAGCCAGAATTGGATTCCCGCTCACCTACGAAGAGGGCGCATCGAAAGAGAACGGTCAACGAGCGAGGGTTCTAGAAGCCAACACAATGGCCGCGGCCTTCTACATCGAGGCTTTAGCAACAGAAGATGCCGCCCCCGGTCGTGAATTCCTTCAGCAGCGCGGATTTAGTTCTGAAGCGGCTGAGCACTTTGGTATTGGTTGGGCTCCCAAGGGTTGGAACAACCTAACGGATCACCTAAAGTCAAAAGGCTTCACCGACCAAGAGCTAATCGTTGCTGGCCTCTCTAGTGCAGGTGACCGAGGTAGTTACGACAAATTCCGCGGACGCGTCATTTGGCCAATCAGGGACGCCACCAACCAGGTGATCGGTTTTGGTGCGCGAAAGATTTTTGATGACGACAAGGGGCCCAAGTATCTGAATACTTCCGATACGCCGGTCTATCGAAAGTCTCAGGTTCTCTACGGCATCGACCTCGCAAAGAAGGACATTTCCAAAAAGCAGCAAGTTGTAGTTGTCGAGGGGTACACGGACGTCATGGCCTGCCACCTCGCAGGAATTACCACTGCGGTGGCAACCTGCGGCACAGCCTTCGGTGAAGATCACATTCGAATCCTCAACCGGATGCTTGGCAATGACCCTGCGACCCCCGCTCAGGTTATCTTCAACTTTGACCCAGATGAAGCAGGTCAAAAGGCCGCCATGCGTGCCTTTGCGGATTCATCCAAGTTCAACGCTCAGACCTTTGTAGCTATCGGACCGGATGGGTTAGACCCGAGCGACTTACGTCAGCAACGCGGCGATGAAGCGGTTGTCGCGATGATCGAAGCAAAGCGCCCTCTCCTAGAATTCGCCATAGACCGAAGCGTCTCAAAGTTCGACCTAAACTCGCGCGAGGGCCAGGTTTCGGCGACGCGAGCGGGAGCTGTGGTTCTCGCCGGAATTGTGGATCCAATTCAGAGGTCCGTTTACGAAAAGTATCTAGCCGAACTGACCAGCGTTGATCGATCAGCGATTGCTTCTCTAGTGGCCGAGGCGCAGAAAAAGAATCGCAACACTAAAGTCGCCACTATGGCTTTCAACCCGCCAGAGGACGAGCCAGAACCCGAAGTAAAGGCTGGCTTCGAACCCGTCGATCTTCGTGACCCGACTAATCGTCGAGAGCGTTGGTTGCTCGAGGTTGTCGCACAAATGCCTCAGTTTGTAGATTCGGTAACGCGAAATCGAATTTTCAGAATCTACTTTTCGGCTTCTCGACACGTTGCAATCGCCAAGGCGATGCAGGAGGAGCTCGCCAACGGCACCGAAGGTCTAATTGACCGGGTCTCAGCCAAGCTTGCAGATCAACCAGAGCTGAATGAGACATTTCGCGAGATTGCTATGCAGCGCTTACCGGTAGCCGACGACGAACAACGAGAAACATATGCCAGAGGTGTTCTTCACACCGCTCTCGAGCAGACTATCGAGCTTGAGAAGAATTACCTGCTTGCCGCCAGAACCAGGGCCGACGCAGCCGGCGACGTTGAGACTACTACCCAAATAGCTCACAAGTTAGTCGATCTCGACCGGGAACTACTGCTAGTGAAGTCCAAACGCCCGTGAAAATTGCGGTTTTACCAAACGTCAAACCCGCTTTCGCCGATGCAATTCGGCAGGCTGGTTGCGAACTTGCCGAACTAACCAGTGAAGTGAGAGCGCTTGTCTGGACTGACTATTCGGCACCTGGCGAACTCAACCGCGTGATTGCCACCAATCCGCAACTCGAGTGGGTGCAGTTACCATTCGCCGGCGTTGACGCATTCGCTAGCACTCTTGCTTTGCCGCCTATGTTCACTTCGGCTAAGGGGGCCTACAGTGAGCCTGTTGCCGAGCATGTGCTAGCCCTGATGCTTTCGCTCGGGCGGGCCATTCCAGAGAGAGTGCGGGCCACAACTTGGGGTTCAAAATTCGCGGTTTCGATTTACGAATCCAAGGTTGTCATTGTCGGTAACGGTGGTATTGCCAAAGAACTTATCAAGTTGCTAAAGCCCTTCGGTAATGAAGTTGTGGCACTCGGACGAAGCGATTTAGGCAGATTGGACAACGAATTACCTACTGCCGACTTCGTCGTCCTCGCCTGCGCGCTTACAGACGAAACCCGAGGACTATTTAGCGCGGCCAGGTTCGAAGCTATGAAGCCTTCGGCGTATCTCGTGAATGTCGCCCGCGGCCCGGTTGTAGTGACGACTGATCTTGAGCATGCTCTTCGAACAGGTCAAATCGCTGGAGCGGGCATTGACGTGACGGACCCTGAGCCCTTACCGGATGGCCACCCACTATGGACTCTCGAGAACCTCATCATTACTCCACACACCGCTGACACCGACGCCCAGGTAGTTCGCATGTTCGCTGAACGTATTCGCGTCAACAGCTTGGCCTTCAGGGGAGCAGGAGAGTGGGTCGGTGTCGTAGATAAGGAACTTGGCTACTAAAGCCAAAGTTTTTTGGTAGTGTTTTTACCTGTTACAACATTCCTCGGTAGCTCAATTGGCAGAGCAATCGGCTGTTAACCGATAGGTTCTTGGTTCGAGTCCAAGCCGGGGAGCCAAATCAAACTTCGTTTCGGGAGGCCACATGTTCAAGTGGATCCATGAAAACGGCTGGCTCCCAACCTCCTACATCGCTACAACCATGTTTTTGGTTTTTGGCGGTTTAGATCTAGTTGTGGTTGGCCCAACAGCACTAATTCCCGGGGCGATCTACTCACTTGGATTGCTGTTTTCAAGGAAGCTTCCCTGGCTGACGGTAGCTTTGCTGGTAGCCGGACAGTCGGCGCAAATTGTCCTGTCACTGACCCCAACCTTTTCTGTCTTCATCATTGCCTCGGCTGTCTTACTAGTTGCTGCCTTTGGGTCAAGGGCAGTTCGCGCCGCGACTCTCGTAGCAACCTCACTGAGTTCATTCGTTGTACTTTGGCTTTTGACATACGGGCCCTATGCAAGTTTCGAGTCCATCGGATTACAGATTCGAGAAGACCAGAAATTCCTGATCCTATGCACAGCCTTTGTTTTGACCGTTGGCTGGCTCACGCTCGCGTGGTTACTAGGTCGTTTGGCATACGTTCAGTTGGAGCACATTGGTTCGCCATTGGACCGTGCGCTAACACTTCTTTCTCAGGCTCGCATCAACTTTGAGTTGGCGCGACAGAATGAACGCCTCGACATTGCTAGAGACTTGTCTGAGCTCTTGGTACAGCGCGTAGCGGCAGTAGTTAGCCTCACCGAAGGTGGTGCCTACGCAGTCAGGACGAATCCTGAAGCGGCCGCCAGAGCTCTTACCCGAGCCGGAGAGGCTGCTAATTCGGCGCAGATTGAACTTCGAAGACTTTTTGATCTGCTGCACAATAACGAACTTTCAAAGGCGGCAACGGCTCGTCTCGTCGATCTAGACG
>JBEBBA010000070.1:0-20321 GCA_041158585.1 Actinomycetota bacterium
CCGGTCTTCGCAGTCAAAACCTTCCCGACAGCGATCGTCCCGGTGAAGCTCGGCGTCGGGGCAGTCAGCGTTCCAGGCGTAACTGGCCCGCGCTCAGCCGAAAGAACAGACAAGCTCTGGAAGCCCGGCTTGCTCGCAGTTACCCGCACTGAAAGCCCCGCGTTGAGGTCGGCGATGTCAATCACATACAAACGCTCAGTCGCCCCAACAATCTCTGCGGAGTTCCTGTACCACTGATAGGTGAAAGTGTGTCCGGTTCCCCAACCGTTGGTGGTAACCGAAACCACCTTGCCCACGGCCATGGTGCCCTCAATGGTTGAAGCAGATGGTGGAGACAGTAGTCCAATCACGGGAGTCGACTCAACCGAAGTTTTAGCAACTGAGAGATACCCCACCTTCGAACCAGTCACACGCAAAGAGATCTTCGCGCCGACATCGACCTTGGAGAGTTGGTAAGTTGAGGCGATCTCGCCGGCAACTGGCGAACCATTACGCAACCATTGGTAGGCGATGCCAACACCCTCGGCCCAGGTGCCTAGCTCCGACGAAAGAGTTTCACCTTCGAGTAACTGCCCGGTGATGGTCGGAACTGGTGTTGGATTCAAACCCGCGTAACCGGCAACAGTTTGAGCACTGGTTCTTGTAACACCGTTGTAGCCCACCTTGCTAGCGGTGACCTTTACGCTGATTCGCTTCCCAATGTGACCACTTGTAAAGATCCAACTCGGCTCAGTTGCACCGCTAATCGCCGTAGTGTTCGAGAACCACTGGTAAGCGAACGAAACACCCGGGTCCCACTCGCCAAGCAAAGCGGTCAGGGTGACACCCACCGAAGGATCGCCTTCGATCGTAGGTGTTGGGCTCAGGGCGAAGTCCAGGAATGGCACAGCAGCAGTGGCGACAGAGTTCTTTGAAACCGTGGTGTAACCGGGTTTAGAACCTGTGACAGTTACGGTGATGGTCTTGCCCGCCATTGCCGGTTCAACGAGCAAAGTTGGGCCAGTCCCCGATGCCGTCCCTCCGACAGACCACGAGTAGCTAAGTTCAGCGGCAGCATCCCAGGTTCCCGGAACCACCGTCAAAGTTGAACCTTGGGCTGCGGTTCCGCTGATTGTCGGTGTAGGTGTTGGTGTGAATACGGAGGCTGCAATTGATCGACTCGAGGATAAGAAGGTGCGCGTCGTGTAGCCAGTTAGCCGCACCGTGACCGCAACCCTGATTGTCTTACCTATGTCCTCGATTTGTGTGTTGTAGGTAGAAGAAGTCTGACCTGGAATTGCGGTGCCAGAACGCTGCCACTGGTACTCCCAAGTCATGCCTGCTGGGTAACTGAGATCTGCAAATGGTGGCGTTGCAGTGAGTGTCTTGAACGTTGTGTTGGTGCCCGAGACCACTACCGTGTGATCTGGGAATGTCGCCTCTGCAAGCATGTCGGTTGCCGCGTTCGATGACCAGTAGATGTCGCCAGCGGTAGTTACCACCTGGTATCGAAGGCTATGTTGGAGCCCGACTGATGTCGGCACAAAGGTATTCAAGATTCGCGTGACACAAGTGCCTTTGGATGTGCAGATGTACAGCTGAGTCCTAGAAATGCTGGAGTCTGTGGGTGCAGTACCAGCTAAGGTCATCACCCAGTCAGCGTTGTAATAGTTCAGTAAAGGAGCGTCCGCCGCACCCCATCTATTGATTAGTTTCGGCAACGGTAAGGCAAATGCCGGGGCTGACTTGATAGGTGGGGAAACCAAAGAGTTGGATGTGAACGAAGCCGCAGTCGAGTCTGTATATGAAGCGCTGACAAAAATCTGGCTCCCAACATCGGCCGCCTTAATGGTGTAGGTCGCACCGGAACCTATTTCGAGGCATGTGCTATTCGGCGCAGCCAGGGCATCAACTCGACACCATTTATAGGTAATTAGAGTTCCAGCAGGTTGTGTACCCGGGTGGGCTGTGAGCACGCTTCCCTCGGTGTAAACACCAGAAACACTCGGAAGGTTTCGCGGTCCAGCCAGCGATGATATTTGGTAAGTCGAATTTTTGTATAACTTTTTATCGCTTACGCCTAAGGGATGGGCGTACTGTCTGATTTGAAGACGCTTACCAGCGTGCTCGGGCAGAAATGTAAAGGTTCCACAGGTTTGCCAGGCAGCCCAGGTCGTTAGACTGACACGCATCGAGCAAAACTCGGAAGCGTTGTTATCGGAGTCAAAAGGCGCGCTAGTTGTGTTCACGGTTTCACCGACACGCATGCTTCCCGTAAAAGTTTGTCCGGCAAAGTTGGGCGCTGTGGTCCCAGCGACAGTGAAGTTTTCAGACCACTCAGAGATGTCGGAGCAACCGGCTTTCGAGCCAGTAACTTGAACCTTTAGACCCTGATCTTCCATAGCTGCCGGAATCGTGAAAGTATCTGAAGGTCCTTCCTGGCGAACAATCCCATTCACAAAAGTGTCTCGCCAGACGTATTGGAGTGTGACACCCGAACCCCAGTCCATTGGAGAAACCTTTACGGTTTCGCCGACTTTGAGAGTGCCTTCAACGAATACGGGTGTGGTTCCTCTAAAAGAGCAGTCTGCTGCAGTGGCAGTTTGAACTGGCACGAGCAGCCCGACGGCAGCGAGGAGCGCCGTAACCAGCGCCGAAACCGCGCTGCGAAGGGTTCCCCGAGACTTCATAGTTAAAAGTCTGCCTAAGAATCGGCTTATTGCAACTTGAAAAGCTTGTTAGTCTGCGGCTGCTAGTTGGCCGCAGGCTCCATCGATTTCTTTGCCCCTGGTGTCACGCAGGGTGGTTGGGATTCCGGCTGCTTCGAGGCGGTTTATGAACTCTCGGGTTACCTCTTTAGTCGAGGCTGTCCAGATTGAGCCGGGAGTTGGATTTAGTGGGATCGGGTTGACGTGAACCCAGCCTTTGCCTCGATCGTTTAGCTTCTGGGCCAGAAGATCTGCACGCCAAGCGTGGTCGTTCATGTCTTTGATTAGTGCGTATTCGATGGACACTCGGCGACCGGTGGCGTCGAAGTAGGCGCGGGCGGCGTCCAATGCTTCATCGACCTTCCATCGGGAGTTGACGGGGATTAGTTCGTCGCGGAGTTTGTCGTCGGGGGCGTGGAGCGAAAGCGCGAAGGTGACGGGCAAAGACTCTTCGGCGAGCTTCTTGATTGCTGGAACAAGACCGACGGTTGAGACGGTGATGTGGCGCGCAGACATGCCAAGACCGTTTGGTTGCGGTTCGACCATGGTGCGAACGGCAGACATTAGACGGTTGTAGTTTGCGAGTGGTTCACCCATGCCCATGAAGACGATGTTGGTGACGCGCTCGGGGTTGTCGTTGTCTTTGTTTCCGCCCTTGAGCTCGCCGTTGGCGATTGCTCGGTTGGCTTGAACAACCTGGTCAATGATTTCGGCGGCCGACATGTTGCGGGTTAGTCCGGCTTGACCGGTTGCGCAGAACGGGCAGTTCATGCCGCAGCCGGCTTGCGAAGAAACGCACAGGGTGATTCGACCCGGGTAGCGCATTAGGACGGACTCGACAAGAGCGCCGTCGAAGAGACGCCAGAGGAACTTGATGGTGTCGCCGTTGTCGGTTTGGAGTCGGCGGACTTCGGTTAGCAGCGGTGGCAGCATGGCGCCGACGAGTTCTTCGCGGCCGTTCGCAGGGAGGTCGCTCATCTGTGCGGGGTCGCTGGTGTAGTGGGTGAAGTAGTGGGTGGCGAGCTGCTTGGCGCGGAAGGCGGGGAGCCCTAGTTCTTTGACCTTCGCGGCTCGCTCTTCGACGCTGAGGTCAACGAGGTGGATCGGTGGCTTCTTGGCGCGTTCTTCGAACTGCAGAAGCGGCTTGCCGTCGGCATCCTTGAGTTGCTTCCAGCCTTCGGTGCGCGGGCGAACTTGGCGTGGTTCGGTCATGGCGCTCCTCGGGTTGGCTTTATACCTATTCAACCAGAGGTAGATTTCAAGTGTGATCACAAAAGAGCAATGGGTTGAATTTGTCGCCAGCCGACGCACAACCAGAGACTTCACCAGCAAGCCGGTAGCCGAGTCGGTAATCGATGAATTGCTCACCGATGCAATGACAGCACCCTCGTGGTCGAACACACGACCATTCGTGGTTGCTGTGGCTACCGGTGAAAAGCGCGACCGAATCTCGGCGGAGTTTTTGCGTCGTTGGGATTCGCTTTCGGCCGCTCGAACTGGGGGGCTGTTCGCCAAACTGAAGTTGGCTGTGACGCGGGTTGGGTTGCCGCCCAGGAACCGGCTGCTCCCCCCGCCTTACACCGGGGTCTTCACGACGCGGTCGCAGAAGGTCGGTCGTGAGCTTTCCTCGCTGCTCGGTGTCGAGCGCGGGGATGCCAAGGGCCGTGACGCACAGTGGCGCCGCAACTACGAGTTCTTTGGCGCTCCCGTCGAATTGTTCATCTTCACTCACAAGTCGATCGGGAAGTACGCAGCTTCGGACGCATCGCTGTTCATGCAAAACCTAATGTTGGGCGCTCACGCTCGAGGTTTGGGGACTTGTGCCCAGGGCGCTGTGGCGATTTGGGAAGACGCCGTCAAGGCAGAGTTCGATGTGCCCGATGGTTACAGACTGCTCTACGGTGTTGCCGTCGGTTACCCGAGCGATGCCCCGGTGAATTCGTTCAAAGCAGAGCGTTTGCCAATCGGCGAAATCAAACTGTCTTAGGTTTAAAGGGTGGGCAGTTTCAAGCGCAGAGTATTAGTAGTCGAAGACGACCAGTTCGTCGGTTCGCTACTCGCCGAGGCATTGCGTGGCCAAGGTTTTGAGGTTTTGCACGTTGACTCGGCTCTTGCTGCCAAGAAGGCTCTCAAGAGCTTCGACCCAGACGCGGCACTACTAGACATCGGCCTAGGCACGGGCCCTTCGGGAATCGACCTCGCCCAGTATCTGCGACTCAAGCACCCGCAGATTGCCCCTATCTTGCTAACCCGTCAGAGCGTGGGGACAGACTCCTCTGCAATCCCTGAGGGCGTGGGCTTTTTGCGCAAGAGCCTGATCAGCGACACCGCCTACCTAGTCAGTGCACTCGAGGACGCGCTTCGTGACCGCGGAAACCCGGTTCGCCACGACGCAATCATCGAGCCAGCACTCCGGGCGCTAACCAAGAACCAGCGAGAGGTCTTGCACCTGATGGCACTCGGTTACTCGAACGTCGAGATTGCCAAGCAGCGCGGCATTACCGTCTCGGGTGCTGAGCAAAACGTAACCGCGATCTTCAAAGCCTTTGGACTGGACAGAGACACCGCGGTTGACCGGCGCGTGGAGGTTGTTCGCCGCTACATCGCCGCGGTCGGAATCCCTAACCGCTCAGCCGAATGAAAGATTTTTGGGCGAGAGTCGGCGGGCCCGATTCGGTTAACTGGACTAGTTTCGCCGTCACATTCCCAATCCTGCTAGTCACCGCACTGATCGGGTCCGGTGTTGATTCCCGCCACGGTCTGCTTCCTCTGATTCTTGCGGCGACCCTTGGCGCAATTGCAATGTTCGCGGCGCTGCTCGTGGCTAAGTTCACGATTCTGAGACCGGCTGCCGAAAGACCGATGCCGCTGGTTACCGTCTTGGTTTTCCTGGTCGCCCTCGCAATTAGAGCGGCAACCTTCGATGAGCTTCTGATTTTGTTTGCTCTTGAAGATCAGTCACGTTTCTGGTTCCGGTTCTTTGCATCAACCTCGACAACTGGTGTGACGTTGGTCTTAATGGCTTACATGATGTCTCTGGCCAGGGAGTTTTCGCGAAACTCAAGGCTCCTGCGCGAAACCAACGAAACCCTTCGCGCAACTAAGCGCGACATTGACAAGAAGATCCGAGCAAAGCGCGAGGACGTAGTCGGTTCTGTTCGGGCAGAGCTTGAAGAGAGACTCAAAGCCCTCACCGGCACCTCGGCCAAACAGGCGCTAAAGAAACTTCGATCAACGATTGAAGAAGTGGTTCGTCCAGTCAGCTATGAACTTGCCCGACAGGTAACTGACTTGAGTGCTCCAGAGACCGAGCCGGTTAGCGGTCGAGTTCTTTGGTCGAGAGTGTTTGCCGACTCAACATCTCTTCAGCCTTTCAAGCCCTTCGCATTCTCTTTTTGGGCGGGCTTTGCGACCCTGTGCTTTGCACCACTGCAGTGGGGTTTTGAAATCGGCTTGATTCTCGCTTTGGTTGTTTCACTCGTACCTTTCGCTTTGCTTTCCGCTTTTGCCAACCTCTGGTCGCGCGTTATGCCAATCCGTTCGACGATAGTTCGCTCGGTAGTTTTCACGGCCGCGCTTTTCATTACGGCTCAGTTGAGCGGATTCGCAATCACCAAGGTTTCTGAGATGGAAGAACTCGGTTACCGCAGCTTGCTGCCGCTAGGTCTGCTCTGGATCATTCTGGGTTGGGGTATCGCGCTAATCCCTTCTTTGCGAAGCGAAACCACCCGAGTCTTGAACGAGCAACAGCAAGCCTCCAGAAAGTTGAAGGACGAACTCGTTCGCCTGAACACCGCCTATCGCCTTCAGCAGCAGGCTATTGCCCGAGCTCTTCACGGGCCGATTCAGGACGCCCTTAGCGTTGCAGCTTTCAAACTGTCGGACGCAATCAAAGACAATTCCGCTACTCCCGAACTAATCGCCGAACTGAACGAGATGATTTCTAGCACGGTAGTCCTGCTAGACCTGGCCGATAGTGAAGCGCCGGTAATCGAGAAGTCACTAAGCGAGCTCGCTGAATTCTGGGATGGCGTAGCAAAGATTCGCTGGAAGCTAACCCCGGCGGCAAAGAAAACCCTGGCCAAGCAGCCGGTCACTTCAGCGACTGCCGTAGAACTCATTCGTGAAGCTTGCTCGAACGCAGTTCGTCACGGACGCGCAAAGCAGATCGGCGTCCTGGTTTCGCTTAGCAAAGACTCGAAGCGACTTGAGATAACTGTCGAAAACGATGGTGCTTTGGTCAGGCTTCAAAGCAACCCGGGGCTCGGAACCAAGTTGCTCAACGAGTTGACGCTGTCATGGAAGCTAACCAGCGCCGAGGGCAAAACCACCCTGCTTGCCGAGACACCCGTTATTTAGTCGCGACCCAGCGAACAGCCTCCGGTTCGGGTTCTGAAGTCGGTGTGAAGGTTTCAAGCTCAAACCACACGATGATGCGTTCGGTGTTGACCCAAACGGGGTCGCAGCTGGTCATGGTTAGGTAGCGCCCACCGATTTTCGCGCCATCCATGCCGCCCGGCACGTCGGCAATCACTTCGACCTGTTCTGGCTTCACGATCTTGGTCTGGCGGTAATCGTAGGTGTACCAACCGTCGTTCGTCTGCACATAAACCTTGTCGCCCTCGGTGAGGCGATGCACGTTTCGGTAGGTTCCGCCAAAACCACCGCGGTGTGCTGCGGTTGCAAAGTTGCCAACCTCTCCTGGCATCGCGGTGCCAAGGTAGTGCCCAATACCGATTTCGTTTAGCACCGGGTTCCACTTTGTACCCTCGCCAATCAGCCGAACAAAGTCATCACCAAGTTTTGGCACCACCATGCGGCCGATTACGTCGCTGGGCTTTGCCTCTCGGACGTCCACGAATGCGTCCTTTGGTTCCTCCACGGTGGCCGATACCGAATATTCGAGAGCCTTACTCTTCTTACCCTCTGAAGAAACGATGTCCTCGAATAGATAAGTCCAAGCCGAATAGGCGAGGAGCAATAAACCCGATGCAATAAGCCCCCAAGACAACCAGAGGCGAATCGGGTTAGCGCCTCTGTGCCTGCTCATGCCTCTATTCTCGCAGGGTAGCCTCTTAACATGATCGACTTCAACGACGCAGAGTTCATCGAAAACCCCTACCCACAACTAGCCAAGTTGCGCGAGGCGGGCAATCCGGTTTGGCATGAAGAGTCGAACCTATTCTTGGCGGCGAACTATGCCGATGCCAACGCCGTTCTTCGCAATCGCTCCCTCGGACGCATCTTCAAACCACGTGAGCCCGAGAGCGCTTGGGGTGAGTTCAACTGGCTACACAGCGACAGCCTGCTAGACAGCGAGCCGCCAAAACACACCAGACTTCGTTCGCTGCTGGTGAAGGCCTTCAACAAAAACAAAATCGACAGCCTGAGACCCGATGTCGAGCGACTTACGGCCCAACTTCTCGAGGGCATCGAGCAAAAGCTAGCCGACACCGGTGAGTTTGACGTGATTGCGGATTTCGCCGAACCGCTACCCGTGAAGGTCATTGCTGCACTCCTTGGATTCCCAGACGAAGACGAACACCTGCTTCGACCCTGGTCGCAGGCGATTGTGAAGATGTACGAAATCAACCCGTCCGAGCAAACCCAAGCAGATGCCCAGCGTGCCAGCCACGAGTTCGCCGAGTACGTTCGCGGTTTGATGGAGGAGCGCAAGCGCAATCCTGGCACCGACCTAATCAGCGATCTCGCAGCAGTTGAAGAAGACGGCCAAAAACTCAACGCCCAAGAACTGATTGCCACCTGCGTCCTACTGCTCAATGCAGGGCACGAAGCCAGCGTCAACGGTTTCGGCAACGGCTTCGTCGCCATGTTGAAGCGGCCGGAACAACACGCGCTGCTGGTTCAAAACCCATTCGGACTCGCCTCCAGTGCGGTCGATGAATTCGTTCGATTCGACGCGCCTCTTCATCTATTCGAGAGGACGGCTACGGCAGACGTAGAGATCGGCGGCGTACTCGTGAAAGAGGGCCAGAAGATTGCTGCCCTACTGGGTTCGGCAAACCGAGACGAAACAGTTTTTGATCGCGCCGACCAAATGGACATCACGCGCGACCCGAACCCTCACATCGGATTTGGTGCTGGCATTCACTTCTGTATCGGTGCACCACTCGCCCGCATGGAGATGAGTACCTCGCTCCCAGCCTTGATCGCCAAGTACCCAAAGTTAGAGCTCGCGGCCGAGCCCGTAAGGCGCCCTGGTTTTGTGCTGCGTGGCTACGAAAGCGTGCCGCTAAAGGCTATTTAGCTTCCTGCTTCTTGGCGCTGCGTTGCAAAACCAAACTCGTCGCACCAACGCTCAAGAGCAATGCGCCCGCTAGGAATGACGGCCAAGTGGTCACACCCGTGTCTGCAAGTGCACCACTGCTTGCAAGAATTCGAACCTCAGTCTCTTCTTCCTCAAGCACCAGGGGTTCTTCTTCAACCACAGGTGCTGGAGTAAAGATAGAAGCCACATCTGCTGCCGAAACAACGTTTGAGAAGAACCGTAGATCGTCGATGTTTCCAACGAACGGTGCATTACCGTCGAATCCACCAGCAATTCGAAGAAGTGGGTTTGAGTTGACTAAGCCAACGCCGGTGATACCAACTGCGTCCTGAGCTCCATCAACATAAAGGATATTTTCGCCGGTCGTGTTGTTGCGGCTGACACAAACATGGTGCCAAGCGTTGTCATTTACAACGTTGGTGCCAACCACGTTGGCATCGGCATCACCCTGCCCAATGATGTTTCCGCCGTTACCGAAAATCAGCCTTCCCTGGCTCTCGATACCGAAGCCAAAGTCGAGTGCAAAGCCGCCGGTCTCGGCGTCAACGATGTTAGCCGCAGTGAAGTGCCAGTCACCGCCGGTCGAAGCCGTCTTGATCCACGCGCAAATTGAGAAGTCGGCGGCAAGATTGTTTGCTACCTCGTAGTAGTTCTGACCATCAAAGAACATGCTTCCAGGGTTCGCGGGTGAGGTGTAAGGCACATCGGTGGAGGGCGTTGGATACGGGTTGCCGTTTGCATTGCCGTTGATTCCACCGACGGAGTCCTGTGCTGCTGCACCGGCAGTTTGCTCGTCGAACTTCCAACGCGAGATTTCAGTTGGCGCTGCTTGGGCGCTCAACGGGAAAGAGGAGACCATTAGGCTCGCCGTGACGAGCGCCAGAACTTTCCGAATATTTTTGACAGCTAACTGCGTCTTCACACGTGCTCCTAAAAGAGTTAGACCTTTGTCTCAAGTTATAGCACTACCTTCGCTTCAGCGAACAAAGAAAAACGAAACCCTCCCAATTTCTCAGGAGGGTTTCGAAATTTTGCGGCCAGGATTACTTGATGACAGCGCCGATCTTGACGGTCATCTTGCGAACTAGCGGGCGAATAACCTTGCCTGCTGGTGTCTTGGTCTTAGCGGTGGTTGCGTAGTAGCGAGTCATGGTGACGTTCTGTCGAATGGTGACAGAGCCGGTCTTCATGGCCTTCAATACGGCAGCCGGTAGCTGGCAAGACTGCTTCGACTTGTAGAGAATTGCGTTGCGCGGAAGAGCCTTTAGCTTCTTGGTGCTTCCGTACTTGGCGATCTTGCAAGTCCAGGTCTTGGTTGCCGCTCCAACTTTGTAGGTCACAACAAATGACCCTGCAACAGTGGTTAGGTACTTCGACTTCACGCGCGAGTACATCTTGCCCTTGGCGTCAATGTCGAAACCAGAACCGTCAGCAAAGCTGATGGCTCCACGGGTTCCCTTGAAGGTCTTGGTTTCAGACAAAGTGCCAAGCGACGGGTTGTCCGTGTCAACCTTAGTTGGCGGGGTAACCGGGGTAACCGGCGGAACGTAGGTTCCGGCGGTCAACTTGGCCATCTGCCAGGTCTGAGCTGTCTTGTTGTAGCCCATGAGGTACATGGAACCCTTGACGACTGCTCGACTGTAAGGCCAACCATCAATCGAGCTGTTTGGAATCTTGATTTCGGTCGTTCCGTCAAAGGCGTAGATGACGTTGTAGTCGCTACCTTCTGGGTCCGGGCCACGGTAAAGAATCACGTCATTGAGCAGCTCGGCGACCTTGCCGTTCCAGAATCGGTTGCCCTGGTAGAGCTCAGTAACTGTGGTGCCGTCGAACGAAGCGACGCTCGAGTTAACCCAGAAGAATGACTTGCCCTTGTAGGAGACAACTTCCCAAAGAGTTGGGTTCAAGAGGTTTTGAGCGGCAACCTCGCTTCCTGAAGCGGTTACCTTACGAATGTTCGCCGTGTTGCTGTGGGCATCTCCGAAGTAAAGGGTGTTGTTCAGGACCCAGAAGTATTCCGGCAAGAAGGCTAGGTCTTTTCTCGCCTCAACTGGATCAACGCGAGTTACAACGCCAGCCTTGGACATCTTGAAGAGAGCGTATCCGCTTCCTCCACCAGTCCAGGTCACCGAGTTTTCATCGGCTTCTTCAAAAGTGCTGCCGAAGTAGAAGGCATCCTGGAAGGCAATTCCTCTATATGGGTACGGGAACTTGCGCAAGGTTGGAGTGCCCTGGTAGTCGATGGTGCCATTCTTGGCGACTAGGGTGGTGCCGTCATAAACCGAGAAGGTGCGAGTTCCGCCATTGTAGGTTGGGTCGTTCGCGGCAAGCATCAGCTTGCCGTCGAAAACGCCAAGTAGATCAGCCGACTCCAAGAAAACAGGAGAGTTTGCGGTGCCAACGTTGACTTTTACGCAGGTGCTGCCGTCGATGCTGTAGACGTATTCGGTTCCGTCATTAGGGTCTTCTGCATTGAAATACCACTTGCCGTTGTACTCAAGGCCATCTTCGAAGTCGTGGCTATCGGTGAAGAATGTTGGGATAAGGGTGAATGTGGTTCCGTCGTAAACCATGGCAATTGCGTCACCGTCGTTGTTTTCGGTTTCGAGATACAGCTTTTCTTCAAAAGCGCCCAGGATACCTTCAACGGGGCCAACAGCCGAAGCGTCAAGGGCCACAGCCTTGTCGGTTGCGTCGAGCTTGAACAGCTTCTGGGTGTTGGCCTCGGTACCGGTGAAGTACAGAGTGTCGTTAATCTCGGCCATGTCCCAGGTGTCGGTAATTGGCATTCCTAGATCTACGAACTCAAAGGTTGGCGCAGGTGCCGCGGCAGTTGCCGGCGCAGCGCTCAGCCCGCCGAAGGCCAAAGCCGATGCGATTGCAGCGCCAAAAAGTTTGCGCATTTTTGTCATGGAGTTACTCCTCTTATTAGAGATTGTTCGGTCTGTACTATCTTTCGACCTCTATACAAGGGTAACGACTGCAGCCGACAAGGTATTTTGAGGCAGGGGATACCCCTTGGACACATCAAAAAGCGTTATCTATCCGTTACCTGAGTATGGATGCTCTCAGGGGTTTCACAGGTTGACTGAATATTGCTATATCGTACCAACGGCCCGAGACGCCCGGAGTTTGAGCGTCGAAGACCTTCATGATTCACAACGTTGTACAAATCAATGAAAGGCAACACAAATGAACCTAGCTCAGCACTCAGCTGTCTATAACATGCTCTCGCTTGGTATCGCGAGCATGCTCTTCACCAGCATTTTCCTCTGGGTAGCACGCGACCGCGTACTTCCTAAGTTCCGCATGGCAGTCATGGTTTCGGCAACCGTAACCTCGATCGCCGCTTACCACTACTTCAGAATGTTTGACTCGTTCAACGAGGCATACGCTGTTGGCAAGAGCCTTGAAGAAGGCTTCGCCGGCTACAACGTCGGTTACCGCTACGTGGACTGGTTCCTAACCGTTCCACTACTACTAGTCGAACTAGTAGCCGTTATGGGTCTAGCCCGTGCCGTTCAGTCTTCGCTACTAAAGCGCCTTGTGCCTGCAGCAGCTTTGATGATCATCCTCGGCTTCCCTGGCGACATGAAGATGAACATCTTCTACGAGGGTGACGCAGGTCTCTGGGGCGCCCTATCGACCATCCCATTCCTTTACATCCTCTACGTACTATTCGTTGAGATCGGCAAGAGCCTCGCAGCTCAGTCGCCAAAGGTTCAGGGCTTGCTAAAGGGTGCTCGTTTGCTCCTAATCGCAACCTGGGGTGTTTACCCAATCACGTTCATCCTTGCGATGGGCGAGACTGGCGCACCAAGCGCAGAAGCAGTTGTAAGCCGCGAAATCGGCTACAGCATTGCTGACATCTTGGCCAAGTGCGTCTTCGGTCTGATCATCTTTGCAATCGCCCGCATCAAGTCGGCCGAAGAGAGCAAAGAGTTCGCAGCAACCGAATTCAAGGACTAGTCACTAGTTAGTAGGCGGGGAGGGCGGAAGCCCTCCCCGCTTCACTTTAACTAGACTCAGAACGAGGGAGGCAATATGCCCATCGAGAAGCCCAAGTACAAACTGCTCAAGTCTGCTCTCGGCATCGAGCTGCGGGAGTACGAGGAGCACTGGCTGGCCGAGTGCGTTGTCGAGAACACCGCGGACCTCCGACTCGCCTCCAACCGAGCGTTCAATAAGCTCTTCAACTACATCAGCGGAGACAATCAGCCTGGCCAAAAAATCGCGATGACCTCCCCCGTGCAGCAAGAACCGAGCAAGAGTGGCTGGTTGGTTTCGTTCGTGGTGCCGAGCAGCTACAAAGCAGCCGAGATCCCGGTTCCGCGCAACTCTTCGATAAGCATCAAACGCGTTCCGGCCGGAACATTCGCCGCGCTTCGCTACCGAGGGGCTTGGAACAACGAGACTTTCGAACGACGGTCCAAACAGTTGCGCGAGGCGTTGCAAGAACTTGGCCTCAAGCCTGTCGGTGAGGTGACGAGTGCCGTTTATAACCCGCCCCTGACGCCTCCGCTCCTGCGCCGCAACGAAGTCCTGGTTCGCTACGAGTAGAGTGTCGCTATGAGATTTTTGATCGCAGTCATCGATGACAACTCCAACACAGCTGGCCCAGACGAAATGGCCCAAATCGACGCCTTCAACGACAAGTTGCAAGAGAACGGCCACTGGATCATCGCGGTTGGCATCAACACGCCAAAGACAGCGACACTGATCGACAACCGCGCCGGAGCCGGGGTCTTTACTGACGGTCCGCTGCATGACAACAAGGAATACATGAGCGGCTTTTGGCTGATCCACGCGGCCGACCTCGAAGAGGCAAAGCAGCTTGCCGCAGAGGGTTCGAAGGCTTGCAACCGCAAGGTTGAGCTTCGCCCGCTGCTTGGCTAGATTGTCCCGGCCGAGAGGCCGTCCTTCACTTGTTTGGCTCGAAGTTTCAACTCGGGTAAGTCACTCAATCGATTCAACCCAAAGACCTGCTGCGACATCCGATGATTCTTTACGAATCGCTCACGATGGGTGTCCAAGAAATCCCAGTAAAGCGTTGTGAACGGGCAGGCATCCTCGCCGACTCTCTTCTTCGGGTCATAGACGCATGACTTGCAGTACTGAGTCATTCGGCTGAGGTAAGCGCCACCAGACGCATACGGTTTGGTCATCAACTTGCCGCCGTCGGCGTGAACAGCCATGCCGATCACGTTAGGCACCATCACCCAGTCGGAAGCATCGATGAACTGCTCGCGCATCCAATCGAGGAACTGCTGTGGGTTAGTGCCGGTCGTGAGAGCCAGGTTGCTGAGAATCATGAGTCGGGGAATGTGGTGAACCCAAGACCGCTCTTCGATGTCACGAACAACCGAGCCAACGCAGTTCATTCTGGTTGCACTTGAGTCTTTGAAGACAGGCAGAAGGTCTCGGTCGGCACCGAGCTCATTGAGGCTTCGGTAGTCGTCGCCGAGGAACCAGTACATTCCGTTGATGTATTCACGCCACCCAACGATTTGCCTAACGAATGCTTCGACGGATTCGATCGGAGCTCGACCCGCGCGATAGGCCTTGATTGCCGCCGAGACAACCTCGCGGGCGTTTAGCAATCCGTTGTTGAGGTAGGGGCTGAGGAGTGAATGGTGCAACGCCCAGCTCTCGGTGGTAACCGCGTCCTCGTATGGCCCGAAACCGGCAATGTGGTGTTCGATGAAGTAATCGAGCTGTGCGAGCGCACCTGCACGCGTCGTCGCCCAGGTTTTGGTTGGAGTGTGACCGAGGGTCGTTGCGACCTCGTCGTCCAATTCGTCACGCTCATGCTCGAGGTATGGCGGCCAGGTGTAACTCTTTGGCGGCGGCAGGCGATTCTCTGAATCGAAGTTCCAGCGGCCACCCTCGGGTTTGCCCTCGGTCATTAGTAAGCCGAGGCGGGCGCGTTGAGCGCGATAGAAGTTCTCCATCACGTACGTCTTCTGGCTACCCGCCCATTCGGCAAAAAGTGTGCGCGGGGTCACGAAGAAATCGTTCTCTACAAAATCGACGCCAAACTCGGCAAGCTGCGCGAACTGCCTAAAGGACGATGGTTCGGCAGACGTGATCGGTAGGTCGCCAAACTCCAAGCGAGCCTGCTTGAGGCCTTCGACTGTTGTTGCCGACATGATGTAGCGGACTCTGAAGCCTTCCGCTTCAAGTTCTTTGGCAAAGTGTCTTGCTGAAGAAATGAGGAAGAAGAGTCGCTCGGGGTGCCAGTCACGTCCGGTGGTCATGCGCTCGCTTTCGACCAGCACGATTGCGGCCGAGCTTTTATCGGCTTGAGCTAGCGCACCGTAGCCTCTGTGCAGATGGTCGTGGGCGATGTAGATGATGCGCTGCACGTTCAGCCCTTGCATTTCTTGGAGCAAAACTTCACGTTCGCCCAGTCGCGTTCCCACTTCTTTCGCCACTCGAAAGGCAAGCCGCAACGCTCACACACCTTTGGTGGGTGACCGTTCTTGGTCTTGGCCTCACGACTCATAACGAAAGCCTAACTCTCTACATTTTTGAAGCCCGACTGCACCCTCCTCGGCCTAGCCTGTTTGCATGAACAAATCAATCAAACGTCAGAGAGGCGTCCTGCGAGCGGGTGCAATTGTTTTCGGCTTGAGCGCTCTCGCGCTCGTTGTTACACCAGCCTTCTTCAACCAACTCTTGGGGCTGGTTTCTTCCCCCGAGTTGGAGTGGTCGATGCGCATGACCGGCATCACCTTGGTTGCTCTCGCTGGCAACATGTTTTCGGTTGCCACGCGTGGAACCGATGATTCCGTGCGCCTCTCAGCTCGGGTGATGACGTTGAGCGCATTTGCCCTGGGCGTGCTGACCCTTTTGATTCCTACCGAACTCGCATGGTTCACCTACAGCTATGCGGCAGTGGGTTTCGGCTTCTCGACCGCCTACATTTGGGCGATGCTAAAGAAATAGCGCTACTTGATAGCGAGCAACCGCTCGAGATCGCCAAATACCTCCATGGCCGCGCAGTCCCCAAGGGACTCAAACAAAACCTCACCTCTGTTGGATAGGTGTCGAACCGAGACGTTTGCGAGCATGGTTTCCTCAACTCGCTGATGCATTGCCGTTCGTAATGGGGCGTGCAAAAGACCTCCGGCTACTCGCTCGGCCTTCAACTCCAAGCGGCCGTCGGGTCCAGAAAGCTGCCAGGTGACATGGCTGTCGTCGATCTTGAGTAGCGACTCTTTCGAGCCATTGTAGGTAGTCCACTTATGGAGTTTTCCCGAGTGCTTGAGCCCGACTATGTAACCGCGGAATGCGCTGCCGAGCCAAGGAATGATCGCGACCGAGCCGACAAACGAGGCTTCGGGGTCTGATTCAAAGTGGTTGCTCTGCAGCCAGACGTAACCCGAGGGGAAACCGCGGCCCCAGTCTTTCTCGATGTAGCCACGACCAGAGCCGAATGACTTCTCGGAACCTTCAACCAATAGGTTGCCACCGAGCTCGTGTCCAAACGACACAATCCCGTGGAAGCATTCCATGAACGGGACCAAGCCGTACCAACCCATGATTCCGGGCGATGCCAAAGTCACCGGCCAAGGATCAAGAACGGATTCGTATTTCAACGTGCCTCGCAACTGTGGGAGGTCTAAGGTCACCCCCTGCGAGTCGAAGTGATTTCCCCCGACGGTGACATCGAATTTGTCGGTGCTGGCCGAGAAAGCATCCACGGGGAATTCGTGAAACCAGGAACGCCCGGTGTTGCCGTCGAGCACCTGAACGAAAGCTTGATCTACAGAAGTGTCGCCCGATGACTTCAAACCGCGAAAGATCCCAGGAATCACAGCCCAGCGCTGGGTTTTGTCGGCCGAAACCAACTTGATGTACCAGCCTTCGAAGAAGTTATTGGTCTTACCTGAACCGTGGAAGGCTTCGGGGTGGCGGACTCCGCGATAGAACGCTAGTGGCGACTGCATAACTGAACTATACGGCTCGAGCCAACCTAGTCTCTAAAGATGTTTAGAAGCTCCTGCAGTGAATGCGTGGACTCTGTGCTGTGGCGAAGCGGCTTCAGCCCGCTAACTCGGTAGCTGTTGCGGCGGCCATGCTTGGTGACTTCGATGTAGCCGGCTTCACGCAGGTCTTGAATGATCGCTCGGGCATGCCGCTCTGTAACGCCAACCTTGGAGGCGAGCTCGCTCAACTTTATGTCTGGGTCTTTGGCCAGTTGCACGATCACGTGCCCGTAATTGCTGAGGAAAGTCCAACTCATATTGAAACTATAGCGGAACTTGAATAACGGTAATTTTTCTCCTGTATAGTATCAACCGTGAATTCGATCGACATCGCAGTTTCAAGCCTGACCAGCATCCCGGTGCTCGCCTTCGCGCTGGGCATCGCCGCAAGCCGCCTCAAAGCCGACATCAGCATCTCAAAGAGTGCCGTTGAGATCATCTCGTTCGTCCTACTGTTGGCCATCGGCCTAAAGGGTGGCTTCGCACTCCGCGAGAGCGGCTTGGCCGGAACAGCCCTGCCGATCGGCGCAACGATTTTGCTCGGCTGCTTGATTCCGCTCCTCGCGTTCGGCCTACTCAGGCTTGTGCCTCGTTTGTCGCTAATCGATCGGGGATCCATCGCCGCGCACTACGGCTCCACCTCTCTAGTCACCTTCACCGCCGCAATCGTGTTTCTAGAAAACGCAAACATTAGTTACGAGGGTTTGGTCACCACACTTCTAGTCGCGATGGAAATCCCCGGCATCTTGATTGGAATCCTGCTTGCCAAAGGCGGCCTCTCGGCCCTGAGAGACCGCGCACTTCTCGCCGAGATCTTCTTCGGTAAAACCGTTCTGCTGTTGCTCGGCGGCGTAATTATGGGTTACATCTCTGGACCACAGGGCTATGAGAGCGTGAAGACCCTCTTTGTTGACGCACAGCCGGGCTTACTCACGCTGTTCCTCCTGACACTGGGCATCAAAGCTGGAAAGAACTTCAAACACTTCAAGACGCTCGGGCCGGTAATGGCTTGCTTCGCGATCGTGATGCCTCTACTCGGCGGAACCCTTGGTGCTGTTACGGGTGCACTGCTGGGCTTCGGCCCGGGTGGTGCAACCGCACTAGCAGTTCTCTGCGCAAGTGCGTCTTACATCGCAGCTCCAGCCGCTGTTTCGATCGCCTTACCCGAGGCGAACCAGTCAATCGCGATCACAGCAAGTCTCGGAATCACATTCCCGTTCAACCTGATAGTCGGCCTGCCGGTTTACTTCTGGCTGGCCCAAGTATTCACAAACCTTCTATAAGCAATAGCCTCGCCCTCGAACGGGCTTGGTGCTATCGTTGAGCAAACGTTTTGTGCGAAACGCCAACCATGTTCAGGGGTCCTGTTGCGCATAATCCGTTACGCGGTACATGTGTCGCTAGCCCTGTCTCTAGTTACCAGTTCTCTGAGTTCGGCAGCAACCTTAAGTAAGTCGGTGCCAAAACCAACCGCAGTAACAACCGTGAGCGCCAGCCAAACCGTAACGGTTCGGTGGGTTCGCGCGGTTAGCCCCTCACCTTCTCTCAAACCAACCGGGTACCAGGTCACCGCGGTTAGCGGCTCTTGGCGCAGCGTGAAGTCGGCGAGCGCGTCCGCCACCTCCGTAACCTTCACCAAACTAACTAACGGTCGCAGTTACACCTTTTCTGTTCAAACCCTAAGTGGACGCCTAATCTCGAGCGCGGTGCAAAAGGTTGCCAAGGCCGGCGTGTACCTGGCGTCGAATACGATCACCTTCAGGCAACCAGCCGACATGTTCTTAGGCACTGCAGACCAACTTCTTGTAGCTACCGCGTTGGGAACTAAGCCAACTTTTACTTCACTAACGCCAGCGACCTGTTCCATCGTTAGCGGGCGCGTCCGCGGTTTGGCGATCGGCGATTGCATCATCCGCGCGACCTCACCGGCGTCCAAGACTCACAAGGCCGCCGCGCCGGTAGAGCGCCTACTCACCGTGGGCCAACCTCTCGAGCCGATCGCGAAAACCCTGCTCTGGTCAGAAGAATTCACCGGTGCATTGAACGCTGCCCCTGACGCCGCAAAGTGGAACCTCGACACCACCGACGGTTGCCCACCGCCATACAACAACTGTGGCTGGGGTAATGCCGAGCGTCAGTATTACATTGAGGGTGCCAACCGTCTCGATGGCTCAACTCCGGGTGTTCTCAAGATCACGGCAAACCGCCAAGCGAACACCAGCAACCTCAACTGCTACTACGGTCGCTGCGAATGGTTGAGCGGCAAGATGACTACCTACGGCAAGGTCGCTTTCACGTACGGTTACATGGAGGCTCGAATCAAAGCTCCGAAGGGTGTTGGCACCTGGCCCGCGTTCTGGCTACTCGGCACCAACATCTCCACGGTTCCATGGCCGCTTAGCGGTGAAATCGACGTCATGGAATACAAAGGCGCCGACCCTCAGATAACTCATGGAACCCTGCACTTTGCCAACGCGAGCGGAAACCACGTTTACAACGGTGGCATCAAAGACACCTTGATGAACCTGAGCGACGACTACCACCGCTACGGAATGCTCTGGGAACCAGACGCGATCACCTTCTACTTTGACGACATCGTCGTGCACCGAGTAAACAAGGGCGACACCGGTTTGGCCTACTGGCCGTTTGGCAAGAGCCAGGCCGGCGTTGATCCCAAGTTTTATGTAATTCTCAACCTCGCCATGGGAGGAAACTTTGGCGGGGCGGTAGATAGCGGACTCACCTCCGCGACCCTAAACGTTGACTGGGTGCGTTACTACTCAGTGAACGGCTTAGGAAAGGTTAGCCAAAAGTAAAACTCTGCTTGTGCGAGCAGCAATGAAAGGAAATGATGAACAAAAATGTTCGAAGGTCATTGCTCAGCGCGATGTCCGCAGTTGCTGTATTCGCATCGTTCGCGGTGGCCCCGGCCTGGGCAGCAGGCTACCAAGCTCCGGTTCCAGGCAACTATGTGATGCGATTAGTCTCGCCACTGCCAGGGAAAACCAACAGTGTGAACATGACCGCCGACGCCAAAGGCTCGTGGGACCAGTTCTACGGCAAGGGTCTCCGAGCTCTCTCGATGTACGCGGATGTTCGAAGCACCGTGAACCTGACCTACAAGTACACAACCCCGGGCGGCGCACCACTTTCTAACCGCACCGTTTACCTGATCGTCAACAAGCGCTCATCCTGCAGCAAGACGACCTTCTTCACTCCACAGAACACCGACTACCCAGGTGGTAACCGCGGCAGCAAGAACGACATTGTTCGTGACTGGTGCGGCGACCAGCCGCAGATGGGTGCGGGTGAAACCGCGATCATCGCCACAACCGACGCATTCGGTAAGGCAAC
>JBEBBA010000071.1:0-5066 GCA_041158585.1 Actinomycetota bacterium
CTTTGCGATGGACATCTACCTTAACAACATGGTCGAGGCAGACCACATCGTTGAAGAACCGTGGCCGTTCGTGTTCCAGGTTTCGCGACTCCTTGCCTTTGTTGCCTTCGTTGTCACGCTGATCATGCGTAGCCAACCACCAATGCTCTATTTCATCTGGTCGGTGACTACGGCAGTCGTCGTGCGAATCGCGGCCGTTTGGTACTTGTACGATTTCGAGACGATCCACCTTGTTGAGTGGGTCTGGGCCCTTCTAGGTCTGGTCGTCGTCGGTTCCTTCTGGATCCTCAAATACGGGCTTGCTCACCGCGTCAGAAACTGGTAACTCCCCCGTAGACCCTGGGTCTGGTGCTTGAGTTGCCTGAGATGTAAGCGCCCCCGGCAGGAATCGAACCTGCGACCAAGAGATTAGAAGGCTCCTGCTCTATCCACTGAGCTACGGAGGCAGCGCTTGTTAGCCTCTCAAGTTTAGCGAAGCCCAATGCGAGCCTTCAGGCCGGCCCCTGCTAGCTCTCATGGGCGCTACTTGTTGCCCTTGGCTCGATTGTGAGTCTTGCATAGCATTTGGCAGTTCTCGAGCGAGGTTGAGCCACCCTTGCTCCACGGTTCGACGTGATCGGCGTCCATCTCGTCCAGTTTCCAAGTCTTGACGGCATTGGCATCCTTGCCGAGGGCACAGAGCGGACAGTTCGAGACTCCCTTGCCCTGGGCTTCGCTGGTCTGCTTGGTGTACACCGACTTCTTGGTTGGTTCGTCGAACACTCGAACCTCGAGCAACTTGGTATCGACCTCGCCGCCGAGGATGTACTCCCAGATGCCCTTGCGGTTCTTGATGTAGGCGTCGCCGTATAGGGATCGTATTCGCTCTGCTACTCCGGTTGGATTGTAGGCCTTGCCGTGGTACTCCTCGTAGAGTCGGCCCCACTCGAGCCCCCGCATCTCATTCTCGACTTCCGTGAAAACGGTCGATACCCAGTCAATGACGGTGGTGAAGTAGGTCTTGACCTCGTTGATGTTCTTGTCGAACCGGTGCTTACTCATGTAGCCGCCGATGTTCTCCTTGCCGCCGGCAACCCACTCAAGCGCCCGCTCCCAGTACTCTTGGCGGATGACGGTGCCGGCGATGTAAGCGCTCCACTTCTGGACGTTGGCGTTCTGTGAGTTGCTGAACTCCTCCTTGCCAAGCGTCACGAATGGCCCGCTGTATACGGCATTAAGCAACTCCTGTGCGTTCAGAGGAACACCTGCAATGTTGATAGTCTGGAACCACTCTTTGATCTCGGTCTCGGTGCCCTCACACTCATAGACGAGCAACTTGGACTCCAAGATCTTCGCTTGCTTGTCGGCAGCGAGACCGCTGAAGTACTGCTGCATGCCGTTGTCGTCCTGAATCGCGAACTTGCCGGTCACGAACCGTCCGAAACTCGTGATGCGTTGCTGGCCGTCCAACACCTCGAGGTTGTCCTCAGAGACCTTGTTGAAGTAGATCAACCCCAGCGGGTAGCCCTTGAGCAGTGAGGTGATGACGGCCACGTCACGCTTGCCGTCTGCATAGATGTAGTTTCGCTGATACTCAGGCTGGATAGTTAGGCGGCCGGCAAGGCCGTAAAGACCTCGCCCCTCGAGTTCGTTGTATTGAAAGCCGTCCGAGATCTCGCGGACTGTGTATTCCTTCAGCTCAGTCTTCACTTTGTCACCTTTCTATGGCGAATCAGAATACGTTGATACACCTTTTCCAGCAGGCTTTCACGTAAGACGACGCCGGCAGCGTTCAGATCGTACGTCCCAGGTTTTCCGAACTTTGCCGAATACGCCGCTCGGCACTCCTCGGATGTGTAGACGCGTGTCTTCATGCCGTAGAGGTCACTGTTCTCGCACATGCCAACGATTTCGAACTGCTCAGGATTGTGCTTCCCGAGGAAACTAATCGGTACTCCCATAACGCCGTCATAGTCGCTCGGGATAGCGTCAACGAAAGGGACCTCAATGGCATCGTAGTTCTCGTACCTCAGGTAACCTTTGCCTCGCACCTCTTTGTGCTTACTGAACTTCTCGTTGTCGCTCAGACTCATTAGAGGGAGAGGTTGGTGGCGGCGGCCGTGGTCAATGTTCGTGAACCATGCGGAGTTGCCAATAGTTTGATAGCGCTTCCCGTCCTCCACGCGCTGACCAGTCTTCTCTGGTGCTCCCTCGGCTACTTCGAACCACATGAACCCAACCCCTGTTCGAGTGACTCCTAGCCACATCTTCTCATCTTTGATCAGCGGGAATACTTCCTTGTAAGTGATCGCGTTCATGTTCCCGAGAATCACGAACTCCTTATCCCCCTCGACTAGCCAACCAAGAAACTCGCGGAATAGAGAGAATGGCGGGTTGGTCACGATTACGTCGGCTTCGTCCCGCAAGGCTGTGACTTCAGCACCGCGGAAGTCACCATCGCCCTCGAGGTATCGCCACTCGAGATCGTCGACATTGATGACGTTGTCTCCGGTCGTATCGCGTTCAAGGGTAAAGATCTTGCCGTTCGAGGCTGTCTTGGACTCGTCGAACTGTGGGCTCTCAATCTCGAAGAGAGTGGGTTGGATGTTCAGTTCCTTGGGCTTGCTATTTGGCGCGTAACTGGTGCTGATCAGTTTCTTCAGCCCGAGGCTCGCGAAGTTCTGCGCGAAGAACTTAGTGAAGTTGCTCCACTCAGGATCGTCACAAGGCAACAACACCGTCTTGCCGCGGAACGCATCCTTGTTGTACTCGAGGTAGGCGTTGATTTCTCTTTCGATGTCATGGAACTGCGTATAGAACTCATCGTTCTTGGCGCGCTTGGCGTCCCCCAGGTTTTGATTAGCCACAGAACAATCGTAGGCGAGGGCATCGACACTGCCGTCTAGTGTCTCGGGCAGGTCGCAGTCCTCAGACGAATTTGCCTCGCTCCCGGGGAATCTAAACTGGAGTTGTTGACAGGGGAAAACATGAGCATTCAACCACACTGGGCTTACTACAACACCGTTCTGGGGTTAGGCGCGAAGCACGGGCCTTTGCATCGCAAGACCATGCGCGAGCTTGCAGCCGCAGCCACCGGAATTTCGGACGACGAGTTCAACGCCGAGAATGAACGTGGCACGAACCTATTCAACAGCCGGATTCATTGGGCCGTCATGGACCTCGTAGGCGTCGGGGCGTTTGCCCGCACGAGCCGCGGCGTTGTCGAGATCACGGAATTCGGCCGAAAGTTGTTGGCTAGCCACCCCGACGGTTTAACTCGCAAGCACGTAGAGCAGTTGCCCGAGTGGCAAGCTTGGAAGAGCGGTTGGGGCAAGAATCGCGCGAAGTTACAGCCCATGGAATCGAACGATTCAGCTGAACAGACGCCTGACGAACGCTTCGATGCCGCACTGGACGAGCTAAGAAGCAATCTCGCCAATGATTTGATCAAGAAGATTCAATCCCTCAAGCCAATCGCGCTCGAGAAAATCGTGCTCGATTTGCTGCACAAGATGGGCTATGGCGACAACGAAGAAGCTATGCAGCACCTGGGAGGAGCTGGCGATGAGGGCGTCGATGGCGTCATAAATCTTGACAAGCTAGGCCTTCAAAAAATCTACATTCAGGCTAAGCGCTACCAGGATGGATCGCCGATCACCCCGACCACCATTCAGGCATTCATCGGAGCTCTGGATAGCAAGCGTGCCGTGGGAGGCGTGTTCATCACTACTTCGGACTTCACCAAGGCAGCCGTCGAAGCATCGGTCAAAAGCAGTCGCCACATTGAGCTCATCAACGGGCAGCGGCTTGGTGAGCTGCTGATCGAAAATGGGGTCGGCGTGAGACGCATTCAGACCATCTATCGAGCCGAATTAGACGAGGCTCACTTCGAAGACCTAGATTCCTAGTCTCGAAATAGCTTGAAGTCCATCTCGTAGCGCATGAACGACACGTCTGGGGCAACCTCAAGGGCCCAGCGCAGTTTTGCATCCTTGTCGGTGCCGATAATCAGGCCCTTGACTTCTTGACCTGGCTCAGCACGATTGTGCTTGATCCAACCCATGTACCGCTGGATTTGCCCAAGGGCATCGTCTGTGCCGCGACGCAATTTGAGCTCAATCACCAGTAGAGTCTTGGCATCTTTGCTTTGGGCGAGGATGTCCAGCGGGCCTGTTTCCGTTTGTTCCTGACTGGAAACAAGATCCCAATCCGCTGCTAGCTCGGTGAAGCGCCAGTTTCGCACCAGGAACTCTTCGAGATAGCGCTCCATAACGAATGAGATGCTTTCATCGAGCGACTTTGCCTTTGGGCTACCAGCAGCCATTCCATCGACAAGTGCGGACAGTTCGTCCTCGTAGGCAGCCTGAATTTCTGGTGTGTATCCCTTAAGCCAAATGACCGTCGTGGGGACTGAGATTGAGCTGCGGAGTTGCGAAGATATATCTTCTTTGGGCACGAGCTCGTGCTGCCATTTGACTGGTCGTCGATGCGGAAGCGGCGATTCAGCCGCATAGTAGTAATCGCCGTCGATGTGCCCCAGCTGGTATTGGCCTCTTCCGTTTGGGCTGATGACAACGTCACCCAAGGCCATTTGTCGACCCAGCGTCCAGGTCGCACTGGCTGCCATTCCGGCTGCGAACTTGTTCATTGGTTCGTCTGAGGCCATGAGGATCGGTGTTATGTGACTAGTGAAGTCCGACTTCGAGTCAGACAACCGATCGGTAAGGTCGAGCTCCCCCAGCCAACCCGTGCCAATCCAACCTTCGTCGAAGGCTTGTGCAGCGTAGATACTCCCAGCGCCGAGCATCACTCTGTAATAGTCCGTCATGAGCGGTCCCCCTCCCCGAAATCGCTGCTGACTACGCTCGGATGAGCGGTTCTCGCGTTGACACTCGGTTTATTTGCTACTTCTTAGCCTTCAGGCGAGCACCAACAAGGCTCGCTACAACCGAGGCGGCGATAGACGACGCAATCACGATCAGCGAGGTCGAAGTCTCGATCTCAGGCGCCCATTCGATGTGCTTGCCGCCATTGATGAAAGGCAGCTCATTGACGTGCATGGCATGCGCAACCAACTTGAAGCCAAT
>JBEBBA010000072.1:0-16318 GCA_041158585.1 Actinomycetota bacterium
CTGGTTCGACCGCCAAGCCAAAATACGGATGGACTGACGTTGCAAGGTTTAGCGCTCTAGGTATTCCAGCGGTCAACTTTGGCCCGGGAGACCCAAACAAGGCGCATGCCGACGACGAGAATGTGCCGCTCGAGCAGATCACCTCGGCTTACGAGTCGTTGCGTAAATGGTTGAACGCCTAACTTCGCGCTGGTGGTTTGCGCCCTTCGCCATCTTCTTGGCGACCAGGGCGATCACAACGACAATCTTTTTGGTAGCCGCATGGTTTCAGGATGCCAACTACTGGACGCCCGCCCGCCCCGACTACTTCTCGTTTCTGAACATTTGGGACGTCGAGTGGTACGGGCGAATCTTTGAAGACGGTTACCCGACCACACTGCCGGTAGCGGAAAACGGATTCGTTCAGCAGAACGCCTGGGCCTTCCTGCCGCTGTTCCCGATGCTGGTTCGGCTTACGTTGCTGCCCTGGGCGATTGGCGCACCGCTACTAGCCACGGGCTTTGCTCTAGCCTTCGCATTCGTCGCTCACCGACTGTTCGTTCGCGTCTTAGGGGAGGGTTCTCGGGCTAACTGGGCACTCGTATTCGTTTTAACTTGTGCCTCGTCACCCGTGCTTCAAACGGGTTATGCCGAATCGCTGAGCCTGCTGCTGACAGCGACGGTTTTGCTCGGTTACCTTGATCGCCGCTACTGGATTAGCTACAGCGCACTCCTGCTACTCGCGTTCACGCGTCCGGGCGTCTTAGCATTCGCCGCCACATTCGGCATTCTGTTTTTGCTCGGTTGGTTCGCTAGACACCGACTCGAGTTTCCGAATCGTCAGCGCGTCCACCTGCTTGCACTCTCGGCTTGGTCGGCGCTACTCGGCTTTGCCTGGCCGACAATCGCGGGGTTGGCCACCGGACGGCCAGACGCCTACTTCGCTACCGAGATGGCCTGGCGTTACGGCTACACCGGTAGCACCGAGTTTGTTCCGTTTTCGGGCTTCATCATCGCGTTTCAGAACTACTTCGGCGACATAGTCGGCATCATCATTTATCTGATCGTGATACTGAACATCTCCTACCTTTTCTTTGCCAAAGAGGTGAGGCAGTTGCGCGAGTTGGCGGTGTTTGCCGGTGGCTACCTGCTCTACCTGTTCGCAGTGTTCTTTCCGCAATCGAGCACCTGGCGACTCTTACTGCCCCTGTTTGTGCTGGCTCCCGCGCTAGCGATCAAGGCCACGAGGCCTTGGCGTTGGGCAATTTTGGTTCTGTTCACAATCACGCAGGTGATTTGGGTGGCCACGTGCTGGATGTACGCGTATCCAGATTTCACACCGCCGTAAATTCCCGTTATCAACCCGTTATCGGTTTTGTCCACCTTCGGCTTTTTTGGTCGTTTTTCGCGTGGGATAATGGATGTTCAGGCGCAGACGCCTACGCACCAAGGAGACAATCAAACATGGCAGCAATGAAGCCACGCACGGGCGACGGCCCGATGGAAGCAGAGCGCGAAACCCGAGGCCTAATCGTTCTTCGTGTCCCACTGGAAGGCGGAGGTCGCCTTGTAGTTTCGGTAAACGAGACAGAGGCAAAAGAACTCCACCGAGTTCTAGAAGGCGTCGTAGCTTCGAAAAAGTAAAAACTCAAGAGTTAGAAACCGGTCAACGAAAGTTGGCCGGTTTTCTTTTATCTCTTGGCAGCGAGCAGGAGTCCGTCTCCGGTGGTTTGAAGCGAAACCACGAAGTCGTCATTGTCTGAGAAGAAGCGAAGTGCGTCGCGGTAGGCAACGGTTGCGTCGTCGCGCATCGCAGGGTCAGGAGTGCGATCACGCCATAGGGCGTGGGCAATCGCGATTACGCCACCTGGGCGGAGCAGTCTGGAAGCCTCGGAAATCTGTAGCGGTAGGCTCTCGAAGCCGGCGTCCAGGAAAACAAGGTCGTATGCCGCGTCGGCCATGTTGGACATAACTTCTTCGGCGCGGCCCGAAATTACGCGGGTTCGATTGGCTGCGATGCCGGCGTCTGCGAAGGCTAGTTTTGCTGCGGCCTGGTGCTCGGTCTCGCTGTCGATCGTGGCTAGTACCGCGGTGCTACTGCCGTGGAGGAGCCAGAGACCGCTCAACCCGGTGCCGGTGCCAACTTCAACGATTGCCTTAGCGCCAAGAGCCGCGACGGTTAGGGCCAGTGCGGAGCCGGTGGCAGCTGTGATGCACTCGACACCCATTTCTTCGGCGCGAATGCGGGTCTTATGCATGGCAGCGGTTTCGTCTGGGAATTCTTCGACGAACTTCCAACTGTTGATTTTGTCTACCATTTGGCCTCCTTTGAAAAGCATATCCCCGAGCGGTTGAATTCGCGGGTAGCCGAGAGAGTAACCTAGAAAGGTGTTCGGACTAAGTGGTGAAAAGCTCGTTATTCTCGGGTTGCTCGCCGTCTTTATCCTGGGGCCAGAGAGGCTGCCCGGTTATGCGAAATCGCTAGCCAACCTCGTGAAGAGTCTGCGCCGAATGTCGGAAAGCGCAAAGACTCAGCTGAAAGAAGAACTCGGCCCCGAGTACGAAGAGGTTGATTGGCGAAAGCTGGACCCTCGACAGTACGACCCGCGTCGAATCATCCGCGAAGCGCTAACCGAAGAATTAAACCCGACGCCTGCGAGACGGCCTGCTCAGCCGAGGCTGAAGACAGGCGAAACGCCCCCTTTTGATTCAGAGGCAACCTAACCGATACGGTTTAGGACTTTGCTCAGTAGACGCATGATCGGCGCCATCCTGTTGTAGTGGCGTCCGCGGCTAGGCAACTTGAACCAGGCCGCAGCGACACCGACAGTGCGCTGATCGGTGAAACGAATTAGTCCTGCTTTGCCGTTGCGGCGTCCCTTGCCGGAGTGCTTCATGCCACCCATCGGAGAATCCATCGAAGCGAAGCTGGCACGGAAACCCTCGTTGACGTTCACCGAACCGGCGTTTAGTCGCGAGGCTACCTTCAGGGCTTCGCGTTCTGCGCCGATTACCGAGGCGTTCAAGCCGTATTCGGTGTCGTTGGCCAACTTGACTGCTTCGTCAACCGAGTCGTAGCCGAAGACGATTAGAACGGGGCCGAAGATTTCGGCGCAACCAGCCTTGGAGTCGTGCGCGACATTGGTTAGCACGGTCGGAGCGTAGAAGTAAGGCCCGTGCTCGGGTAGAGCCTTGCCGCCGGCAATCACGGTTGCGCCATCTCTCACCGCATCGTCGATGAATCCGCTAACGCGAGCTAGTTGGTTCGCGCTGGTCAGCGAGCCGATGTCCACCGAGAAGTCATTGGTTTTGCCGACAACGAGCGAGTTCACTTTGTCGCCCAGAATTTGCAAAAACTCAGCTTTGCGCGAGTTCTCGACGTAAATGCGTTCAATCGAAACGCACAGTTGACCGGCCGAGCCGTAGCCGCCGGCAATAGCAAGCTCGGCTGCGTTTTCGAGCTTGGCACTCGGCAGCACGATCATGGGGTTCTTGCCGCCCAGTTCGAGGCTGAAGCCAATCAGTCTGGCGGCAGCGCGCTCGGCCACCTTGCGCCCGGTCGCGGTTGAGCCGGTGAACGCTACGTAGTCAGCGTTGTCAGTTATTGCGTTGCCCACCTCAGCGCCGTCGCCGGCGACGATGGTCCAGGCTTCTTCTGGAAGCCCTGCCTCGATTGCTAGCAAGCGGCAGAATAGCGCGGTAAGCGCAGTTTGGTTGTCGGCTTTCTGAACCACGGTGTTACCGGCAGCAAGGGCTGGTAGGACGTCGAGCATTGTCAGCGCCATCGGGTAGTTCCAAGGTGTGATGATTCCGACAACGCCGAGGCTTTGGTATTCGACCCAGGTCTTGGTTAGCAGCGGAACTCCGGGCGTGGTTGGGGTTGGGCGAAGGAACTTCGTTGCCTTGCGTGCGTAGTAGCGGGCGGCCCCGGCTGCGCCTGCGAACTCCTCAAAAGCGTGTGCGCGCGACTTTCCGGTTTCGAGTTGGAGTACGTCAAGCAGCTTTTCTTCGTGATCAAGCATGATGTCGTGAAGGCGAGACAGAACCATCGCGCGGTCACGAACGGGCATCTTTGCGAAAGTCGGGGCGTATTCGCGAGCCTTGGCCACAGCCGCTTCGACCTGGTGCTTAGAAAGCTGCGGGAGGTCGTAAATGCGCCTGCCGTTGCTCGGGTTCAGCACCGGGGTTAGCGGCGAATCTTCGGGGAAGTGGCTTAGGAGGTTCTGAATGCGGGTATCGATCACACGCTCAGTTTAAGCCTGCGACCGAGCAGCGGAGTCTTCGTTGTGGCGATAGTTTCGACGATTTCGCCAATAGCGTGAGCGGCCGGGTCTTCGGGGTTAGTCGCAACGATCGGCCGCCCGGTGTCGGATCCTTCGCGAAGTGCTACCGAAAGGGGAACCTGACCTAGCAGGTTCGTTTTCAATCGCTCAGCCACAGTCTCACCGCCACCGCTGCCGAAGAGCTCGATTCGTTCGCCGCCAGTTTCGAGCCAAGACATGTTTTCGATCACACCGAAGGTGCTCTGACCGGTTTGGACACCCACGCTTCCGGAGCGCTCGGCCACCTCGGCTGCGGCAACCTGAGGGGTGGTAACCACAATCGTTTGCGCGTGGGGGAGCAGTTGACCCAGACTGATGGCAACGTCGCCCGTACCGGGTGGCATGTCCACCAGCAGAAAATCTAGTTCTCCCCAGTAAACATCCGTGAGGAACTGCTGGACGGCTCGGTGGAGCATCGGCCCGCGCCAAGCGACGGGGCCGCCCTCGTTGAGGAACATCCCGATGGAAATGACCTTCACTCCGTATGCAACCGGCGGAAGAATCATGTCGTCGAGGCGAGTCGGTTTGTCAGTGATGCCCAGCTGGCCGGGAATCGAGAACCCGAAAATGTCGGCATCAATCAGACCGACAGCCAAACCCTTTTGGGCTAGACCGACGGCGATATTGGCAGTGATGCTGGATTTGCCTACGCCGCCCTTGCCAGAGCCGATCAGGTAAACCTTGCACGGGTTCTCGGCATCGAAAGGATTGACTCGAGGAGCTCGGCCATCGCGAAGCTTGGCCTTGAGAGCCTCGCGTTCTTCGGCGGTCATCACTGTCATGATTACCTCGCGCTCACCAACCACCGCTCTTACTTCACGTTCGATTTTGTCGGCCGCCGGGCAACCGGTGATGGTGAGTTTGATGGTCACCGAGGTGTCTGTGATTTCACCAACCATGCCTAGTTCGGTGATCGGCAAACGCAGTTCGGGGTCGATAACCTTCGCAAGCTCTTCGAGCATTACTTTTTCTTGTTCTTGGGCTCTTCGCGCAGTTCTTCGACCAGTTCGCGCATCAGGTCGCGCAGTTCATCGCGTACGAAGTCCTTGGTGGCAAGCTGCTCCATGGCTAGTCGAAGTGCGACAACCTCGCGAGCAAGGTACTCGGTGTCGGCAAGGTTGCGCTCGGCACGCTGACGGTCTTGCTCAAACTTCACGCGATCGCGGTCGTCCTGGCGGTTTTGCGCCAACAGGATCAGCGGGGCAGCGTAAGAAGCCTGCATCGAAAGAATCAGAGTGAGCAGGGTGAAGTTGGTCAGCCGCGGGTCAAACTGCCACGAAAAAGGAGCGAGAGTGTTCCAAGAAAGCCAGACGACACAGAACACGGTCATGCCGATTAGGAAGCCACCGGTTCCCATCGCGCGAGCGAAGGCTTCCGAGGCACGTCCGAAGCGCTCCTGGTCGAAGCTCAGGCGAGGAACAAAGCGCTTGCGAGTGGCTAGCGGTGAATCTAGACGGTCAGCCATCAGGCGCCTCCTTTCTCGTCTTCGGTTCGCCAGTCATCCGGCAGTAGGTGGTCTAGTACGTCGTCCACGGTGACCACACCAATGAGGTGGTGTTCGTCGTCCACAACAGGCAGTGCAACCAGGTTGTAGTTTGCCAGCGTTCGGTGGATGACCGAAATGTGAGTGTGTGACTTCACTGGCTCAAGTTCGGTATCGAGCAGAGTACCCAGGCGCTCGTGCGGTGGGTAGCGAAGCATGCGCTGGAAGTGGACCATACCCAGGTAACGGCCGGTGGCAGTTTCGTATGGGGGGAGCGTCACAAAAACGGACGCCGCCAAGACTGGCGAGATGTTCTTGCGACGAATCAGCGCCATCGCTTCAGCAACCGTGGTGTCGGCAGCGCAAATGATCGGCTCGGTCGTCATCAGACCACCCGCGGTGTACTCGTCGTACTGCATGAGCATGCGAAGGTCGTCGGCTTCTTCCTCGTCCATGAGTTCGAGAATTGCCTCGGTGCGTTCCTCAGGCAGGTTTGCCATCAGGTCGGCGGCGTCGTCAGGCTCCATGAGGTCAAGAACTTCTGCCGCACGCTCGTCATCCAGCTCCTGCATGATCTCGATCTGCTCAACCTCAGGCAACTCTTCGAGAACATCGGCCAGACGTTCGTCGTCTAGCTCTTCTGCTACCTCAACCATTCGCTCGTCAGGCAGGTCCATCAGGGCCGAGGCAAGGTCTGCTGGGCGAAGTTCGGAGTAGGTGGCGATCAGCTGCTGCGCGCTCTGCGCCTCTTTCGAGTCGGTTGATGCGACTTTGTCCCAGGTGGTGAAAAGTGTCTCGCCCTTAGCGAAGGGTGAAACGGAGGTCTTTGGGCGACGAAGGAACAGTTCGTTGACGATCCAGTCCTTGTTTTTCCCCTGTTCTACCGAAAGGTCCTCAATTTGAGCGGTTCCCGAACCGTCCAGCAACGTGACTTTACGGCCGAGAATTTCGGCGATGACGCGAACCTCCTGGCCGCGCTGTGTGAAGCGGCGAAGGTCAATGAGTCCGTTGGTGATTACCTGCCCCGGGCTGATCGCGGTGACGCGAGCGATGGGCACGAAAACGCGACGACGACCGGTGATTTCCACCAGCAGCCCGGTAACTTTTGGAGCGCCTGATTTACGGTATGCGACTAGGACGTCGATGACCTTGCCGACCTTGTCGCCGACTGGGTCAAAGACGCCACAGCCCGCTAGGCGGGCAACAAAGACTCTTGTCGCGCTCATACCTTCAACCTTAGACGAGGGGCAGTAGCCATGCGAGAATGGGTCTCGTGAATGACAAGAGAAGATCCAGGCAAAACTCGACCGAAGCCGGCGTTGTCGTCGCGACTTTCAACGAGTACCAGCAGGCAACCGACTATGTCGAAAAACTCATCGCAAAGGAGTTTCCGGCCGGTTCGATCGCTATTGTCGGCAACAACCTACGCACAGTAGAGCGAGTTCGAGGACGTCTGGATTACGGTGTGGTGGCGATGCGCGGTGCTATGTTCGGCGCTTGGCTAGGGCTCATGCTCGGCATCCTGTTTGTTCCCCAGGCCTTGAGCTCATCGGAGAGCCTACTGACATCGATACTGGTCGGTATCGGTGTCGGAATGCTAATCAACATGGCGCGCTTCGCCCTCGCTCGCAAGAAGCGCGGTTTCATCTCGGTTTCACAGGTAGTCGCCAAAGACTACGAGGTGCAGGTTCCTTCTGACCTAGTCGCCCGGGCCAAAGAAATCGCGGCTACTAGCTAAGCGAAGCCATCCAAGCTTCGACTTCCGCCGCCTTGCGTGGAAGTGCTCCGGTTAGATTTTCAACGCCGTTTTCGGTAACCAGTACGTCGTCCTCGATTCGAACGCCGATTCCACGGAACTCAACTGGGACCAGTAGATCGTCCGGCTGGAAGTAAAGTCCAGGTTCGATGGTGAAAACCATGCCCGGCTTGAGTTCTTGGTCGAGGTACATCTCTTTGCGAGCCTGAGCGCAGTCATGCACGTCGAGGCCGAGGTGGTGGCTGGTGCCGTGAACCATCCAGCGTCGGTGGAGCTGGTTTTCGGGTTTGAGCGATTCCTCAGCCGAAATGTCGATGAAGCCCCACTCCGAAACCTTTGCGGCAATGACCTTCATGGCCTCGGCATGGAGGTCGCGGAACTTGAGGCCCGGCTTGGCGACTGCGAAGACGGCGTCGGCAGCTTCCAGAACGGCTTCGTAAACCTTCTTCTGGACATCGCTGAACTTGCCGTTGACCGGGAAGGTGCGGGTTACGTCCGCGGTGTAAAGGCTGTCAACCTCGACTCCTGCGTCTAGGAGGACTAGGTCGCCCGGGCGAACTGCACCATCGTTGACGATCCAGTGCAGGATGCAGGCGTGCGAGCCGGCAGCCGCGATGGTTTCGTAGCCGAGGTCGTTGCCTTCGGCTCTCGCCTTGGCGAAAAAGGATCCCTCGATGATTCGTTCGCCACGCTCGTGTGCGATTGCCTTCGGAAGGTTACGGATGACCTCTTCGAAACCTTCTACGCTCGCCGCAACAGCCTTGCGCATTTCAGCAACTTCGTAGGAGTCCTTCACGAAACGCAGTTCACTCACAAACTCGCTGAGTGCCGGGTTTTCGAGAGTAAGGACGTCTGAGTCGTTCAGGCTCGACCGGAAGTCGTCGAGTTCGCTGAGCGACTTTGTGTCGATGTCGAGAAGCGCCGAAACCTGCGCGAGAGTTGGGCGCTGGCCGACCCAGAATTCACCGATAGCCGGGTTGGCAAAGAATTCGTCGGAGTCGCGTCCTGCGGTTTCGCGCAGATAAAGAGTCTGGCGGTTGTGGCGGGTATCAAGAACCAGGACGCTGTCTGGAACCGTAGCCGAACCCCAACCGGTTAGGTGAGCGAACGCCGAGTGCGCGCGGTAGCGGTAGTCGGTGTCGTTTGATCGCTGAGAGCTCGAACCGGCTTCGATGAAGATGACCTTGCCGGCGAAAGCGTCGGCGACTGCGGCTCTACGCTTGGCAGCGAAGGGGGCCGCCTCGGCTTGCTCGGGAAGAGTGTTGTCTCGATCGGCCCAGCCGCTGGCGATGTAGCGCAAAAACTTTTCGCTGTGAGGACGCTGCGATCGGTTGGTTGCGCGGTCTTCTACCTTTTGTTCTTCGTTGCTCATGGGTACATCCTGCCATTTTCAAAGCGGTTACGCTTGACCGCAGAAAGGCTTTTCCTTGATCATCGACCTACACGCGCACTCGACCCACTCAGATGGGCGCGAGGACGTGCGAACCGTCTTCTCTTCTGCGAAAGCCGCCGGGGTCGATGTCCTCGCACTTACCGACCACGACACAACCGCGGGTTGGGTCGAGGCTACTGCGGTCGCTGGCGAATTTGGCATGGGGTTTGTTCCAGGCATCGAAGTAACGACACTGGCCCACGCCTACGGCCACACGTTCAGCGTGCACATGCTCGCCTACCTGCCGAACCCTGCCGACGAAACGCTGGTTGAGATGCTCCGATCAACAGTTCAGGCCCGCGAACAACGACTTCGAGACATCACAGAGCTTGTGGCTCAAAACTGGGAAATCAGCTGGGACGACGTGCTCGCGCAATTGCAAACCGGCGCGACTATGGGTAGACCCGCCGTTGCCGATGCGTTAGTGGCGGCTGGCCACTTTTCGAACCGTGACGAGGTGTTCAGAGATGTCCTGTTCGACGGCAGCGACTACTACGTGGCCAACGAGCTTGCGCCAGATGTTCTCGACGCCATCAAAGTGATCCGTAACGCAGGTGGAGTGCCGGTGATCGCTCACCCGCTCGGTCGCTCGAGTGGCGAAGGTCCGCTACCCGAAGAGCACTTCAGACAAATGATCTCGGCTGGCTTGGCCGGTTTCGAGGTGTATCACCGCGACGTACCCGAGCGCGGGCGAGCGTGGTTACTAGGTTTGGCCGCGGAGTTTGACCTCGTGGTAACCGGATCTAGCGACTACCACGGGCTCACGGGTAAAGAGAATCGACTCGGTGAAAATTCAACCGCACCAGAAATGCTAAGCCGAATCGCCGACCAGGGATTCGCTGAAGTAACTTACCCCTGAGAACCGCCGCGGGTGCGACGGCGTTGACGGTTTGGGTTACCTTCGCGCGGGGTCGAGCTAGCGGCTGGCTTGTCGCCTTGAGGACGACGCGGTCCACGATCACGGTTTCCGCCCTGAGGCTTGCGGTCACCCTGGGGTTTGCGCTCCTCTGGCTTGGCAGGAACCAATCGACCCTTCGTGCCCTTGGCGATACCGAGGTCGGTAAATAGGTGCTCAGAAGAAGAGTAAGTCTCTAGTGGCTCTGGCACGCCGAGCTCTAGGGCGTCGTTGATGTGCTTCCAACGGTTGAGGTCTTCCCAGTCAACAAAGGTGATTGCGATACCCGTGCGACCGGCGCGGCCGGTGCGGCCGGTGCGGTGCAGGTACGCCTTTTCGTCTTCGGGAACCGTGTAGTTGATCACGTGGGTGACGTCGTCAACGTCGATGCCTCGAGCGGCAACCTCGGTTGCCACCAGGATGTCCTTCTTACCGGTGCGGAAAGCGATCATCGAGCGCTCGCGGGCTTCCTGAGACATGTCGCCGTGAAGTGCTGTCGCTTTGAAACCGCGCTCGACCAGTTCGTCGGCAACCTTGCCGGCCTGTCGCTTGGTGCGGCAGAAGATTACGGTCTTGCCGCGGCCCTCAGCCTGCAGGATTCGGCCGACGCACTCGTCCTTGTCGAGAGCGTGGGCGCGGTAGAAGAACTGTTTGATGTCGGCCTTGGTGTGGCCCTCGTCGGGGTCGTTGACCCGGATGTGAACCGGGCGGTTCTGGTACTTGCGGGCGAGCTGAACGATGGTGCCCGGCATGGTTGCCGAGAACAGCATGGTCTGACGACCCTCAGGCGTGTAGGCGAATAGTCGCTCGACATCTGGCAGGAAGCCGAGGTCGAGCATTTCGTCTGCCTCGTCTAGAACCATGAAGCGAATGTTGCCCAGGTTCAGCAGGTTTTGCTTGCTGAGGTCAATGAGGCGACCTGGTGTACCAACGATGATCTGGGCGCCGGCTTCGATTTCGGCGACCTGACCCTCGTAAGACTTGCCTCCGTAGATGGCTGCCACGGTGGTCTTGCGGTTAGCGGTGGCGAGGACGAGGTCCTCGGCTACCTGAATCGCCAGTTCGCGGGTCGGAACCACGACGAGAGCCTGTGCGCCCTTCGCGGGTTCGAGCCCTAGCGACTGGATCAGTGGAAGGCCGAAGCCGAAAGTCTTGCCGGTACCGGTCTTGGCCTGGCCGATGATGTCCTGGCCGGTCAGAGCTAGCGGAATCGCCTGCTCCTGAATCGGGAAAGGCTCGGTGATGCCCTTCGCCTCGAGGGCATCCACGATATCTTTATCGATGCCCAAATCTTTGAAAGTCAAAAAGTCTCCTATAGTCCAGCCAAGTCTATCTTTGGCTAGTGCCTCAGGTATCTTTGTAAGGTGTTCGATTGGTTCAAGAAACTTCGCTCGGCAGCCCGCCGACTTACTCTGCCAACTCGTGAAGAACGTATTCCGCGCAACATGGGCAAGATCGATCTGCGCCCATACACTCCCGAACCAAAAGTTTTTCTAGGCCAGCTCGCTTACCTAAAGCTCACCCAGTTTGAGATTCTCACCAACGAACTCAAGTTCTCGCCGAACACCCAGTACAAGGCCGAGCTCGGCGAAGCCGCTGCCAAATCATTCGAGAAATACCGTGCGGTGGCCAGCATCCTGGCTGCTCAGGGGGTTGACGTCACCGACGCGATGGACCCTTACACCGAACGAATCGGCAACTTCCACTCGCGGACAGCCGGTATCGACTGGTTCGAGACGGTCATCAAGGTGTATCTCGTTTACGGCCTGCTTGACGATTTCTATCGTCGCTTGGCTATCGGGCTAACCCCTACTCTTCGCAAACAGGTTGAGGAAGCGCTCGCCGACGACACCTTCGAGCAGTTCGCCAAGCGCGTCCTGATCGAGTCGATGGCAGAGAGCGAGCAACTCAAGAGCCGCCTCGCCCTCTGGGGTCGTCGTCTGATGGGTGATGTGCTGCTTGAACTTCGCGCTGCTTTTGACAACCGCAAACTTGCCGGTGTGGCCAAGGGTGCCAAGCTTTCACTCGAGGAAGAGCGCGAAGTCAACCTGCAGGCGTATTCGAAACTTGAACCTCTGGTGAGCGAAATGATCGCAGTCCACACGTTGCGCATGGATGCGCTCGGGCTTTCTGCCTAAGCGTTTTTTGCGGCTTCGCGAACCTTGATTCGGTGCGAGGCAATTCTTGACGAAACCAAAATCATGACAACCGGCATGGCGATCATGATGATGATCCAGATCCACGCCTCTTCGTACTTGAAACCGACGAAGGTTAGAACAATCCAGAACAAGCTGCCGGCAACGGCCGCAACTGCCGGCGGAACAAAAACGCCGTACTCGCCACCGCGAGTGGTTAGGTATGGGGCGACGAGCCCTAGGATCACGGCGTAACCGAGGATGATTGCAATTTCCATTAGGCGATAAATCCAACTCTGCGCGACTCTTCAGCGCCACATTCGACGTAACCGATAGACGCAACCGGAACCAGGAAAACTCGACCCTTCGAGTCGTTGAGTTTGAGCAGCTTGGTGCCCTGCTCGATGGCCTGAGAGATCAACGTCTCGATCTCGGCGGCGCTCAAGTTGCTCTCGAAAGTTAGCTCTCGAGGGTTGTTCTGGATGCCGATTCGAATGTCCACGTTAACCTTTCTTGGTTGCGTTTATAGATTACGACAGAGCCAAGACAAAAATGTCGGTGCTCGCCTGTATCCTCGCCTCGATGGCAACTTTTCGCAAACACGGACTCGAACGCAACAAGCCCACGCCCTGGCCCAAGCAGACTGAGGTGCTGGCGCTAGAGATCGATTCGCGCGCCGTTGTCTTCGGTGCCCCCGGCTCCGGAAAAACCACTGCCCTCAAGATGCTCTATCAGGAGCTCATGAGCAAGGGCTTTGCTGCACACAACATTTTGGCAATTACCGCCAACCGAGATGCGGCCAACATTCTTCGAGACGAACTCGCACTCAACAACGGGGGAGCCACCGCTGGTCCGATGGCTAGAACTCTAGCCAGTTTCGCCTTTTCGATTCTGCGTGAGGCCGCGCTGCACGAGGGCACTCGCAGTCCTGAGCTGATTAATGGTTCCGAACAGGATCGAATCCTCAAGCAACTTCTCGAAGAAGAGGTCCAGCGAGGCCTCTCACAGGCCTGGCCAACCCACATCGACCACACGGTGATATCTCTGGGTGGCTTCAGGGCCGAGCTGCGCGAACTCTTCACGGTCTGCCTCGAACACGGCGTTAGCCCGGCGGAGTTGCGAGCGCTGGGAGAAAAGCACGCTCAGCAGGTTTGGGTTGGTGCCGCCGAGATCTTGGCCCGCTATCTCGAGCATCTTGCGACTCCTGCCAACGATAACCGGCACGACCCCTCCACCCTGCTTATCAAGGCAGCGGAGCTCTTGAAGAGCCAGCAGCGCCCTCAGTTTGTGAACGATGTGCGAATGGTCATTGTTGACGACGCTCAGGAGCTCACTCCTGGAGCTAAAGCGCTGCTGCGGGCGATCGTCACCAAGGGCGTCGGTCTGGTGTTGCTAGGCGATCCCGACAGCGCAACCCTCGGATTCCGCTCTGCAGACCCGCAGTCGATGCGCCTACTTATAAACGAGGTCGCCGGAACCGAATCGCCAACCGTCATCATGCTCGAACCTGCCGAGGGTGTTAGCGTTCGCCCCGAATCTATTTCGCGGGTGATGGCCAATCTCGCTCAGGCTATGCCTCCCGAGTTTGCTGGCCCGCAACGCAAGGTGCACGGCGCTGCCAACCTGAAGCCAGAGGCGGGTGTAGAAGGCCGCGTGTTCGACACCTCCACCAGCGAGGCCGCTTGGGTGGCGCGTCGCTTGCGCGAACTTCACCTGAACGAAAACATTCCCTGGAGCGAGATTGCCGTTGTCGCCAGATCTCGCTCGCTCCTCGAAAACTTTGGTGCGGCTCTGGCCAGTGAGAGCGTGCCAGCAACTGTGCTGGGAAGCAAGTCTGCCCTGCGCGATGAATTTGCCAGCGGTCACCTGCTCAGGCTCGCGAAGTACGCATTGGACGACCCCGAACTCGACTATCGCTCAGCCCTCGAGCTGCTCGAATCGCCTTTTTGCGAACTCGACAGCCTCGGTCTCAGGCGTCTTCGCCGGCAACTTCGCCAGGCCGACCTCAACGAAGGAATGAGCCGCACCGGCGATGAACTGATCATCGAACTGTTCAATAAACCGGGTTCGATCAAACTAATCGAGAGTAAAGAAGCGAACCAGGTCACAACCTTCATCGAGCTGCTCCAAGAAGCAAAGAAACTTGCGCGCACCCCGGGGAAGAGCGCGGAAGATCTTCTTTGGCTTTTCTGGAATTCCTCAAAAGCCAAGCGAATATGGCCGGAGCAAACCAAGAGTGTTGGCGAAGTTGCACAGCAAGCCGGTCGAAACCTAGACGCGGTCGTGGCTCTGTTTGCTGCGGCTAATCGCTACGTTGAGCGCAACCCGAACGGCACCATTGCCGCCTTCGTTGAAGACCAACTAAGCCTCGACCTACCTCAAGACACCCTTGCGGTTGGAGCTCGAGACGACCAACGCGTTCTCTTGCTTACCTCGGCAGCACTGATCGGCCGGAGGTTCAAGGTTGTCGTTATTCCTCAGCTGATCGAAGGTGTTTGGCCAAACCTGAAGCCGCGTTCATCTCTGCTTGGAGCCACAAACCTGGATCAGCTCCTAACCAACCGATCCGAAACACCAGCTGTTTCCCGTACCGAACTTCCGGAGGAGCTTCGACTCCTCAACAAGGCCGTCGGTGCTGCCACCGAGCGAGTAATCGTCACCTCTGTGGATGGCTCCGAAAGTCAGATTTCGCAGTTTGTGCCGCTGGTGCTCGGCGAGATTCCGAAAACCGAAAGCTATGGCGCTCCGCGCTACACCCTCCGGGGAACCGTGGGTAAGTTGCGTCGCACTCTGGTCACGGCAGATAGCGAGACCGATCGACTAGAGGCCGCCTACGGTCTTGCGAAGCTGGCGGCCAAAGAAGTTGCCGGCGCAAACCCAGAGCAGTGGTACGGAATCCTCGACCTCTCGACCGATGAGGCACTAGTGGTGCTCGATGGCAAGGATCGCGTCTACGTGGCACCTTCACAGTTGGAAGACTTCCTCAAGTGCCCGCTGCACTGGTTCATTCGACACCACGGTGGACGAGAGGGCACCTTCGAAGCGAACTTCGGAATCTTGCTGCACAAGGTCTTGGAAGAAGCAACTGGGATTGATGAAGAATCGCTTTGGAACGCCGTCGAGTCCAAGTGGCACACTCTTGAATTTGAGGCCGCGTGGCTTGAGAAGCGTGAAATCCGCAAAGCCAAGAAGATGGTCGAGCGGCTGGCCAAGTACCTTGATTCCCAAAAACGAGCCGGCTACGAAGTTATCGGCACCGAGGTGCCGTTCAAGTTTGAACACGGTAACGCTAAGGTTTCGGGCAGCGTTGACCGAATCGAACGCAATGCGGAAGGCAAGGTCGTGATTGTTGATCTAAAGACCGGTGCCAAAATCGACGCCGAGTCGGCTAAGTCTCACCCGCAGCTCGGTCTCTACCAACTGGCATTCCAAAAGAAGGCCTTTGGCGACCTAATCAAAGAAGGCGACAAACTCGAAGGAGCTCGCTTGGTGTTCATCTCTGCAGATAGCTCTGTTGTCGATCAAGTCTCGATCACCTCCGAGGGCGCTGAGTTTGACGTCGCTTATTTCACAAACCTGCTCGAAGAATCGGCTCGAGAAATGTCAATGGAGCAGAAGCTTTTCGTCTCAAATCTAGGCAGCCACTGCACCAGCGACAACTACGGCGCCTGCTCCCTTCAACTCGTATCGGCGGTGTCTCATGTCGACTAATAAGTTCTCAGCAGATCAGGTTTTTCGCGCGGTTCAAAAGCCGGAGAAGTTGGCCAAGAATCCCAACATGAAGCTGACCGAGCAACAGCGCAAGGCAGTCGAGTTGGCCCCAACAACGTCGCCTTCGCTGGTAGTCGCGGGCGCCGGTAGCGGCAAGACCGAGCTCATGGCTGTTCGCGTCCTCTGGTTGGTAGCCAACGGGCACGCCGAACCTGGGCAGATTCTCGGGCTTACATTTACTCGCAAGGCGGCCTCCGAGCTCTCTCAGCGCATCAACAACGGTTTGCTCACGCTCTCACGCACGGAATATTGGCCATCGGAACTCAGGGGTAAACCGTTCGCGCCACCAAACATCTCGACCTATAACTCTTACGCGAACGCACTGTTCCACGATCACGCACTCGCACTCGGTTTCGAGCCCGATGCAACCTTGCTAACCGAGGCGTCGCGCTACCAACTAGCACGCGAGGTAGTTCTGAAGTACGGCTCGGCGGTTGATTCAAGAATCGACGAGACCGACTCCTCGCTCAGCTCCATCATCGAAGCGGTGCTGGCTCTCGCCAGCGAAATGGCCGACAACTCGGTGACCGCCGAGCAGATCAACG
>JBEBBA010000073.1:0-23926 GCA_041158585.1 Actinomycetota bacterium
GGTCGCTGTGAGCAATGGTTTGAACCGAGTCAACCACGAGCAGGTTTGGGGCAATTGCATCTATCTGCCCGAGCACACTGGCGAGGTCTGTTTCTGAAGCGAGGTATAGGCCGTCCACGACTGCGCCAGTGCGCTCGGCGCGAAGGCGAACCTGCCCCACGGACTCTTCGCCAGAAACATAAAGGACTCTGAGACCGCGTTTAGCGGCGTTGGCAGCAACCTCGAGAAGAAGGGTGGATTTGCCGACGCCCGGTTCGCCCGAGAGGAGGACAACTGCACCTGGAACTAGGCCACCGCCGAGAACGCGGTCGAACTCGCCCACGCCGGTTGGCCAGGCGGTGACGTTTTCGGTGGAGATTTCTGAGATCGGCTTGGCGCTGGATGAACCGACAATCACGGCGGGCTTGATTGCCCTAACGCTGCCGAGACCTTTGGCGTTGGCGCTGGCTCCCTCTTGCATCGAGTTCCAGGCTTGGCATTCGCCGCACTGGCCGACCCACTTGGGGCTGACCCAGGCGCACTCGGCGCAGACGTAGGTGGTTTTTGCGGATGCCATGAGACAAAACTACCAACCACTACCGACCTAGACTTGAACTGTGAACAGCAATCGAATCGCCATCCTGGGCGCTGGCTCTATGGGCAGCGCTATTTTGCACGGCCTGCTCGCTTCGGGGCTTGAGGCTACCGACGTTTCGGTCAGTACCAAGAGCGAGGCTAGCGCCGCCAAGTTACGCGACGAGTTGGGTGTCAACGCCTACTCGCAAGAGGCCTTTGCCGACGCAAACGCGCAGGCGGTCGCGGGAGCTCACACGGTTTTGGTCGGCGTGAAGCCGGGTTACGTGGTTTCGGTTCTTGAAGAGGTGTCTGCTGCCCTCGAGCCTTCGGCCCTCATTGTTAGCGTGGCGGCAGGCATCACAACTGCCGCAATGGAGTCTGCGGTGGCAAACCCGGTCGTCCGTGCAATGCCAAATACCCCTTCGCTGGTTGGCAGGGGAGTCACCGGAATCGCAAAGGGTTCGCGTGCTTCCGAAGCTGACCTCGAAACAGCGAGCCGAATCTTCGAATCGGTTGGCAAAGTCCTCGTCATTGATGAGTCGCAGATTGACGCTTTGAGCACCATCTCGGGTTCTGGTCCCGCTTATGTTTTTTACCTGATCGAACAGTTCACCGCGACAGCGATCTCGATGGGATTCACCGCCGAACAGGCGAAGCTGATGGTCAACGACACCTTCCTGGGCGCGTCCGAGTTGTTGGCTGCCAGTGAGAAGAGCCCGGCCGAACTGCGCAAGCAGGTCACCAGCCCGAACGGCACGACAATGCGTGCGGTTGCGGTGCTCGAAGACGCAGACCTCAAAGCAACTTTCGAAAAAGCAACGGCCGCGGCACTCGCTCGCGCCAAAGAGATAGCAGAAGGTAACCTCTAAACATGACCGACATTTTTGCAGCCCTAGCCGACCCAACTCGCCGCCAGATTCTCGAGGCGCTAGCCAAGACTCCAGGCCAGTCGGTCAGCGACCTCGTGACGCTAACCAAGCTCGGCCAGCCGACAGTATCGAAGCACCTGAAGACCCTGCGCGACGCCGACCTGGTCAGCGTCAAGGTTTCGGGCCAGAACCGCTTCTACTCGGTCAAGACCGACAAACTAACCGACGCCGCCCTCTGGGTTCGCAGCGTCGGAGCAGATGACACGCTAGACAAAGGCATCGATGCGCTGGGCGACAAACTGGGTGAACTGTTCGCAATCGGTGGGGCTTGGATCGCAGAGCAGCTCGCGGATCGAGTCAACATCGAGACCGACCCCAAGGTGCTAGGTCGTGAACTTGGACGCAAACTGCACGAAGCCAAAGAGCAGGCAGAGGCGCAGGCCAAGAAGGTTGCTACGAAGGTGAAGCGCTAAAACTTAGCGTCGATTTCGGCAATCAGGTTCTCTACCAACCTGCGAATTTCATCGCGAATCGGGCGCACTGCCTCGACACCCTGCCCGGCCGGGTCTTCCAGTACCCAGTCCAGATAGGTTTTGCCTGGGAAGAACGGGCAAGCGTCGCCGCAACCCATGGTGATTACGAAGTCGGAAGCCTCAACTGCTTCGTCGGTGAGAATCTTCGGGGTGGCCTTAGAAATGTCGATACCCTCTTCGGCCATCGCGGCAACCGCGGCAGGGTTCACGGCATTACCCGGAGCCGAACCAGCCGAGCGCACCTCAACGCGGTCGCCGGCTAGGTGCTGAAGATAACCCGCCGCCATTTGCGAGCGCCCTGCGTTGTGGACGCAGACGAATAGAACCGATGCCTTGTAACTCATTATTTCTTTGTCGCTTTCTTTTTGCCGGTCGAACGGGTTAGTAGGTTGATTACCGCCATCGCGACAACGATGCCGACGAGTTGGGCAATCACCAACATTCCGCCGTCGTTGATGGTCAGACGTCCGCTGAACATTAGTCCAAGAGTTACCGCCGGGTTGGCCTGAGCACCGGTGGCGGTGAACTGACTGGCGGCAAAGACCCAGAGCATCACGCCGAAAGGCACGAGTTGAGATTGCTTCTGGAAGATCAAGGTGTAGAAGACCCAGACCAATCCGGCCGTCGCGAGGACTTCACCCACGAAGGCTGGAGCGGCGGGTACAAGTAGCAGCGACTTTGCATCGGCGTTGAAGCCGGCCACGCTGAACCCGTGCAGGTATTCGGCAAGCGCCACACCGGCGACACCACCGAGCAGCTGAGCACCGAGGTAACCGAGGAACTCGCCGCCGCTCAGGTCTTTGCGAGCGAAGAAGTAAAGCGAGACGGCCGGGTTTAGGTGGCCACCGCTGATTGGGCGAACCAGCAGGACCAGAAGTCCAATGGTCACGGCGAAAACCATGTTGTGCAGCGGGTTGGCTTGCTGGACCGCTGGGCTACCGAAGGTTGCGCCACCGGAAACGATGGCAACGAGAAAGATTGCAACACCGACGAACTCGGCGATCATCTTTTGGGCGAGTGGAGCAAGTTTCAAGGGTGCACCTTTCAGCACTTTTCAACTTAATGCTACTTTGCGCAGGTGAACGGGAGTTTGCCATCTCTGGTGATTGAGGCCGAAAACTCGGTTAGACTAGGCGAGTATTTGTGCTCGGCACAGAGCTTTCAACCAATGTGAGGTTTTTGTGGGTTCAGTAATTAAGAAGCGCCGCAAGCGTATGTCGAAGAAGAAGCACCGCAAGCTGCTTCGTAAGACTCGCCACCAGCGTCGCAATAAGAAGTAGTTCGCTACTCTAAACAAAAACCCCGCCAGCGACTTGTTGGCGGGTTTCTTGTTATTTGCCCCAGTGGCGGCGAAGTTCGCGTTTTTTGAAGTCCAGGATCTTCCAGCCGGCCGCTTTCGCGTAGCGCTTCAGAATCTTGTCTGGGTTAACGGCAACCGGGTGGCCCACGCGAGTCAGCATGTGTAGGTCGTTGTGTGAGTCGCTGTAGGCAAAGGACTTGCGCAGACTGATGTTGCGCTCCTTTGCCATCGCTCTAACCGCTTTGGCTTTGGTTTTGCCGTGCAGTGGGCGACCGATGAATTCACCGGTCAGTTTGTCGTCCTTGATTTCTAGAATCGTGCCGAGTGCACCGGTCAACCCAAACTTTTTTGCGATGAACTCGCCCATCTGAACCGGACTCGCGGTGACAATCCAAACTTCGCGGCCGGCGGCGATGTGGTCCTGCGCGATCCTGACTGTCTCTGGCCACATGCGCTTGGCAATCTGGTTTTCCCACACAGTCTCAATTAGTTTCTCGAGCTCGGAAGCACTTTGGCCGACTGCCAGGTGCATGGCTCGGTCTTCGATGTGCTTGAGCATGTCGGCATTTTCACCAAAACGGATGAACCTAAGTTGCTGAGCGCCGAAGCGCCAGAAGTCTCTACGAGAGAAGAAGCGGAGCTTGAAAGCCTCTTTGCCAAACAGGAAGGTCGAGGACCCGCGCAACAGAGTGTTGTCTAGGTCGAAGAACGCAGCGCTCTTCTTTTCGGGCTTCGGTGGGGTAGGCACCAGACAAGTTTATGTGTCGCCCTAGGATGAAATGGTGCTCAACACCATCCAGATCGACCTCATCGGCAAAGCCGGCTGCCACCTCTGCGACGACGCGAGAATGGTGGTCAACACCGTGCTTGGTGAGTTCCAGTCGATTCACCGCGGGGTCGCTAGACACATCGCCGTTCAATACAAAGAGCACGACATCTTGGTCGATGAAGAACTCGCGGCAAAGTACTCCGAAGAGATTCCGGTACTGCTAATCAACGGCAAGGTGCACAACTATTGGCGCATCGATCCTGATCGCCTACGCGGAGCGCTAGACGACCTAGCTCGTCACGAGTCTTAGCGGCTCTTACGGCTCCAGGCGGTTTGGTCCGCGGAACAGGTAGCCGACCTCGCGAATGTTTGGTTGGTGAAGCAGCAGCATGATCACGCGCAGCAGACCCATACCGAAGCCACCGTGCGGAGGGGCACCGTAACGGAAGAAGTCAACATAGGTTTGCAGGCCTTCTGGCTCTAGACCCTTGGACTTAATCTGATCGATTAGCTTCTCGACGCGGTGTTCGCGCTGTGCGCCGGTGGTGATCTCGGTGCCGCGCCAGATGAGGTCGTACGAGTTGGTGAGCGCATCGTTGTCGGCGTGACGCATGTGGTAGAACGGGCGCACGGTCGATGGGTAGTCGGTTAGGAAGACGAACTCGTGGCCGTACTTCTCGAACACGTGGGCTGCGATCTGACGCTCGCCCTCCGGGTCCATGTCGCCGCCGCGGGCGATCTCGTGGCCGCGTTCCTTGACGATGTCGATTGCCTCGGCAAGAGGGATGCGCGGGAACGGAACGGCAGGCACAACAACATCGACGTCGAATAGGCGCTTGATTTCTTCGCCGTGCTTCTCTTTGACTGCGGTGAGTGCGCGAACCAGGAGCTGCTCCTGGATTGCCATGATGTCCTCGTGGTTGTCGATCCATGAGACCTCGATGTCAACCGAGACGAACTCGGTGGCGTGACGCGAGGTGAATGACGGGTCGGCGCGGAACACCGGGCCGATTTCGAAGATGCTGCCGAAGCCGGCCATCATTGCCATCTGCTTGTAGAACTGTGGGCTCTGGGCGAGGTAGGCGTGACCCTCGAAGTATTCGAGCTTGAAGAGTTCAGCGTTCGACTCCGATGGCGAGGCCATTAGCTTTGGCGAGTGGATTTCGCGGAAGTTGTTCTCGACCCAGTACTCGCGCCAGGCGTGTTCGATGGTGGTCTGAATCTGGAAGACGAGGTTCATCTCGGTCCGGCGAAGGTCGAGGAAGCGCCAGTCGAGGCGCTTGTCGATCGAGGTGTCCTCGGCGATCGGGCTGATCGGGTCGGCCAGGGTGATGATTTCGAGGTCGTCTAGCTGCACCTCTAGTCCGCCGAGCTTTACGCGCTCGTCGTGGACCAAGCGTCCGGTAACCCATACAAATGAACCGCTGGTGAGGGTGGAAACCTTGGCGGCGAGAGCGTCGTTTTCGTCTGGCTCATCGCCAACAACTGGGCGGGGGTAGGTGACCTGAACGTCGCCCGATTCGTCGCGCAGAATGATGAATTGGATGCGCTTTTGGTCGCGCAACTTTTCGACCCAACCGCCGAGCAGTACGGGGCCGTCGGCCTTGGCCGCTAGGTCTTTGACGAGTGTGCGTTCGCGCATGATTTCCTTGCTTTCGTGGGCTGACTGCGCCCTTCGCCTCAAGTTTAGCGGCAGGTAGAATAGGGGTATGCCTGCCACCCGCATTCATCTAATCCGTCACGGAGAGGTGCATAACCCGAGCGGTGTTTTGTATGGCAGGCTCCCACACTTCAGGTTGAGCGAACGCGGACACCAAATGGCTAAGCGCGCGGCCGACGAACTCAAAGCCTCCGGAGTCAAAATCGGGGCTCTTTACACATCGCCTTTGCTGCGCACTCAGGAGTCTGCTAGCCACATCGAGAAGCTCTTTGGCATCGACGCCAAAACCGATGAACGGCTGATCGAGCCTTACAACATCTTTGAGGGGCGCAAGCTGAGCGCCAGAACAGTTGCGATTCGCCCGCACCTCGTTTATCACCTGCGCAACCCGTATAGCCCGAGCTGGGGTGAGTCTTACGTCGCAATCGTCGCGCGCATGGTAGAGGCGATGACCGAATTGGCGGCCAAGACCGAGGGCGGCGACCTCGTCATCGTCACCCACCAGCTGCCGATTTGGATCACTCACCGCCACCTTGCCGGTTTGCGTCTCGCGCACAATCCGTCGAAGCGTCGCTGCGCTCTGTCGAGCATCACAACTTTTGAAGTAACCGAAGACGGACTCGTCGAGACGGACTATAAAGACCCGGCGGCGAGTTTGGTTTCGGTAGATAAGGGAGCGGTATGAAGCGGGTTTTGAGCGTCGTGTTGGCGGTTGGTCTGAGCCTCGGGCTCAGTGCCTGCAGCCCGAACGACGACCTCGCCGACCAGTTCCGCAGCGGCGACAACAAAAACTACATCGCCGGCGACGGCAGCGTTACCGAGTTCCGAAACATCGAGACTCGCAAGACGGGAGCGGCTTGGACCTCGACAACCGCCGAGGGCAAGACGCTCTCTAGCGCCGACCTCCTCGGCAACGTCACAGTGCTGAACTTTTGGTACGCGGGCTGTGCTCCCTGCCGAGCCGAAGCGCCCGAGCTCGACCAGCTTGCCAAAGAGTTCGCCGACCAGGGTTTGATCATGCTCGGCGTTGACTTACGCGACAGCGCCGAGACCGCGCTCGCCTTCAACCGCAACTTTGGTATTAGTTACCCATCGGTTATGGATGCCGAGTCTGGCGACGTCGTTCTCGCCTACACCGGCATCGTTACCCCGGACGCCGTGCCCACCACTCTCGTGCTAGACCGCGAGGGTCGCGTGGCAGCCCGCGTAATCGGACGCATCGACATCAAGATTTTGAGAACGCTGATTCGCACGACCCTAGAGGAGAAGTGATGCAAGAAATCATCATGACCGGTTCGCTATTTGCGGCGATTCCGATCGCGCTGCTAGCCGGGTTGATCACCTTCTTCTCGCCTTGCATCTTGCCGCTTGTGCCCGGTTACCTCGGCTACGTCTCGGGCACCGCGGGTGAGCGCCCGCGCGTAATCCTCGGGGCCTCGCTTTTCGTCCTCGGGTTCACTCTCGTCTTCGTTTCGCTAACGATGGTCTCCGGGTTTGCCGGCTCGATCTTGCCGTTCCGCGACGTTATCGAACGTGTTTTTGGCGCAATCGTGATCCTGTTTGGTTTCGTGATGATGGGCATGACCAAGTTCATGCAGCGCACGATCAAGCCGAGCCTCCGACCCAAGGTTGGTTTGGCCGGCGCTCCACTACTCGGCATTGCATTCGCACTCGGTTGGACCCCGTGCATCGGCCCGGCACTGGGCACCGTGATGATGCTTTCGACTCAGGAGGGAACGGCGGCCAACGCCATCATCCTCGGAGTCTTTTTCTCGATCGGTCTTGGAATCCCGTTCATCCTGGTTGCCGCCGGCTTCCGTTGGATGAGTCGCTCGGTCGCTTTTGTGAAGAAGCACATTCGCGCTTTCAACATCTTCGGTGGCGTGACGTTGATTCTCGTCGGCCTCCTGATGCTCACCGGTAACTGGCAGTGGATGACTTCGAAGTTCTTGGAGGTGATCAATGAGTGGCTCCCGTTTACGCCGGCCATCTGATCACATTGACTCCGACGAAGTAGCATCGCCCGAAATCGGGCTAGCCGGCTGGTTGCGTTGGTTCTGGCGTCAGTTGACGTCGATGCGTACAGCGCTCTTCCTGCTCCTGCTGCTTGCCGCTGCTGCCGTGCCGGGTTCGATCTACCCTCAGCGGTCGGCTGACCCAAACGGCGTGACACAGTTCTTCGAGAAAGAGCCCGAGCTCGCAAAGTGGCTCGATCTCATCAAGTTTTTCGACGTCTATTCGTCGCCCTGGTTCTCGGCCATTTACATCCTGCTTTTCATTTCGCTCATCGGCTGCGTAGTTCCCCGCACCATCGTTCACGCAAAGGCGATGGTTTCACCCCCTGCCGAAGCACCGAAGAGCTTCTCGCGCCTACCGGCCAAGGCCACGTTCACCGGTTCGGCTAAAACCATTGCCGAGGCAGCCGCACTTCTGAAGTCCAAGCGCTACCGCGTACTTGTCGAGGGCGACCTGGTTCGTGCCGAGCGCGGTTACATTCGCGAGACCGGCAACCTCGTCTTCCATGTCTCGCTTGTCGGTGTGCTGATCGCGGTTGCCGTCGGTGGCGGACTCTCGTTCTCGGGTCAGCGCGTGCTGATCGAAGGCGAAACCTTCGTGAACAACCTTGCCAGCTACGACTCGTTCGCGCCGGGCACCTTCTTCGACAAAAACTCGCTAACCCCTTTCTCTTTGAAGCTTGAGAAGTTTGAATCGGACTTCGACCTGCAGCCATCCAACATCGGCACCCCAACCGACTTCCGCGCTTTCGTGAGTTCAAAGCTCTCCGTCGATGGCGAGTCCAAGAAGGCTCTTATTCGTGTCAATGAACCGCTCGAGCTGCCTGGCGCGAACGTTTTCCTCACCGGCAACGGCTACGCGCCTGTGCTTACCTTCCGCGATGCCGACGGGCAGATTTCGTTCAGCGGCCCCGTGATCTACCTTGCCCAGGACGCGAACTACACGTCGCTCGGCGTAATCAAACTTCCTGACGCCCAGCCTGAGCAGATCGGCATCCTGTCTTTCTACTACCCGACCGTGGCCGAGTTGAAGACGGGTGCGCTCACCTCTGGGTTCCCAGGCGAACTGAACCCCAAACTCACCATGAGCGTTTATGTTGGCGACCTCGGGCTCGACTCGGGCATTCCATCAAACGTTTTCGCCCTCAGCGTCCACGGCCTAAAGCAGGTCGCCGGTGGCAAGGACCGCCCAAAGGTTGAGCTGAGCAAGATCGGCGAAACCGCAGAGCTGCCCGAAGGTCTCGGCACTGTCACCTGGGAGGGCACCAAGCGTTACGCATCTCTGGACATCGATCACAACCCGACCCAGGGTTGGGTTTTACTTTTCGCTCTGCTGAGCCTCGCCGGACTAATCACCTCGCTACTGATTCCGCGCAGACGCGTTTGGGTGCGGAAGACTTCGAGCGGTTTTGAGGTTGCTGCTCTTGCAAAGGGCGACGACGCCAGGCTCGAAGAAGTTGTAGCCGAGCTCAAAGAGAAACTTTCGACCAAGAGAAACAAGAAAGCGTAAAAAGTGAACAGACCAATCCTGGACATTGCCCTAGCTTCGACATCGCTGGTTTTCATCTACCTGGCGATGGCGATTTACACGGTCTCGTTCCTGATTTTGGTCTTCCACATCGCTCGCGCCACTAGCGAGAAAAAGAAGCTTCGTGACGCAGCGGGCGGCTTGCAACTGGCCGGTTTCATCACCCTCGGTCTAGGCGCTCTCGCTCACGGCATCGGTGTTGTTACTCGCGGAATTTCGGCCGGCCGAGTGCCTTGGGCAAACATGTACGAATTCGCAATCTCGGGTTCGTTCCTGCTGGTTCTGATCTTCCTGACCGCACTCGCCGTCAAAGAGATTCGCTCAATCGCCGTCTTTATCAACGGATTCACGCTGTTGATCCTCGGTGTTGCAACCACGTCGTTCTACGTTCAAATCAAGACGCTGATGCCTGCCCTGCAGAGCTACTGGTTGATTATTCACGTCACGGTCGCCGTTTTGTCCACCGCGTTTTTCAACATCGCCGCTGCGCTCGCTATCGCGTACCTGCTCAAAGAGTGGGACCTCATCAAAAACGCCAAGGGCAAGTTCAGCAAGCTGGTTCGCCGTGTGCTCACCGTGTTCCCAGAGGCAAACAAAATGGAACGCCTCAGCTACCGCTTCAACGTGGTCGGCTTCATTCTTTGGTCGTTCACTCTGATCGCCGGCGCGATCTGGGCCGAGCGCGCCTGGCACCGCTACTGGGGCTGGGACACCAAAGAGGTTTGGACCTTCATCATCTGGACAATTTACGCAGGCTACCTCCACGCCAACGCGACTCGCGGTTGGTCGGGCAAGCGTTCGGCTTGGCTAGCCCTAGTGGGTTTTGCCGCGATCATCTTCAACTTCACAATCGTGAACCTCTACTTCAAGGGGCTGCACGTTTACTCGGGACTATAAGAGTTCGAACTGAACAAACTCTTCTCCAGACCACGTGAAGTTTTTTACGAATCGCATACCGAGTCTCTCGGCAATTCGCTCTGGGCGCCTTGCCACCGGCAGGTAAACGTAAATCGGTAGGTTTAGGCCAAGCTCCCGCCACCTGGCGAGCGTTTGCTCAGCAACTTGCATGCCTCTACCCCAGGCCCACGGGCTCAGCACCACGGCTAGTTCACAGGCATCACCGTCTGGTTGCAAGCCGGCCCAACCAGCAAAACGGTCGTTGAGGTAAACACCCCACGGCCCAAAATCAGGCGACTCCCAGAGGTCCGATTTGCCGCGCTTCCATTCGCTCACCCATTCGAGGCTCACTGGTCTTTCGGCCAGAGGCATGTATTTGATTACGCGTTCGTCGTTGAAGAGCTTTTGTAGATCTGCGTCGGCAACCTCGGCGAGGTTTTTGAGTTCAAGCTTCAAACTATCGACAAGCACCTTTCCAAACGCTCCAACCACCAGGTTCGGCGGTCAAGGTCTGCCAGCTGCCCAAATGGTTCCTGGTTCACAAAGAAGTTCGCTGTGCCGAGACCGTGGGCGGTGGTGCCTCCCAGCGCGGTCGCTAGAGCAAACCCTGCCTGCAATCCGATACGGGTTTCGAGTGCGCTCGAAACGGTTACGGGCAGTCCGCATTCCGCCGCGATGCGAAGCGCATTGGTGACTCCGCCAAGAGGTTGGGCTTTCAAAACGAGGACGTCGGCAGCGCCAGCCTGAACGACCGCCATCGGGTCTTCAACCTTGCGAACCGATTCGTCAGCGGCAATTCGCACAGCACCGCGAAGCTTGACTCGCAGCTCGGCCAGTTCGCCGATGGTTCGGCAGGGCTGTTCAAAGTAGTCGAGTTCGCCAACCCTCTCGGCGACCTCTAGTGCCTGCTCAACGGTGTAACCGCCGTTGGCGTCGATTCGGAGCTGCGCCATTGGGTAGAGCTCGCGCGTCTTAGCCACGCGGGCGAGGTCGTCTTCAATACTCTGCCCGGCTTCGGCGACCTTGATCTTGACGGTGTCGAAAGAACCGAAAGAGCTGAGGATTCCGGAGATCTCGCTGGGGTTCACGGCCGGCAGGGTCGCGTTCACATTGACGTTGCCAACCTCACGCGGCTGACCAAAGGCTTGCTCGAGCGCTCCGTCGAGCCAGACTCTAGCCTCGTGGTCTTCGTACTCGACGAAGGGCGACCATTCCGCCCAACCGTTTGGACCTTCGAACAGAAGTGCTTCGCGCTCGCGGATGCCTCTGAAGGCAACTTTCATGGGCAGCGAGACCACCACCGCGTTGGCGGCTAGCTCAAGAAAGTCTGGTTGAGTCACGTTGTTAGTCTAGAAGCATGGCTAACGAGGTTTCTGAGCTGTTCGATTCGAAAATCTGGCACGAGGTGCCCGGCTTCGGCGAGCTCCAAGACGTGACGTACCACAAGCACATGACTCTTGGTGTGGTGCGCATCGCGTTCAACCGCCCTGAGGTGCGCAACGCCTTCAGGCCGCAAACCGTTGACGAACTGGCCAGATCTCTTCAGCACGCAGCCGAGGACTCACGAGTCGGCGTCATTTTGCTAACCGGAAACGGGCCGTCGCCTAAAGATGGCGGTTGGGCTTTCTCTTCTGGTGGCGACCAGCGCGTCCGCGGAGCCGACGGATACCAGTACGAGGACGGCACCCACTCGACCGGCCGCCTACACATTCTCGAGGTCCAGCGCCTCATTCGTTTCATGCCAAAGGTTGTCATCGCACTCGTTCCAGGCTGGGCAGCCGGTGGCGGGCACTCGCTGAACGTGATCTGCGACCTCAGCATCGCGAGCGAAAAAGCCATGTTCAAGCAAACCGACGCAACTGTCGGCTCGTTCGACGGCGGCTACGGAAGCGCGTACCTCACGAAGCAGGTCGGCCAGAAGGTAGCCCGCGAAATCTTCTTCCTCGCCGACGAATACGACGCCAAGCGCGCTTACGAAATCGGGTTGGTCAACGCCGTTGTGCCGCACGCCGAACTCGAGGCGACCGGTGTTGCCTGGGCCGAGCGAATCCTCGGCCAGTCGCCGCAGTCGATCCGAATGCTGAAGTATTCGTTCAACGCCATTGACGACGGGTTAGTCGGTCAGCAAATTCTGGCGGGCGAAGCAACGCGTTTGGCTTACGGAACCGCCGAGGCGGTTGAGGGGCGCGATGCCTTTCTTGAGAAGCGCGAACCAAACTGGTCAAGGTTTCCCTGGCACTTCTAATGGCTAAACCGCTGAAGAGGATTCCATCCACCGACCCGGTGGCAGCGCTACTGGCGCTCGGTGAAGCGTTAGAGAACCGACTTGCCATTCACTTTTGCGACCGTGAGCACACCGACCTACCCGAGACCGTGAACGACGACGTTGCCATTTTGGTTGAGTCCAGCGGTTCAACCGGCAAGCCGAAAATGTTTGAACTCTCCGCCGAGGCTTTGATTGCCAGCGCTAAGGCGACAGAGGTCGCGCTTGGCGGGCCAGGCCAGTGGTTGCTCTGCCTGCCGATTACCTACATCGCTGGAATCCAGGTGATGGTGCGCTCACTTCTCGCCGACACCCAGCCGGTGCTGACCAACACTTCGATGCCTTTCACGGCCGAAGGATTCGCCCGAGCCGCCAGCCTGATGAAGGGCGGGCGCAAGTACACAGCTCTAGTGCCAACTCAGGTGAACCGTTTAGCTGCCGCCGCTGGATCCGATGATTTCGTGCTCGAGCAGCTGCGTCGTTTCGACGCGATTCTCGTTGGCGGGCAAGCGCCGAGCCTCGCTGTGGTCAGCATGCTTCGTGAGCTAGGCGTCAAAGTCGTTGTCACCTACGGTTCAACCGAAACCTCGGGCGGCTGTGTTTACGACGGCGTAGCCCTGCCGGGAGTTGACGCATCACTCATGCCAGACGGGCGCATCGCGATTAGCGGACCTGTTTTGGCCAACGGCCTCGACGGGCAGTGGGTCAGCAATGACCTCGGCGAAATTCAGCCAGACGGAAAGCTTCGTGTGCTGGGTCGGGTCGATCGAGTCATCAACTCCGGTGGCCTCAAACTATCGCTCGACTGGGTTGAGCAGTGGGTGCTCGCACACCCGCAGGCTCGCGAGGTTGTGGTGCTGCCCCTAGAGCACCCGGACTTCGGCCAAAGCTTCTTGGCTTACGTGGTTTACAGCGGGCAAGACGTCGCCCCAGTCGACCCCGAAGCAGCGGTCGCTCAGTTCGGTATTGCCGCGAAGGCGGCGGTTTGGGCCGCCATCGACAAACTGCCGATGCTGCAAAACGGCAAGCCAGACCTTGAGGCTCTGCGCAAAAACTTTTTGGACTTTCAAGAGCGAGTGAGGAGAGGCGATGTCGAAGAGGAGTAGCCAGCGAGCAACTTTGGTTGACTGGATCTCGGGTGCTCGTTTGCGCACCCTGCCCCTGGCGGTTGCTCCGGTGGCCGTCGGTTACGGAGTCGCCGATGCAATTCAGTCCGAGAGTTTGCCACTAACTCTCCTCGCGCTCGCCGTGGCTGTCTTCCTCCAAATCGGTGTGAACTACGCCAACGACTACTCCGACGGAATCCGCGGCACCGACGACTTCAGAGTTGGCCCTTTGCGGCTAACCGGCGCCGGACTCGCCTCGGCCAAGTCTGTGCGGAACGTCGCCTTCACCTTCTTCGGTCTCGCCGCTGTGGCTGGGCTCGCGATCGTCTTCATCACCTCGATGTGGTGGCTCATCGCCGTCGGCGCGGGTTGCATCGTCGCCGCATGGTTCTACACCGGAGGTAAGCGCCCCTACGGATACGCAGGGTTCGGCGAGCTTTTCGTTTTCATCTTCTTCGGTCTCGTTGCCACTATCGGCACGGTCGCTGTCCAGGTTGAAAACTTCTTCGTGAACCCAGACGCTGTTCTCTGGGCTTCTGGTGCTGCTGTTTCGATGGGTCTTTTCGCGTCGGCGGTATTGATGATCAACAACGTGCGCGATATCGCGACCGACACCGCCGCTGGCAAAAAGACGCTCGCTGTTCGCGTCGGCAAGCGCTGGGCGCTAGTCATCTATTTTGTGTTCCTGTGGTTGCCGATGGTCCTGCTGTTCCCTTACGCGCTCATTTTCTCGGCGGCGGGATTTACCTACGGCGTGCTGTTTCTTTTGATTCCGCTCACGATCATCGTGGCAACGGCCGAAACGGCCAAAGAGTATGTTTTGGCGCTGAAGTTAACTAGCTTTGCCGCGCTTGCGTACGGGCTTTTGCTCAGTTACGGCCTCACCGTCGTCGTCTAGATCCTCGGCGGTTTCACCCTCGGTTTCGCGGTTGAAGCGATCGTAGAGTCGCTTACTCAGCTCTTCACGGGTGCCGCTCAGAAACAACAGCGAGAAAGCTAGGCCCAGAGCCGTCGCGATGGCTACCGAGTAAATCGGGTGAAAGTTGAGTGCGAGCAGGATGCCGAGCGGAACGCCGAACGCGGCGAGGCGGGCAAGAATGTACAGCCAAGGATTCTTCACAGTTCAAGTCTAAGTTTGCGCTGGTTAGAGTTGTTACATGAAGTTCTTGCTCTACGGCATCGGCGCACTTGTCATCTTCACCGTCTTCGTCACGGTGTTCGCGGCTAGCGCCGACAAACGCGAGGTTCGCCTGATCCCCAAGTGGGCTTGGGTCCTAATCTGCATCTTCCTAACCCCGTTCGGCGGCCTGTTCTACCTGACCCTCGGACGCCCGGTCGGCCGAGACAAGACACCAAAGAAGACCGTCGCCCCAGACGACGACCCAGAGTTCCTGCGTGACCTTTCGAAGCGTCTGCGCGAAGAGGGCGATGAAGACGGGCGATCAACCGAGCCCGGCCCTAATGTCTAGCCCAGCCCAAAGAGTTGCCGCGGAGCTGATGGCCCTTTTGGCGGCCAGCGGTGTCGAACACGTTTTCCTTGCTCCCGGTGCGCGTAGCCAAGCCCTTGCGGTTGCCGCCCTGCAACTTGCCGACGCCGACAAACTCGACCTCCACGTTCGGATCGACGAGCGTTCACTCGGTTTCAACGCGCTCGGTGCCTCCCTCGCAGCTGGGCAACCAACCGCACTGATTGTCACCTCGGGTACCGCCGTGGCGAACCTCCACCCGGCCGTCCTAGAGGCGAGCCATTCCGGTGTCCCACTGATTTTGCTAACCGCCGACCGGCCGCACGAGCTACGCGGTGTTGGCGCAAACCAAACCACCAACCAGATCGGGATCTTCGGCGACGCCGTTCGCGCTTGCTACGACCTCGAAGCACCAACCGAGACCAGCCCGAGCAAAGATGAGCTTCGCTACGTCGTCGATACCGCGCTAAAAAGTGCACTCGGCGAATCGGGTGGCCAGCCCGGCCCCGTGCAACTAAATCTTGCCTTCCGTGAGCCGCTCTCATCAACCGAACCGGATGCCTCGACACTTGAGGTTTCGCCGGTCACTGCCGAGCCGACTTCCAATTCGCTCGAATTCGCATTGTTGGACGGCACTGTGCCCACGATTGTCGTTGCGGGTGCAGAGGCTGGGCCCGAGGCAACCGAACTTGCCGAGGCGTTTGGCTGGCCGCTGCTTGCCGAGCCATCCTCGGGAGCGCGCTTCGGCGATAACGCGATTCTCGGTTACCGATTAGTCCTCACCGAACGCAGGGATCTGGCCGACAACATCGGCCGAGTTATCGTGTTTGGCAAGCCGACCCTGAGTCGTCAGGTTATCGGCCTCTTCTCTCGAGAGGGCGTCGAGGTTATCGTCGTCCGCTCAAAAGCGATGGGCCACTTCAACGTTGGTGGTCGAGCAAGCGCGTTTGTCGATGAGCTAACCGTCGATAGCGAACCGGCTGGATCTTGGCTAGAAGAGTGGCGAATCGCCGACCAACAGCTGCGCCTCAAAGCGCCGGTGAACGGCGAGCTAACCAGACGCGAATTGGTCGAACAGGTCTGGCAGGCAACCGAGGGTGCCGAGAACCTAGTTTTGGGCGCATCGCGGATGATTCGCGAAGCCGAAACCTGGGCGCCGGCGAAGTCTGTCAATGTGTTCTCCAACCGCGGACTCGCGGGAATCGACGGGACGATAGCAACCGCTACCGGAATCGCTCTGGTCACCGGTCAGCGCACCCGTGCTCTAATGGGCGACATCACTTTCTTGCACGACGTTGGTTCACTTGCCATCGACCCTGGAGACCCGGCCATCGACCTTCAGGTCATCGTTGCTAACGACCACGGCGGCACAATTTTCGAATCCCTAGAAATGCGCAAGCAACTCGACGACCGCAAATTTGAGCGCTTGTTCCGCACTCCGCAAAACGTCAACCTCGCCACCCTCGCTGCCGCTTACGGCTGGCTACACATCCCGGTTGGCAACGAAGTCGAGCTGGCCAAAGCGCTCGGCACGCCTGGGCGCGTAGTTATCGAAGTTTCGCTCTAAGAAAGTGCGCCGAGAATCGGCTGGAACTTTAGATCAGTTTCGGCAAGTTCGGCGGCTGGCTCCGACTCCGCCACAATTCCGCAACCCGCGTAGGCGGTGATTGTTGAGCCATCGAATTGCCCACCGCGCAGAGCGATAGCCCACTCGCCATCGCCATCGGCACCGATCCAGCCGACCGGGCCGGCATAGCGTCCACGGTCAAAGGGTTCGAGCTGGCTAATCAGTTCTTGCGCGTTCTTGCGCGGGGTGCCCGCAACAGCCGCCGTCGGGTGAAGAGCCGATGCAAGGTCGAGCACCGAGGAATCCTGCTTCAAAACACCGTGCACGTCGCTCGCCAAGTGCCAAACGTTAGGCAGTGCGAGGCTAAACGGCTGCGGGTCGGCATCGACATGATCGCAGAACGGTTCTAGCGCCTGCACCAGCGAGTCCACCGCAAACGCGTGTTCGGCAACGTTCTTACTTGAGCCGGCCAGGGCGGCCGCAATGGCTTGATCAACTGCCGGGTCGGTTCCGCGACCGGCTGTGCCAGCTAGTACTCGAGCCGAAACCTGACCGTGGGAAACGCGCACCAATAACTCGGGTGAAGCACCGAAGGTGCCGTCCACCGAGTAAACCCAGCAGCTCGGGTATGTGCCTGCCAACTTTGCCAAAACCGGGCGCAGGTCGAACCCAGAGGCAACGACTCCGGTCAGATCGCGGGCTAAAACAACTTTCTCGGCTGCCGAGTTAGAGATCGCATCAATCGCACTCTGCACACTAGCTTCGAAGCCAGCTCGACTTTGCTTGCCAGGGGTCAGCGAAACGGGCTGGTTTTCGCGGTAAGGCTTGAACGCGGGCCACTTCGACCCCTCGATCTGGGTCAGCCACATGCGTCCGTCTCTCGAACCGACGATGACTTCTGGAACAATCAGGACGCTCTCGGCGCTGGACTCATCGGCGAACGCGATCGAGCCAAAAGCCACGAGTCCGGTGCTGGGGAGGTTGACCGAATCGCTCACCAGAGCGCTAGCCACGGTGTCGCGCCACTGATCGGCAAGGTCGTTTATGCGGTTAGGCCCGCTGGCACGAAGGCGCAGGGCCTCGCCAAAACCAATAATTCCGCCACCGTTGCGCACGAAAACCGTAGGGTTCTCGGGCAGCATTTCGATGAGTGCGCCGCGCATTGCCTCTGGCAATTCAACGGTGGCTAGTTTCAGCAAGAAAGTCCTGACCTGAGTATTGGCTGTGAAGATGGCAAAAAACCTTTATTGCCGAAGTCTCTACTTCTAACCTAGTCATTGTTCGAACCTTCCCAGAATTGGAGTCCAGATGTCCAAGAAGCAGCTCATCGCAGCGATCACGCTAGCGGCTTTCATTGGCCTTCCGGTCGGCGCTCAGGCAGCCGTCGCGGCGACTCCATCGACGCCTCAGGTTTCTGCCAAGGTTGTCTTCGCTGAAGACGAAGATGGCTACGAGGACGAAGACCACGAGGACGAAGATCATGAAGACGAAGACGAAGACTTCGAGGACGACGACGAATACACCGGTGGCTTTGAAGAGGAAGACGACGACGAAGGCACCTTCGTAATGCCTCCCGTTGTCGTTGACCCAAACAAGGCCGGTGTTCGCCCAGCCCGCCCGATCGGCCCTGATGGCAAGCACAGCCACCTCCCAGACGACAAGGTTTTCAGCGGCGAAGTTGACGAAGGCGCGATTAGTGAGCCAATTCAGGTTCAGCGCGTGCTACCAACCCGCAAGACACCGACCGACGTTTTTGTTGACACCGCTGTTGTCGGCCTGGGTGCTGTAGCCCTTGGCGCCGCCACTCTCGGCGGCATGGTCGGCGTTCGCGCAATTCGCGCTCGTCGCTCCGGCGAGAAGACCGACTACTTCTACGGCGAATAAACCCGAAGGAATGCCCCGAACAGGGGCGCGGTTAGAATTGACTAGTGAGTAAAGCATCCCTGGCCAAGAAACCCGCCGAGGTTGCCGCGATGTTCGACGAAGTTGCCCCCACCTACGATTTGACCAACAGTCTGCTTTCTTTTGGTCAAGACCGAAGCTGGCGCAAGAAGGTTGAAAAAGCGGTTGACCCGAGGGTCGGCCAGTCAATCCTGGATTTAGCCGCCGGCACAGGTGCTTCATCAGTTTCGTTCCTCAAAGACGGCGTTCGAGTCGTCGCCGGCGACTTCTCAGAAGGCATGCTCGCTGTCGGTCGCAAGCGTCACCCAGAAATCGAGTTCGTCTTCGCCGATGCCACCAAGCTCCCCTTCAAGGCCGCCGAATTCGACGCGACCACTATCTCTTTCGGTCTTCGCAACGTTGTCGATGTCGAGAAGGCGCTCGCCGAGATGTTTCGGGTTACCAAGCCCGGCGGCAGGATCGTAATTTGCGAATTCTCTAAGCCTTTGGGTGCCCTTCGCCCGTTCTACAACTTCTACCTCGGCAAGCTCCTCCCTGGATTTTCTGGCCTTTTCAGCAAGACCCCTGAGGCATACAGCTACCTCGCCGAGTCGATCCTGGCTTGGCCGAACCAGGTTGAACTAGCCGCCAAGGTCAGCGCAGCCGGTTTCGAGAAGGTCAGCTACAAGAATCTAACTTTGGGCATCGTCGCCTTGCACATCGGTTACAAACCAGCGAAGGCGAGCAAGTGAGCATAAAACTTCCGAAGCAACTGCGAGGCGTTGCCGATCGCGCGCTGCTGGCCAAGATCGAAGAAGGTCTCGAGCGAGTCGAAGTCGGCCTACTCAAAGCAACCGAGCACACCGACCCGATCGCGAAGGTTTCGATTCGCCACCTCGTCGAAGCGGGTGGCAAGCGCCTCCGCCCAGTCCTTGTCTTGCTCACCGCACAGTTCGGAGACTCCAAATCGCAGGACGTCATCGACGCTGCGGTCGTCGTTGAGCTCACTCACCTCGCCACCCTGTACCACGACGACGTGATGGACGACGCCCCGACCCGTCGCGGTGTCGCGACCGCTCAGAACATCTGGGGCAACAACGTCGCCATCCTCACCGGCGACCTACTCTTCGCCCGCGCGTCTCAGTTGGTATCGAAGCTCGGAATGAAGGCTCTGACCTTGCAGGCCGACACCTTCGAACGCCTGTGCTTAGGCCAACTGCACGAAACCCTCGGCCCGAGCGAAGGCGTCAACAAGCGAGAGCACTACATTCAGGTTCTCGCCGACAAAACCGGTTCGCTAATCGCAGCAGCCGCCCAGATGGGAATCCTGTTCTCGGGTGCTCCAGAAGAATTCGACGAGCCAGTTCGCCAGTTCGGCGAAAAGATCGGCGTAGCCTTCCAGCTCATCGACGACGTCATCGACATCTCCGCCGAAGGCCCCTCTGGCAAGACTCCCGGCACCGACCTCCGCGCCGGTGTGCCAACTTTGCCGGTCTTGCTGCTTCGCGAACGCGCCGAAACCGACCCGAGCGCAGCCGAGCTCCTCGAACTGATCGACGGCGACCTAGAGTCAGATGAAGCTCTAGCCGAGGTTGTCACTCGCCTCCGTAACCACGAGGTGGCCGAGCTCGCCTACCTCGAAGCAAAACGTTGGGCCGACGAAGCCGTCGAAGCCCTCGCACCCCTACCCGAAGGCTCGGTGAAGAAGGCGTTAACCGTCTTCGCAGCCGCAGTGGTCGATCGAAACAACTAACCAAAGGTTCAAATGTCCAAGTTGAGACTTGCCATTGTTGGCGCCGGTCCGGCCGGTATCTACGCAGCAGACCTGCTGATCAAATCAGAGCTTCGCGACTTCGACGTCTCGGTTGACCTCTTCGACCTCCTACCAGCGCCTTACGGACTCGTGCGCTACGGCGTCGCTCCAGACCACCCGCGAATCAAGGGCATCATTCGCGCACTCTACGAAGTGCTAGACCGAGGTGACATTCGCTTCTTCGGCAACGTCGAATACGGGAAAGACATCACCCTCGAAGAACTCAAGCAGCACTACAACGCCGTTATCTTCGCAACCGGCGCTGTCAAAGACGCCGACCTGAACATCCCGGGCATCGACCTCGAGGGTTCGTTCGGCGCAGCCGAGTTCGTCAACTGGTACGACGCCCACCCGGACTTCCCACGCACCTGGCCGCTAACCGCCAAGCAGGTAGCCGTGATCGGTAACGGCAACGTCGCACTCGACGTCGCTCGCGTGTTGGTCAAATTGCCAGAGCAGATGCTCGCCACCGACATCCCCGCCAACGTTTACGAAGGACTAAAGGATTCTCCGGTCACCGACGTTCACGTGTTCGGCCGCCGCGGCCCCGCCCAGGTCAAGTTCTCGCCACTCGAGCTGCGCGAAGCAACCCACATCGACGGCGTTGACTGCATCGTTTACGACGAAGACTTCCAATACGACGACGCTTCTCGCGAGGCAATCGACTCGAACAACCAGACCCGCGTTATGGTCAACACCCTCGAGGGCTTGCGCGAGGAGCCGCAGGACACCGGCGCTAAGCGCCGTCTCCACCTGCACTTCTTCTCTTCGCCAGTCGAGGTTCTCGGCGACGACGGCAAAGTCGTCGGCTTCAAGATTGAGCGCACCAAGCTAGATGGCAAGGGTGGCGTTGTCGGCACCGGCGAATTCCGCCAGTTCCCAGTCCAAGCTGTTTACCGAGCCGTAGGTTACTTCGGCAGCGAACTCCCGGAGGTTCCTTACGACGGCAAGTACGGCGTCATCCCGAACGATGGCGGACGCGTGGCTCCCGGAATCTACGCAACAGGCTGGATCAAGCGCGGTCCGGTTGGTCTTATCGGTCACACCAAGAGTGACGCCCTCGAAACCATCACCAACCTGATCAACGACAAGCCAACCTGGTGGCAGCCAACCTCTCCCTCAGAGGAGTCGGTCGTCGAGCTTTTGGAGAGCCGCGGGGTTGACTATGTCGGCTGGCCGGAGTGGCTCAAGATCGACGCACACGAGGTTGCCCTCGGTGAGGCAGAAGGTCGCGAACGCGTGAAACTGGTTGAACGCGAAGACTTTTTGCGCGTTGCTAAGTCCTAAAGTTTAGGTATGCCTTTCACCAATTTGGTTTCGATGATCTCGAACGACGTTCAGGTCATCATCGACTTCACCTACGGCACCCCAAACGTTGTGCACTGGGGTGCGAACATCGGCAAGACCGCCGACAAATACGTGAGAGTCACCCAGCTTGACCCAGCGCCTCACTGCGACTTCGACGAACCGCAGGTCATCGGCATCTGGCGCGAAAACGCCCGCGGATTTCTCGGCCGCCCAACCATCATCGGATCGCGTAACGGCAAAGACTTCAGCCAACTCTTCACGCTCAAAGACGTAATTAAAAACTCAGACCACGACGTCATCTTTGTATCTGAAGACACCGAGGCAAAACTCGAGGTAAGAGCCCACTTCGTGCTCGAACCGAGCGGCATGCTACGAATCACCCAGAGCCTCACCAACCTCGGCGCAGAGTTCAACCTCGAATCGCTCACCACTTTCCTTCCCGTACCCGACCGCGTTGCAGAGAGCCTAGACTTCACTGGCCGTTGGATGAACGAGCGCCAACCACAGCGCAACAAACTGCAGGTCGGCTCGTGGACCCGTGAGGGTCGCGAGGGCCGAACCGGCCACGACTACACGCTCGTCCAGTTCGCGCTAGCCGAAGGCACAACCTTCGAGCACGGCGAAGCCTGGGGCATGAGCCTTGCCTGGAGCGGTAACAACCGTCACATCATCGAGCGCACTCCGCTCGGTCGCACCAGCATCGGCGCTGGCGAACTCCTCCTACCCGGCGAAGTCGTTCTCGCCGAAGGTGAAACATATGAGGCCCCAACCGTTTGGGCTGTTTACGCCAACCAGGGCATCAACCAGGCAAGCCAGAGATTCCACGAAACCGTTCGCGCTCGTCGTGGTCACCTCGGCCCACGCCCGGTAACCCTCAACGTCTGGGAGGCCGTTTACTTCGACCACGACTTCGACAAACTCAGCGCGCTCGCTCACAAAGCTGCCGAAATCGGTGTCGAAAGATTCGTCCTCGACGACGGCTGGTTCGGTGCTCGAAGAGACGACCACGCCGGCCTCGGCGACTGGGTGGTCAGCCGCGATGTCTGGCCAGAGGGCTTGGGCCCACTAGCCAAGCTGGTCAACTCACTCAACATGGAGTTCGGTCTCTGGTTCGAGGGCGAAATGGTTAACGCCGACAGCGACCTCTATCGCGCTCACCCCGAGTGGATCCTGCAAGCCGGCGGCCGCGTGCCACCAACCTTCCGCGACCAGCAGGTGCTCGACCTCTCTCACCCAGGCGCTTACCAGCACGTCTTCGACCAGGTCAGCGCAATTCTCAGCTCATACAAAATCTCTTACATCAAGTGGGATCACAACCGAGTCCTTACCGAGCCGGGTCACTTCAACGCGCCAACCGTTCGCAAGCAAACCCTCGCGATCTACCGAATGTTCGATGAACTCAAGGCCGCTCACCCCGGCCTCGAGATCGAGTCCTGCGCCTCGGGTGGCGGGCGCATCGACCTCGGCATGATCGACCACGCCGACCGCTTCTGGACGAGCGACAACAACGACGCTCTCGAGCGCCAGAGCATCCAACGCTTCACCACAATCGTGATTCCGCCCGAATACCTCGGCACCCACATCGGCCCTACCAAGGCGCACTCAACCGGCCGCACCCTCAGCATCTCGTTCCGAGGAGCAACGGCACTTTGGGGTCACGCTGGTCTCGAATGGGATCTCACCAAAGCCAGCGATGAAGAACTCACCAGTCTCAAGAGCTGGATCGACTACTACAAAGCCACCCGATTCCTACTTCACACCGGCAAGGTGGTTCGCGTCGATCAGAGCGAAGACAACGCTTGGCAGCATGGTGTGGTGTCTGATTTTGCCACCTTTGCAATCTTCTCGGCCGTTCAACTGCGACCTTCGCAATACAGTCGCCCAACCAATCTGCGCTTCTCAGGTCTCCAGAAAGACCAGATTTACAAGATCAAGGTTGTCTCGCCAGCAGGCCCGGCCGAGTACATGAACCTCCACCTGCCGGCTTGGATGACCCAAGAAGTTCAAGCCACCGGCGCTTTCCTCAGCCATGTCGGGCTCAAGGCTCCCGTGCTTCGCCCAGAGCAGGCGCTCCTAATTGAACTGGAATCCATTTAGTGCCAGCAATTGCTCAACAACGCGCTAAGTCCGCCCAGCGGGCTCTTCTCGCAATCTTCTTCACGCAGGGCTTCGCCGCGATGAGCACGCTCCCGCGCATCCCCGAAATCCTCAACCAGATCAGCGTCGTATTTGCCGAGTGGGGCCTAATAATCGGTCTCTCGGGTGTCGGCTCTCTGCTCCCGCTCATCTTCACCAACCAGCTCGTCCTTCGTTTTGGCACTTCGATTGTGATCCGACTCTCGGCCTTCGGCATCACACTCAGCCTCTTCTCAATCCCGTGGATCACCAACGCGGCC
>JBEBBA010000074.1:0-5911 GCA_041158585.1 Actinomycetota bacterium
CGCGTTCGCTGCTCGTGCCGCCGGTATCAATGTTTCGCGTCACACCGCCAAGATCTACCTGGTTTCGGGCGCTCTTTCGGGCTTCGCCGGTTTCTACGCCTACGTGCGTCTGGGTGGAGGCTCGCCTTCGTCTGGTGCGGGTATGGAGCTCTACGCGATTGCGGCGACCGTTATCGGTGGCGCATCGCTAATGGGTGGTATCGGACGCATGTGGGGCACCGCCCTCGGCACACTGATTCTGTTCACCGTGCAGAGCGGTTTGCTCATGACCGGTGTCGCCCCCGACTGGAAGCAGATCGTGGTCGCAATTCTTATCGCCGCAGCAGTTGCGGTGCAAACCCTCCAGAAGAAGAACGGTGCACGCTAATGGCCGGCGAAGTTATCTACGAAGTAAAAGACGTCTCGAAGCGTTACGGTTCGGTTGTTGCTCTTGATGGCGCGAGCCTCAAGCTTCACGCTGGCGAAGTAGTTGGCTTGGTTGGCGACAACGGTGCCGGTAAGTCAACGCTCGTCAAGGTGCTTTCGGGCGCTCACGACGCCGATGGCGGCCAGATTTTCTTGGACGGCAAAGAGGTGCGTTGGCATGACCCGCGCCAGGCACTCGACGCCGGAATCGAAACCCTTTATCAAGAGAGCGGTTTGGCACCTCACCTAACCGTTTCGCAAAATGTCTTCCTCGGTCGCGAGAAGTTTGTAAGAGGCCTCCTGGGCAAACTTGGTTTCTTGGCTCGCAAGCAGATGGAAGAAGAAGCGCACCACGATCTGGAGGCCGTCGGCATCGCCGTTCCGGCTTCCGACCGTTCGGTGTCGCAGCTTTCTGGCGGTCAGCGCCAGGCGGTGGCTATTGGTCGTGCAGTTTCGTGGGCGAAAAAGGTCATCATCCTGGACGAACCAACCAACCACCTTGGCGCACGCCAGGCTGGCGAGGTTCTGCAGATCGTAAAGGCAGCAAAGGCGAAGGGGCTGGGTGTGATTTTCATCTCTCACACCCTCCCTCACGTCTTGGAGGTCACCGACCGAATCGTCGTTCTGCGTCTTGGCAAAATCGTCAAGGACGCCCCGACCAACCTGTTCGACGGCGACACCCTGGTTTCGATGATTACCGGCACGATCACCGAGCTGCCTTCAGAAAAGAAGTAGCTGACTCACTTGCAAGCCACCGCCGTAACGGGAGCGCAGTTTGTGCTCACGCATCCAACCCCTAAAGGCACCCTGAGCGCCACAATCACTCAGATCGGTGCTTCGCTGCGCCTGTTCAGCATCGGCGAAATCGAGTTGGTTGAGCCTTACGGCGAAGGGCAGCAGGCTCCGCTCTGCGCCGGGCAGATCATGGCGCCTTGGGTGAACCGGCTAGATAAAGGTCAGTGGAAGTATCGCGAGAGGCTTTTGCAGAACCCGATCACCCTGGTTGAGCAAGAAAACTCGAACCACGGGTTGCTGCTCGAGCATGCCTACGAGCTGGTTGAAAAGACACCTACATCGGTTACTTTGCGCGGCACTATCGTGCCGACCGAGGGTTACCCCTTTATGGTGCAGACTTTTGTCACCTACTCGCTAGACGACTCTGGACTCACCGTGACCCATCGAGCCGTCAACCAGAGCGTTGACCCAGCGCCCTATGCAACCGGCGCTCACCCGTACTTCAAGTTTTCGGCCGTGGACACCGGAGAGCTAACCCTGCGCTCCGATGCGGCAACGCTAACCGTGGTTAACCCCCGGCAGATTCCGGTTGCCGAGGCGGCAACCATCGGCTCCGACTTCGACCTGCGTGGCGGCGTCAAGGTGAAAGACAAGTTCATCGACGAAGACTTCACCAACCTGCCGCGCGACGCCGAAGGGCTTGCTCACACCTATCTAGAAGTGGGGGACGGCCGCGGGCTTGACGTTTGGCAAGACGAAACCTTCAAGCACGTCGTCATTTTCACGCCGTCGTACTTTCCGACCATTGATGGCGGCAAAACCTTTGCGGCAGCAATCGAACCTTCGACGGCTGCGCCAAACGCGTTCAACTCGGGGCGAGACCTGATGTGGCTCGAGCCGGGCGTTGAGTTTGTCGGCCGCTGGGGCGTGAAGGTCACCGTCTAAACGGCGTCCTATTTATAGGAATAGCGGAGCGATTAAGTGAAGCGCAGCAATTGCTAGCGCCCAGAAACCTAGAACAACGCAGGTGACCATTGCCGAACGCGGGTCGTTGATCTGAACGTGGGTTCTCGCGGCACCGAACATAAGCACTGCGAGGCAGACCGCAGCAACGATCGAAAGCCAAGGCAGGATTCCGCTGGCTAGCGGAGCGATTAGGCCGATGGCACCGAGTAGCTCGGCAACACCGATTGCACGAATCGAGCTGTCTTTGAACTTGGCAGTCCAAGGCATCTTGCGAATCTCGGCAAGCGGGCGAAAGCTCTTCATGAATCCGGCTGCACCGAGAAACAGGGCGAGTCCAACAGAAAGAATCCAAATAGCGATAGTCAAGGGGCACCTCTTTTCTCGTGAAATCCTACCTACGAGCCTGTGGATTAGACATGATTTGGCAATCCGCAAGTGCTATAAAGGGAATACGCAAACGCGTACTTGTTTATAAGGGGGAACAAAATGCCCGACAGCATCAAACAGCTACGACTATTAGCGCTGAGGCCGATGATCGGCATCTTCGGTGTCTTGGCGTGGTTTTCGCTAGACCGCCTAATCACCAGCAACATCGCGAATGGCTTTGCCCGCGAGGCGGTTGCCACCTACGTGACCCTCACAATGGTCACTGTCATCGTCTGGGGTTTCTCTTCGGCGACCAAGCAGTACCGCATGCTTTCGTTCGACCCAAACACCGATGAGGGTCGTTACCACCAGTCTTCGAAGACTTTTGCCTTTGTGATGAACATCATCGCTCTCTCATTCATCTTCCTCGGCGGTTTCGGCGTCTTCTCTGCGAGCATCTTCGGCTTCACCGGTGATGCTCCATTTGTTGAGCGCTTAGTGCTCACCTACCTACCAATCATCGTCGACGCCGGCATCGTGGCCTATGGCGTTTACTTCGGACTCGTTGCCAACCGGGGAGGAAACGAAATTGACTAACCAGAGCGCAAGAAACAAAATCACCCAGGCCATCATGTGGCCGATTCTGGGTCTCTTGATTGCTGGCATTGTCGGCGTAATCGCAGTACCCGAAATTGCCCGTGGCACTTCGATGAACGACGCGGCGATGGTTAGTGGATTCGCAGTGTTGCTCGTCGCTTCGATCTTTGGTGGCTCGATTCTCTGGGCCTCGCAGCTGACTTTGCAGGCTTCAAAGTTCATCTCTGAGACAACCGGTCAGCCGCTTCAGCAGGTTGCTGGCGCTAAGACCCTCGCCTTCGTGATGCACATCATCTGGTTGTCCATCAACGGCATGTTTTGGTGGATCATTCTGGTTACTTACAACTTCAGCTACATGGACTTCTTCGGCGGACCTAGTTCAAGACCAACCTCGGACCTCAACCCGCTGACGGTTGTGCCGCTGGTTCTGCTTGCTGCGATGATCGTTGGCGTCCACCTGTTGTTCATGGACGTTCGCGCTCGCACCGCCACCGCACCACGGCCAATTTGGCAGGCGCCTTACCCGCCGCAGACTCCACAGGCTCCAACACAGGGCTAGCGGTAGGCTCGAGTTATGAACTCGAAACTACGTATTGCACTGCTTCTGCCACTGGTTGGGTTGCTCGTAACCTGGTCGTTGTTTTTAACCGCCAACTACTTTGAGCTGCCGACTCGTGACGGCTACAACGACCCTGGTTTGCGCTGGGAGGTTTACCTATACTTAGCCGGAATCGCTGTAGTTGCTCTTGCCTCGTCGATTGCGTTCAGCATCTCGGACTCGCTGCACGTCAAGCAACCAGAGGGCATCACGCGCTCGGTTTACCGCTTCAACGGCCTGGCTGTTGTGCTGTCGATGGTGGCGGGTGCGATTTTTGCAATCGGCACTTTCTTGTCGTCCTTTGGAATGGGTTTCGACGGTCCGGGAGCTAACAAACTGCTCGAGGTATACCTCCCGATCATCCTGGTGACCGTTGTTGTTGTTTATGTGCTGTTGCAGGCAACCGTGTTCAGGAAGTCAGAGAACGAAGAGAATGCGCCGGCAGACCCCCGCCGTCGTGCGCTCGGACTCGCTTGGTCGCTTCCGATCATCGGTACCGCACTGGCGCTAATCATCGGTTTGATCGCTTACGGCTCGAGCCGTGAAATCGAAACCTGGGTTTGGGTTGTGATTCAGTCGCTGATTCTCGCGGCGATCATTCTGGGTACCCACTTTGCCGTCAAGGCTCGCTCGGCCGTGCGCATTGCGGCTCGCGAGCGAGTTGTTGGTGCCGGAGCACTAAACCTCAACTTCGTGCTCTCGATCGTGTTCAGCTCCGTAGTTGCAATCATGGGTTTCACCTACGGTCTGGATGCAGTGGAATCATTAAGAAACGCGTCGTCGGAGAATTGGGTTATTCAAAAGCTCACTCCAGCTTTGCTGCTCTTACTTCTCGCCGAGGCCGGCATTTACCTGACCATCACCCTTCGAAACAGAAACGAGAAATAGTTATGTCTGAAGTCAAAATGTATGGCGCTGACTGGTGCTCGGACTGCCGCCGTAGCGAGAAGCTGCTGCAGGGTTTGGGTGTCGAGTACGAGAAGCTCGATGTTGAGAAATCTGCGGACCTGGCGGCTGAAGCCGAGGAGATTGCTGGTCGAAAGAACATCCCGGTGATTCAGTTTGCCGACGGAGTCGTGCTGGTCGAGCCTTCGGATGCAACCCTCTGGGCCGAGCTAAAGCTGCGCGGACTAACCGAATAAAAAGAAGTCCTAGGTTTTTTGGCTCTTAACGGTTAGCCTTAGACCGTTACGAATTCGTGACAATTAGTCGTTTGCAGGGGCACAAGTTGCCTCCAGTCTTCCTTCGTTTGAGATTCCGCCGTATTGCGGATGTTCTTCTCGTGTGTGGGTATAGCGCGATTGACTAACCCACCGCCGAGGCGCTACTCCCGCTGAGGTACATAACAGAAGAAGGAAACTATGCCTAACCAAGGCAATTCAACTCCGCGCGCGCGCGGTAAAAAAGCTGCACCCACCCGTTCGTACAAGCCTCGTGAAGATGGCCGTGGCGGACGCGCTCCACACCGCGAAGAGCGTGTGAACACAGACCGACCAGCCCGCCCGGCTCGCGACGGCGCATTCAAGCCACGCGAAACCCGTGACGGCCGCCCAGACCGCGGACGCGACTGGACCCCACCGACCGACGGCGCCCGCAAACCACGCCACAGCGCAAGCGACCGCACAGCTCGTGACGGCCGCCCGGCTCGGGATGGCGAACGCAGATCTTTCGGCGACCGCGATGGCCGCCCACAGCGTGATGGCGAGCGCCGTTCGTTTGGCGACCGCGACTCGCGTCCACAGCGCGATGGCGAGCGTCGTTCATTCGGCGACCGCGACCGCAGTGCGCGTCCGGCTCGCGACGGTGAACGCCGCGAATGGGCTCCACGCACCGATCGCCGCGACGAGCGTCCACGTGACGACCGCCGTGACGACCGTGGTCCTCGCGACTTTGAACGTCGCGAAGAGCGCCCAGGCCGCAAGTCATTCGGTGACCGTTCGGGTGCACCTGCTCGCCGCGAATACGGCAACCGCGACGCATCGCGTGACGGCCAGCGCCGTGACCGCCTAGAGCGCGACCAATCGCGCGACCGCACTTTTGAGGGTGCTCGTGAGCGCACCCCAAACAAGAAGGCTTTCTTCGAAGACGTAGTTCTTGAGCGTCTGGACGCAGTGCCAGACTCCGAAGCGCTAATCGTCGAAACCTTCGCCGACATGGGTCTGCACCAGCGCATCCTCGATGCTCTTTCGGGCATGGGCGCTGAGACTCCGTTCCCGATTCAGGCCGCAACCATTCCTTCGGCTC
>JBEBBA010000075.1:0-3372 GCA_041158585.1 Actinomycetota bacterium
CCTCACCGATCTGCTCTCCAACTCGTGAACCGATCATATGGACGCCAACAACCGGGCCATTGTTCTGTCGAATGAGCTTGATAAAACCTGCGGTCCCAAGAATCTGGCTCTTGCCGTTACCGCCGAGGTTGTACTCGTAGGTGGAAATGTTTTCTGCACCGAACTTCTCAGCTGCTTTGGCCTCGCTCAGGCCAACGCTGGCCACCTCAGGCTCGCAGTAGGTAACTTTAGGGATGCCGTTCTCGTCGATTGCGACTGGCTTTAGACCCGCGAGTTCTTCGGCGATGAAGATTCCCTGCTGGAAACCTCGGTGCGCCAATTGCAATCCAGGAACAATGTCACCTGCAGCATAGACTCCTGGGAGGTTTGTCTCGAGACGCTCGTTGGTTAGGACGTATCCGCGATCCATTGCGACGCCCTGCTCTTCGTAGCCCATCCCAGCCGTGTTCGGGCCACGACCAACAGCTACGAGCAGGAGTTCTGCTTCCAGCTTGGTTCCGTCTTCCAGGCTGACGATTACGCCGTTTGCGGTCTGTTCAACTCCAGCAAAGCGAACGCCGAGCTTGAAGTCGATGCCGCGCTTACGGAACGCGCGCTCGAGGCCCTTGGAAACAGACTCATCCTCGTTTGGAACAAGGTGAGGTAGGCCTTCAACAATGGTAACTTCTGTGCCGAACGACTTCCAAACGGACGCAAACTCAACACCGATTACGCCACCGCCGAGGACGATTACCTTGCCTGGTACGAAGTTGAGCTGAAGAGCGTGCTCAGACGTAATTACGCTGCCACCAATTTCTAGCCCCGGCAAAGTGCGGCTGTATGAACCAGTGGCGAGTACAACATTGGTTCCGGTGTAGTTGTCGCCGTTCACGGTCACGGTCTTAGGGCCGGTGAGTCGACCTTCACCGCTTACAACGATGATGTCCTTGCTTCCTACCAAGCCGGTAAGTCCCTTGAACAAGCGGTCGACGATTCCGTCACGGTACTTGTTGACCTGGTTCATGTCGATGGAGCCAAAAGTGGCGTTAACGCCGTACGCAGCTGCCTCACGAGTGACATCGGCCACTTCAGCGGAGTGTAGGAGGGCCTTGGTTGGGATGCAACCTCTGTGCAGGCAGGTGCCGCCGAGTTTGTCCTTCTCGATTAGAGCAACCTTTTTTCCGAGTTGAGCCGATCGAAGAGCAGCCGCGTAGCCACCGCTGCCACCACCGAGGATTACTAGATCGAAGTTGTAGTCGGCCATGGTTGCTCCATCTGGTTAGAAAAAAGGTCCTTCATAACTTTACAGGTTTAGGTGTAGCTCTCCGCGAGCGAAACGAGTGTGCGTACCATGACGCCTGTTGCACCCTTGCCGGTGTAGCCGTAAGGCGCTAAGTCGTTGTTTGCCGTAGGTGCGATGTCGAGATGTGCCCAAGAGATTTGTTCGCCATCTTTTGTTTTGGATCCGATGAATTCCTGCAGGAACAAGCCGCCAAGGAGCATTCCACCGTTTGCCCCAAACTTTGCGTTTGCGATGTCTGCGATTTCTGAGTTCAGTTGCACACGTAGATCCTCAGGAAGCGGCATGTGCCAGACGCTTTCGCCAGCGTCTTGAGCGGCCTTCGAAAGGCGTTCTACCGCGTCGCCATGACCCATCAAGCCGGTGATTCGGTTGCCCAGGGCGACAGATGCTGCGCCGGTCAGGGTTGCGACGTCAACAATTAGGTCGGGCTTCGCTTCACTTGCGACGGACAGTCCGTCAGCCAGCACTAACCGACCCTCGGCATCGGTGTTTATTACCTCTACCGTCTTTCCGTTACGTATCTTGATAACGTCGCTTGGTCGGGTTGAAGTGCCAGAAACCAAGTTCTCAGCGAGGCATAGCCATGCCGTTACTCGAACTGGAAGACCCAGTTTTGCGATGGCCAAGGCTGCATGACCTACTGTTGCGGAACCGGTCATGTCGTATTTCATGCCCACCATTGAGGCGGCGGGTTTGATCGACAGACCTCCCGAGTCAAAGGTGATGCCCTTTCCGACAAAGGCTAGATGAGCCTTGGCTCCCTTTGGTTTGTAGTCGATTTTTACAAGGCGAGGAGGACGACTAGACCCCTTTCCAACCGCGAGAATGCCGCCAAAGCCTTCGGCGGCCAGCCGCTTTTCGTCCCAAATTTCAACTGTTACTCCGGTGCCACGCGCTGCCTTTTGTAGTGCTCCAGCGAGGGTTTGAGGGTAGATGTCATTTGCGGGGGAGTTGACCAGGTTCTTTACGCTCGAAACGGTTTCGCAAAGAATTTCAAGTCTGCGCAAGGATGCAGGTGCTGGTTTATGCGTCGTGACCACCGTAATTTTGGCTGTTTTAGCGCCTGTCAACTTGTTGAGACCTTTGTAAGCGCCAAATTGGTATTGGCCCAGGCTCGCGCCTTCAAGTAGGGCAATTGCTTCCGTCCTGCTTGCCGTAGGCAAACCAAAGACCAACTCTTTTTGGTCAATCAGGTTGCGAGCGGCTGCTCCACCGAGTTCCCGAAGTGCATCGGCCGTAAGTTGTTTTTTTCCGATGCCGATTAGCAGAAAGACCGCACCGTTTGGAGCTGGTAGTCGAGTTACTGCCTCAAAAGTACCTTTCACGCCGAAGCCATCCAGATCCAGTTTCTTTAGCTCGTCTGTGGCGATTGCACTCTCGATGATGGTGGGCTTACCGGACTTGAGTTCAACGCCGATTACGTATGCCGAACCCTTAGTGAACGCGGTTACTTTGGTTGAAAAACTGAGCTTAGGAATGGTCATGCCTGCTAGCCTAACGCGCGATAAAATGAAGCGGTGAACGCTTCGATATTTTCATTGGTCAATACCGAAGTTTCTGTGCCCCTAGGCCTAAAGATGCTTGGCACAATCACCGGTTTTACCGATGCCGGCGGAAGCGTATCGCAACTTGAGAGCAATGTCTTCGCAAATCTTGATGCAACGTTAATTGTCCAATTCCACAATGACGAACTTCTCGATTACCGGTCTCGGCGCCCCGCGGTTTTCTTCGAGATGGATCACCTTGAAGCATTCGAGCCAGCCGTGCTGGGTGTTTATCTGGTCCGTGATGAGATAGGCCAGCCTTTTCTATACCTCAACGGCTACGAGCCGGATTTTAAGTGGGAAGCCTTCGCCGACTCCATTGAACACATAATCGATCTATTCGGTGTGTCTGAATTTGTTTGGGTGCACTCAATTCCATTTCCTGCTCCGCACACGCGTCCGATTGGTGTCACTGTTTCGGGAAACCGAAGCGAGCTAATCGCTAAGTACTCACAGTGGCGCCCCAGCACTCAAATCCCCGGAACAGTCGTTCACCTTCTGGAGTACCGATTGAGAGAAGCTGGTTTCCCCACGACCGGATTCGTT
>JBEBBA010000076.1:0-38868 GCA_041158585.1 Actinomycetota bacterium
TGACCGTTCACCAAAATGGCACCGCGCTTCACCTTGTAGGTGTCGTAAACCGGGCGAACGTTTCGAGTGTCGTTGTTGAGCGAATCCGCGTGCAAAACCTGAATCAGGGTAGCCGCAACCAACAGCGACAAAAACATTGTGAAAATAGTGCCGCTCACACGGCCGAGCTGTTTTCTCAAGCTGACCGCCTAACCGAATCGGAGATTCGCAGGAGCAACCCGATGATGATCCAGTTGGCTAAGAGGCTTGATCCACCTGCCGCGAGGAGTGGAGTCGTGAGTCCGGTAAGCGGCACGACTCGCGTCACACCACCGATAACGATGAAGCACTGCAGGGCGATAACGAACGACAAACCAACCGCAAGCAGTCGGCTGAAGTCGTCGGTGTGGTTCACCGCGATGCGAATACCGCGCGCGACGAAGAGAATGTAGATCGCGAACACGGCGAACAAGCCGATGAGCCCGAGCTCCTCACCGATCGAAGCGATGATGAAGTCGCTCTCTGCGAGCGGGACCAACTGAGGGATTCCGCCACCCAGACCCGTACCCGTCAAGCCACCGTGAGCTAAACCGAAAAGCCCTTGCACCAATTGGTACGAACCACCGACGGCATCGTAGTTTGTTTGGTCGAAAGGGTTCAGCCAAGCGTCGATGCGTCCGCCAACATAGCCGCCCATTCGAGCGACCACCAAACCGCTAGTGATGAACATGCCGAGTCCAACCGCAACGTAAATTGCTCGACCGGTTGCCGTGTAAATCATCACCAAGAACAGGCCGAAGAAAAGAAGCGATGTTCCGAGGTCACGCTCGAGCACTAGAACCAGGATGCTGGCAACCCAGAAAACCAGAATCGGGCCGAGCTCGCGAGCTCGCGGTAGTTGCACGCCGAGAATGCGGCGACCGGTAACCGAGAGCGAGTCCTTGCGCTGCACCAAGTAGCCTGCGAAGAAGATGGTCAACGCGATCTTTGCAATTTCGCCTGGCTGAAAGGTGAGTCCGCCGATGCCGATCCAAAGCTGAGCCCCGTTGATTCGACGTCCGATAAAAGGAACCACCGGAAGAACCAAAAGCACCAAACCGATTGCGCCCGAGAGGTAAACGTACTTGCGCAAGAACAGGTGGTTCGGCACGTAGAGCACAACTGCCGTTGCCGCGGCGATGGCCACGACAGTCCAGATAACTTGCTTGAACGCGAAAAGGTCGGTTGCCTCGTTGGCGATTTTGGCAAGATCGAGCCGGTAGATCATCGCGACACCGAGACCGTTAAGCAGAACGGCTAGCGGCAAGATCAGCGAATCGGCATCGCTTGCCTTGAATCGCAGAACGAGGTGGAAAAAGAGTGCTGCGATAGCGATTGGCGCCCAGTAGGTGAGGAAGTCACCGTTGATTACAGCCAAGACACTGAGCTGGATCTGAGCAATCTCAAAGGCGTTGATTCCGAGAGCGAAAAGTAAAAGGAGCGCTTCAATGTTTCGATTGCGCGGAATAACTCGGGCAATCCTTAGGGCATTAGCCATTCTCAGCCGCCTTCAGGACCTCACCGATGATTCGTTCCGCGTCCTCCAAAGAAGTGGCGAAAATCGATGCTTCGATCTGACCGCGTTGGTACTCGGGCAACTCGGCTACAACGTATTCGGTTTCTTCTACGACGCGAGAAAACTTGATCGGCCCGAGCTCTTCGCGAATTCCCTTGAAGATCGCGATCTTGCCGTTGCTCTCGGCAACGTAGTACTTGGTTTGGGTGTATTCGTAACCGAAGTAAACACCTACCCCGACACCAGCGACCAAGAGGACGATGGTCGCCAGCTGGCGAACCTTGCGCCAGCGAAGTTTCTTCACGGTTTCACGCTGGAACTTGTCGAGCAGTTCGTCGGATTCGGGCTGGAAGTCGGTGCTCTTATCGGAGGGCTTGAAGATATCGACCAGGACGCGAGGGTTCAGAAGCCCGAGACTCTTGCGACCCTTGCGCTCCTCTATGACGATTTCGTTTTCAGCAGCGCCAACATACTTTGCCTCTGCCTCAACCACTCCCTCGCCGACAGCAGGAAGAATATCGACGACTACAACGGTCACATTGTCTGGAGCGCCAGCTTCGAGCGCCTCACCCACCAACACCTCGGTGATTTCACTGGCTGATTCGTTTGAGCCAAGATTCTGCGCAACGATTTCATCGCTGACATAGCCACAGAGGCCGTCGCTGCAAAGGAGCCAACGGTCGCCCGGGCGAACGTCGAGCACCTCGGCATCGAGCTGAGGAACCTCGTTCGTATCGCCGAGGACGCGCATGATCACGTTTCGTCGCGGGTGAACCAGCGCTTCTTCGGGAGTAATGCGCCCGAGGTCAACCAAACGCTGTACGAAGGTGTGGTCTTTGGTGAGTTGCCTCAATTCGCCGTCGCGGTACAGGTAAACGCGCGAGTCACCGATGTGCCCGATTACCGCCTGCTCATCAACGAACATCACTCCTGAGAAGGTGGTGCCCATACCCGCAAGCTCCGGGTGGTTTGCGACTGTGTCATTGAGAGTTTGGTTTGCCTCGAGAATCACATTGAGCATTGCCGCGCCGGCGTCGTCGGGGGTTGCATAGATGGCGTCGATCTGAGCGATTCGCTGCGAGGCAAGCGCCGAGGCGAACTCTCCACCAGCGTGCCCACCCATGCCATCGGCGACAAAGAACAGCTGGTAGCCGCTGTAACCGGAGTCCTGGTTCGCCGAACGGACCCTACCCACGTGGGAGGCCGCTGCGCTGACCAGCTTGATCGCCATGGTTAGGCTCGCAGCTCGAACACGGTCTTACCCACCTTGACGGGGGTGTTGAGTTTCACGACAGCCGGGGTGCCGACCCGAGTGCCAGCGAGGTAGGTGCCGTTGGTGGAGTTGAGGTCTTGAATTAGCCAATCGTCGTTCATAAGCACGAGCTTGGCGTGCTGGGTCGAGGCGTATTCGTCGGTGATCACGATGTCGCTCGAGACGGCGCGGCCCAGCGTGACTTCTCGCCCGGTTAGTGGAAGCTCGAAACCGGCGTTTTCACCTTCGGTAATCACAAGTTTCGTGGCGTTACCCGACGAAGGGGCGTCAGAGGTAGCGAGAACTCGAATAGCCGAAGCCGGCGCGGCCGGAACCACGGGCTTTGAAACCACGGTCGGCGAATTCTCTTCGGCGACTCGAGAAACCACGCGCTGCCCGAAGAGGTCGGCGCGAATTACAGAAATGATGCTGAAGATGAAAATCCATAGGACGCCGACAAAGGCGACGCGGACTAGAAACAGCGCCAACTCACTCATCGCCCACCGCCTTCGCGATTACTCGGAACACGAATACGCTCGCACCCGCTGTAATCACGCTATCGGCAGGAAGCGCTGTTTCAACGACTGGCTTGCCGCCAACTTTGGTTCCATTGGTAGAACCAAGGTCGCGCAGCCCGGCATTTGCGCCGTCCCAAAGAATTTCGAAGTGCTGGCGACTCAACTTGGTGTCGCCGATTGCGATGGTCGCACTGGCATCGCGGCCCACGGTCGTGCGCGCAGCGGTCAAAACAAAACGTTGACCCTCGTATTCGAGAGCTGGGATCCATTCGACTTCAACCTTCGCGGTGCTGCTCGAAACGTTCAACTGACCCAAGGCCAGGGCCGGGTCGGCGGTGATGTCGATCTTGAGAGCGCTACCGAATTGGTAGTTCTGCTTGAGCGCGTGCTTGTTTGCGGCTTCGTTGAGTTCGGTGATCAAGAGCTCACCCAGGGTTTTTAGGCGGTTGAAGTCTTCTCGCGAAAGCGAAACCTTGAACTGGTTTGGCACCAGGATGCGCTCGCGGCTAACCACCGAGGCGTTTGCGTCCATCTGGTTTTTGATTGCCGCAGCGATTTCGAGTGGCTGAAGCTCACTCTTGAAGGTTTTGCTGAAAGCGCCTGTGACGAGTCGCTCGAGGCCCTTTTCAAACCTGTCGAGAAAGCTCATTTGCACCTCTTTATCTGCGAACTACAAGTTTAAGCGCCAGAGGGCATTCTGCTAATCTCATCCTGTTGCCTTTATTGGCACGCGCAAGTGGCGAAATGGCAGACGCGCTGGCTTCAGGTGTCAGTGCCTTCACGGGCGTGCGGGTTCAAGTCCCGCCTTGCGCACAACTAACCGACAGATTCGGTGCGACGACCTCTGGTGTGGGTTGGCTTGCACTCCAGGTTCGCATCCTGCGCGTTGCAGTCGTCACAGAGCAAAATCAGATCTTTGCAACCGAGGTTGGCGCAGTTGCGGAACTGCGAAGTCGGGGCTGAGCACTTCTCACACTTACCGATGGTTTTTGCCTTGTCGGTGAAGTTGACGTTCATGCGGTCGTCGAAGACGTAGAGCGAGCCCTCCCAAAGAGACTCGTCTCCCTGCGATTCGCCATAGCGCACGATGCCACCCTCGATTTGATAAACCTCTTTAAAGCCGCGCTCGACCATAATCGCGCTTAGAATTTCGCAACGGATTCCGCCGGTGCAGTAGGTGACCACCGGCTTGTCCTTGATGTGGTCGTACTTGCCTGACTCGATTTCGGCGATGAAGTCGTGGCTGGTCTGAACATCGGGGATGATAGCGTTCTTGAACTTGCCGATCTCGGCTTCGAAGGCGTTGCGTCCGTCGAAGAAGACAACCTCATCACCACGCTCGGCAACCAAGGCGTCAACCTGAGCTGGCTTGAGGTGCTTGCCGCCACCGACAACTCCGTTGGCATCTACCTTCACCTGGTCAGGTGCGTTGAATGCAACCAACTCTGGGCGAACGCGAACACGTAGTCGAGGGAAGTCGTTGCCGGTGCCTTCGGACCACTTGAAGTCGATCTTCTTGAAACCCGGGTACTCCTTGGTCTGACGCACGTACTTCTTCAGTGCCGACATGTCGCCACCGAGCGTGCCGTTAATGCCGTGCTTCGAAATGATGATGCGACCCTTTAGGCCGAGCGACTCGCAAAGCGTGCGCTGCCACAGCTTTAGCGCCTCTGGGTCAGCGACCGGGGCGAAGCCGTAGTAAAGGATGATTTTCTGGAGTTCCACTCGCCCAATTTTACGCCCGAAAACTTAGTTGCGACAGGCTTAGGATGAACCTATGACTCTCAAGCCTGGACTCGACGTAGACAACTTTGACCTGAACACTCGCCCGCAGGACGACCTGTTCCGTTACACCAACGGACACTGGCTCGACACCTACGAGATCCCTGCCGACCAAGCCGTGCACGGCTCGTTCTATTTCTTGCGCGACGCGTCGGAGGAGGCCGTAAAGGAGATCCTCGAGGAGGCTCAGGCCAACCCTTCCTCTGGCGTCAGCCAGCAGATCGGCGACATGTATGCGTCATTCCTTAACGAAGCTCGTGCGAACGAACTGGGCGCTGCTCCGATTGCTGCCGACCTAAAGCTGATCGAAGAGGCAGACCTAAAGGGTCTAACTCACTTGATGGGCAAGCTGTCGCGCGAGGGCATCAGTGGTTTCTTCGGCATGTATGTGAACAACGACCCGGGCAACCCGGAGCGCTACCTGCTCAACATGTACCAGGGTGGCCTCGGGCTCCCCGATGAGTCGTACTACCGCGAAGAGAAGTACGCGGACTTCCGTGACGCGTACATCCCTTACGTGGCACAGATGCTTCAGCACTCGGGTTGGTCGGCAGAACAGGCCGACGCCGACGCCGCCAAGATCATGAAGTTCGAAACCGAACTGGCTACTCACCACTGGGACGTTGTCGCCACTCGCGATGCCGAAAAGACCTACAACTTGTTCGACTTCGAGCAGTTGAAAGCTCTGACCCCGACCATCGACTGGGCCACTTGGCTCGACGGCAGCCAGGTTAAGAGCGACATCTTGTTCGAGTCTGTTGTCATGACCCCTTCGTTCTTTGAGGGTCTGGCTTCGCTCTACAACGAGGACCGCATCGAAGAGGTTCGCCTATGGCTCGCCTGGCAGGTCATCAACTCGATGGCTCCTTACCTGAGCGACGACTTCGTCAACACCCGTTTTGCCTTCTACGGCACCAAGTTGACTGGTCAGCCGAAGATGCGTGCTCGCTGGAAGCGCGGCGTGCAGCTAGTTGAGGGTTCGCTTGGCGAGGCCGTCGGCAAGATCTACGTCGAGAAGCACTTCCCGCCGGCAGCTAAGGCTCAGATGGACGACCTCGTCCACTGGCTCATCGAGGCTTACCGCGAGAGCATCACCAACCTGACTTGGATGACCGAAGAGACCAAAAAGAAGGCTCTGGTCAAGCTCGAGAAGTTCAACCCGAAGATCGGTTACCCGAACAAGTGGAAGGACTACTCTTCGCTGACCATCGACCGCGACGACCTAGTCGGCAACGTCCGTCGTTCAAGCGCTTGGGGCACAGACAAAGAGGCCGCCAAGATCGGTGCACCGCTAGACCGTGACGAGTGGTTCATGACCCCGCAGACCGTCAATGCGTACTACAACCCTGGCTTCAACGAAATCGTGTTCCCGGCAGCAATTCTGCAGCCGCCGTTCTTCAGCCCGGAGGCTGACGCAGCCGTCAACTTCGGTGGTATCGGTGGAGTTATCGGACACGAAATCGGCCACGGCTTCGACGACCAGGGTTCGAAGTACGACGGCGACGGCGCACTCATCTCTTGGTGGACCGATGCCGACCGCGAGGCTTTCGAGAACCTAACCAAGGAACTCATTGCTCAGTACGACGAGCTAACCCCAACCGGTTTGAGCGACGAATACAAGGTCAACGGCGCTCTGACCATCGGTGAAAACATCGGTGACCTCGGTGGAATCATGATTGCCTACAAGGCATACCTGATGAGCCTCGGTGGCGAAGAGCCACCGGTTGTCGATGGCCGCACCGGCGCAGAGCGCTTTTTGCTCAGCTGGGGTCAGATCTGGCGAGGCAAGAGCCGCGAGGAGATTGCGATTCAGCGCTTGGCAACCGACCCGCACTCGCCTAGCGAGTTCCGTTGCAACCAGGTTGCTCGCAACTTCGACGTCTTCCACGAGACTTTCGGCACTAAGCCGGGCGACAAGATGTGGCTCGAGCCTGAAAAGCGCGTCTCGATCTGGTAGTTCATGAAGCTTTGGCTCCGCCTAATCTGGGCACATGTGTCCTGGAGATTTCGCCCAAGAATTAACCACTGGGACGTCTCGGTTCGCCGATTCCATATCTGGCCGACCGACATCGACATCTTCAAACACATGAACAATGGCGTTTACCTCACGCTGATGGACGTCGCTCGCTTTGACATGTTCAAGCGCGCGAACGGTTGGCAGCTGATGAAAAAGGCGCAGATTCACCCGGTGGTTGTTGCCGAGAACATCACGTTTCGCAAGTCTCTGACTCTTGGGCAGAGCTTCACTATCGAGTCCAAGGTGATCGGCTGGAGCGACATCGCGTTTTTCATCGAGCAGCGCTTTGTGGTCAAGGGCGAGATTTACGCTCGGGCCATCGTAAAGTTGCGCTTTTTGAAGAGCCCGAAGGGAACCCCGACCCCCGACGAAATGTTTGAGGTTTTGGGAACCTGGGATGCACCCGTGCCGGTGCTGCCAAAGTGGGTTGTCGATTGGGACATCGCTTCGAGCCTGCCCAAGGGCCGCGACTCCGCCCCTAGTGTTTGGGAATAGCGAGAAGGCTTACTAGGCCGTCCGTGGCCTGAAGCGATTCATCACGCATCACAAAAAGCGCTTCGATGTTATCTTGACGGTTTAAGCGATCGATCGCTCTCGCGCCTTCGGCAAAAGCTGCGGTTGCCCAGACGTCTGCTTCGACTAGGTCGCGGGCAATAACGGTTACCTGAGCAACTTCGTCCTGGAGCCTTCCGGCTCGTGGGTTCCAGATGTGTTCGCCGCGTTCAGCGCTTCCGCTGGTTGCTACCGCTCGATACTCGGTGCCTTTGAGGTCCAGAACTGTGATCACCCCCGCCTGATCGCTGGCGATGCTCACCGGTTTGCTGATTCCGATGCGCCAGTTTTCGTCGACCGATTGACCGTCCGAGATCAAGACGTCGCCACCGGCGTTCAGTGTGAAGTCGGTGATGCCGGCTACAAGAAGTGTGTCGGCCGCGTATTGCGCTGCCCAGGTCTTGACCAAGCCTGACGGGTCGAAGGTGTTTTGCGGCGTGAACGCGCTAAACCAGCCATCGGTCTTCTTCTGCCATTGCTCGCAGAGGTCCCAAACCTGATCAACTACGGGCGGGAGTTCCTTTACCGAGGTTTCACCTCGCGCTAAGCAACTAAGTGGCGATTCGAGTTTGTAGAGGCTGAAGATCGCATCCGCCTTGTGAAGCGTATTGGCGGCGCGCTGCAACACGACGCCGAGCTCCACTTCTGCGAGGGCGGTGTTGCCAGCAAAGCGAAACACCGTTCCCATGCAGGGTTCAAGTCTTTCGAAAGCGCGCATCAGGGAAGTTTAGCCAGAGCCGAGTCCAAAGCGGCTTTGAACGCATCGGTTGTGTATGTCGCGCCGCTGACATTGCCGAAGCTCGTTCCGTTGGCGGCGAGGGCAGACTCTTGCAACATCGGGAACGCCTGTTCGCGTCCGCCGTTTGCGCCAGCCTGGATCAATGTGACGTCCTTCAGCACCCCCGAATCAACCGTGGCCGCAACCTGAACGGTTCCGAATTCATAGTCAATCGGGTCGCCGGTAGCCGTCGCCGAACCGCCAGTGGGCTTGGGTTGTGAGGCGGGAATAAGTGCCTCGAATCCGCCGTTAGGCAAAATCCCCAGGAAGATGCCCGCGGCAACAGCGCCCACACCGATGGTGATGTTGGCGAACTTGGCGAGCGTTTTGTCTTTCATAGCTTTAGAACTTGGCTAGAGCCGAATCGAGAGCGGTTTTGAAGGCGTCCGTCGTGTAGGTCGCCTGCGAGATGTTGCCGAACGTGCTTCCCTGCGCCGCTATGGCCATGTTTACAAGGTTGGTGAATGCAGCCTGACGGCCGCCGGTTGCGGAAGCACGAACAAGTTTCACGGCTGTGATAGTTCCAGATGAATCCTTAGTCACCGAAACCTGAACGGTGCCAAAACGATATCCGACGGCATCGCCGGTTGCTGAAGTCGAGGTAGTTGGGGTAACCGGTACCGGAGCTGGCACAGGTGCGGGCTCCGGGGCGGGAGCCGGAGCTGTTGTTTCGCTCGGCTTGGTTACCGGTCGGGGTCTTGTGCCTGTAGAGCCTGAGTTGTTAGTGGCCGGGGTGCTCGGTTGAGGAGCCGCGGTTGCGCTCGGAGTCGGAGTGGGATCGACCGCTTGCTGAGTCGGGCCTTCTGGGTGGCTGGCCGTGTTGGTCACAGCGGCAACGGGGGGTAGCCCCACCTTGTATGAGACGGCCAGTAAACCAAGACCCATTAGTCCGGTGGCTAGTTTGGTTGGCGTTCTCACCAGGCAAACTCCTCTGCGTGAACTTGATTACTTGAAAGACCGATTTGTTTCAAACTCTTCTCCACGCTTCGGGTCCAGGCAGTTGGCCCGCAGATGAAAACGTCGGACTCCGCGATGTCGGGAGCGATTGCCTTTACTCGCTGGAAGTCTGGTTCGTTTGTTGAGCTAGCTGGTAACCAAGAGTTACCGGATCCACGAGACCCCTCCAGCACCTGCAGAGTGTGCCCGCGAACTTCGGCGATCTTTTGAAGTTCGTTCAGCAGGGCAGCGTCACTGTTGTTGCGAGTTCGGTAGATGATGGTGAGGTCTCCGGGTTTAGCCACCATGGACTCCGCCAAGGCGCGAATCGGTGGAACCCCGATTCCAGCGCAAACCAGCGTGACCTTCTGGCGAGTGCGGCGATCTTCGGTGAAAACTCCGTAAGGGCCCTCCAGCATTACTCGGGTGCCGACCTTCAGGTTTTGCATTAGAGACGTGTCATCGCCGCGGTCACCAATAGTGAATCGGACGTAATCCTCGTTAGGGGTAGCCGAAAGCGAGAAGGGGTGCGGCCTCCACCACTGTTTGGAGTTCATCACTCGGAGCAGATAGAACTGGCCGGCCTTTGCAGTCAGCTGATCCAGGTTGCGCCCACCGATGTAGATCGAAGCGGTGTCGCTCGACTCCGAGACGACTCGGGTCACCTTGAATCTGTGGCGAAGCATAGACACCACTGGGAACAGGATGCGGTACCAAAGAAGGTTGCCGAGAACGAAAACGTAAAGCGAAATCCAGAACGCGCTCTGCAGTGGCTTTCCGGCGATGTCCGAGCCCATAGAGAACTGGTGGGGAATCGCTGCCAGAACCGAGACGTACGAGAGGAGGTGAACGATGTACCACGCCTCGTAGCTCATTTTTCGACGAGCAATCTTGATCGAGGTGACCACGACGACGATCATCGTCACGAGCGAAACTACCGATAGCAAGAGATCGAAACTGCTAGACGCCATAGCGATGAGCTCGTCGAAAAGGTTTTTGCCTTCGAGAATTGCGAACTGAATCAGCGAGGCAAGGAAGTGAGCGAGTACCAGGTACAAAATCGGCTTGCCGAGGCGCTTGTGAGCGACGGTGGTGCGGTCGTGGCCATAGAGCTTGTCGAGCCAGGGGACTCTCGCGATCAGAAGCATGTGAATCAGGAGTAAGTCGGTGGCGATCAGTGCCGTAAGGCGACTGAACGAACCCAGAGCCGAAGGCAGATTGTTGACGCCGTTGATCCCGCCGTCGATCAGAAAACTAGCGGTAACGAAAACAACGGTTGCCCAGGCGAATGTTTCGATGGCGTCCTGGGCGCGCTTGAGCCGCAAAACTTTGGCAGCACCAAGGCGAACCTTGGTGGCCGGTTGAGTTAGGCGGATTGCGTCGTTGTTCACAGACCTAACCCTGTCTTAGTTTCTTGAGAGTTTCCTGAGAGCCACCTGAAGTTTTGCACTGCATCAGAAGCCACTTCGCAGTAGGGTCAAACCATGACAGACCTACCAATTACTCGATTCTACAAAGACGACCAAGGCGTAACCTCGACCTTCTACGAGTGGCCTGTCGCAAACCCGAGAGCAGTTGTGCAGATTGCCCACGGTTTGGGCGAACACGCGAGACGCTACGACGACCTTGCCGCGTTCTTGAATCGACAGGGCTTCAGCGTCTATGCCGACGATCACCGTGGCCACGGCGAGACCGGCTTGGCGCAACTCGAGGCCAAGCAGATCAAAACCCTGGGCAACCTCGGTCCAGGCGGCATGGTCGCTACTTTCGAAGCGGTACGCAAACTAAGTCACCTCGCTCGCGAAGAAAACCCAGGTCTGCCACTGGTGTTGCTCGGGCATTCCTGGGGTTCGTTCATCGCGCAGAAGCTTTTGAATAAGTATTCCCGCGAGTATGACCTAGCCGTGCTCACCGGCACCACGTTCACCATGCCGGGAACAATGGCGGCCTTTGGCTTCAACAAGAAGTGGGACGGCCCGCAGGCAACAGGCTTTGAGTGGTTGAGCCGAGACCCAGAGGTTGCCGGAGCCTTCGTTGCCGACCCGAAGACGTTCTATGCAGACGCTGCCAAGGTGTTTGGAATTACAAATTCCCTAAAGCTCTTTGGAACCCCGTCGAAGAATGTGCGTGACGACCTTCCGCTTCTAGTGATGGTTGGCAGCGAAGATCCGATTGGGGCCGAGAAGGGCGCAAAGGCGCTGGTCACGGCCTATCAAAAGGCTGCGGGCGTCAAGGACATCGAGTTGGTCATTTACCACGGCGCTCGCCACGAGGTTTTCAACGAAACAAACCGCGACGAAGTGTTTGGTGACTTGGCAGACTGGCTAAACGCTCACCTAGGCGACTAGGTCGGCGAATTCGTCGTATCGCTCGACGAACTTGACCACGTATGAGCAGACCGGACGCATCTTTAGTCCACGGGCGCGGACGTCCTCTAGCGCGTGACGCATCAGGATCCCCGCAAGGTTCTTGCCCTGGTGGGCCGGGTCAACTTCGGTGTGATCGAAAACAAGCACATCACCATCGACCTTGTAGTCGGCGTGGCCAACCTTCTCTCCGTCTAAGTTGATCTCGTAGCGGTGAAGCTCGGCGTTGTGAATGACTTCAGGGTTCATGCTGTTAATCTCTTTCTGTGCCTACACCAAAAAACTTAGTGCTCTTCGGAGACAACCTGGCACACCTGCAATCTATGCCTGATGAGTCGGTGCAACTGATTTACATTGACCCACCGTTTAACACCGGTCGCAAACAGTCGCGTGGCAAAAGCACTTCCGTTCGCAGCGAGTCCGGCCGGCTTGGCTTCAAGGGTGAGCGATACGAGATCGTGCGCGACACCGTCCTCAGTTACGACGACGAGTTTGCCGACTACTGGGCGTTTCTAGAGCCTCGCCTCGAGCAAGCCTGGCGCCTGCTGAATCAGACGGGAACTCTCTATCTTCATCTCGACTATCGCGAGGCTCACTACGCAAAAGTACTGCTAGATGCACTCTTCGGTCGCGAATGCTTCTTGAACGAGTTGATTTGGGCATACGACTTCGGAGCAAAGGCGCAAGGTCGATGGCCGGCAAAGCACGACACCATCTTGGTTTACGTGAAAGACCCCTCGGCCTATTACTTCAACAACAAAGAAGTGGATCGAGAGCCCTACATGGCACCAGGGTTGGTTACCCCTGAAAAGGTGGCCAAGGGCAAGTTACCTACGGACGTCTGGTGGCACACCATCGTCTCGCCTACGGGCAAAGAGAAGACCGGCTACCCCACTCAGAAGCCTGCCGGAATCCTCAGACGAATCATCCAGGCATCTTCGAAGCCAGGCGACCTGGTTCTTGATTTCTTTGGTGGGTCGGGAACCACCGGGGCTGTTGCCGCCGAGCTTGGCCGCCGGTTCATCCTCGTCGATCAGAACCCAGAGGCACTAGAGGTTATGCGCGAACGGTTCGACGCCTCCGGTCTGGACGTCGAGTTTCGACGCTAACCACCAGCACCACTAAGAACGTGAAGAGCATCAGCACAACGCTGACCGCCATTGCCATTCCATAGTTGTCGCCACCGGGACGCGAAATCAAAGTGTAAAGAACGGTCGGCAGTGTTGCCTGCTCACCGAATGCCAAAAGGCTTGCCGCACCGAATTCGCCAATCGAGATAAGACTTGCGAATGCGGCGGCCGTGATGAGCGAACGCTTCACCTGTGGAACCTCAACGTATCGCCAGATTTGCCAGACGTTCGCACCCTCGGTGGCTGCCGCCTCTTTCTGGGCGACGCCTACGCTAGTGATAGCGGGCTTCATGATTCTCATAACCAGGGGCACGGCAATCACGGCCTGGATCACCGGAACCGCGAGCCAGCTATCGCGAAGCGGGAAGAACTGGTTGGAGAAGGTCACTAGGTAGCCGAGTCCGAGAACCACGGTCGAAATACCGAGCGGCATCATCAGCGCGACATCGAATACTCGCTCGAGTCGGTGCTTTTTGTTGCGAGCCATTAGCCATGCGAGCAGCACGCCAATGACCATTGCGATACATGCCGAAATCAGCATGTTTCTAAAGCTGTTTCCGATCGCCTGAGCCACCGTGATGTTGAGAGCATCACGAAAACCTCTGGAATCGAACAGGAGGAAATAATAGAAGAAGCCCTTATCTGAGCCAAACGCTCTCGCGAAGATGTTTGCCATCGGTGCAACCAGGAGCCCGAGCACGATTAGAGTGGTGAGGCCTACGGCAAACCAATCTCTTGAATCCAGACGGTTGCGTTTCACGTCGTCGGCGCCGTCGAATTGGATGTCGCTAGCACCATTCCTCAAGCTGATTGTGAAGGCCAATACCGAGAGCATGGTCTGCAGTAGAGCCAGAGCTGCGGTCTTTGGCAGGTCTAGAAGCCCAATGGCAGCTGTCGCAATTTCTGTCTCCAGAGAGTTGATAAGCCCTCCACCCACCATCAAGATGATTCCGTAGCTGGTAGCGCAGTACAAAAAGATCGTTGCGGTAGCCGAGATGAGCGAACCAGAAAGTTGAGGCATCGCGATGCTTACGAAGTTTCGCAGTCGGCCGGCTCCGGCAAGTTCGGCAGCCTCTTCCGTCGAGCGGTCGAGGCCGGCCCACTGGCTTCCGATAGTTCGAACCGCTAGGGAGTAGTTGATGAAAACATGCGCGGTGATGATCCAGATAGCTTGATTCGTATTCCAATTATGGAATGCACTAAATGCCGTAGCCACAACAACTGTTGGGAGCATGAAAGGAATCGTGATCAAAGCACGAATAGCTTTCTGCCCGGAGAACTTACGTCGATACAAAACGTAAGCGCCTGGAATTGCTAGAACGATGCAGAGTGCAGTTGAAACCACAGCCTGCCAAACCGTGAACCAGAGAATCTCGAGTGTGCGAGGCGAAACGAGTTCGTGCAGCCACTCCTGTGTGAAACCCCGGCCGAGAATTGTTATCAGAGGCCAGTAGAAGAGTGCCCCGATGAAAAGTATCGGGACAGCCCAAGCTAGTTTTCTAGCCAAAGAGTTTGCTCCAAGATGCTAGCCACTGTTTGCGCTTCTCGCTGATGTTGAGCTCCGACCCAATAGTCGTGAGTGCAGCGGGAGCCTTGGTTGCCCAGTTCTCTGGAATCGCTACATTCGGATTGATCGGGTAAACATACATCGCAGTTGGAAGGGTGCTTTGGAAGGCATCTTTGGTTAGCCATTCGACTAGCTTCTTGGCGCCGGCTGAGTTCTTGGCATTCTTCAGAACGGCGGCATACTCGGTCTGCCTGAAGCAGTTGCTCCGAAGCGCTACTGTGTCTGCCTCATCGGCTGGTGAAGACGAATAGCTAAGAACCACGGGGTAAGCACCCTTTCCGGCCGAGCCGGAGAAGTGAGTGTAGTAAGCGTCTTCCCAACCGGCTACAACTTTGACGTCGTTAGCTTTCAGGGCGTTCCAGAATTCTTGCCAACCACCCTCGCCGAAACGAGACACGGTAGCGGCCAAGAAACCCAGGCCTGTTGACGAGGTTGTTGGGTTCTGCAGAACTGTGAGACCGCGATAGTTCGGCTCGGTGAGCTGTGCCCAGTCCTTAGGTGGCTCAACCTTATTTGAGCGGAACCAGGCTGCGTCGTAGTTGAAGCAGATGTCGGCAAAGTCAATCTCGGTTACGGTGCCCTGTTCGAGAATCCCGTTCTCTTCTGCAGCACCCATGAACGTATTGTCGATGCCATAAACGGCATCGGCAATCGGTTGGTCTTTGGTGAGAACCAACTTGTTGGTGAGCGCTCCGGTGTCGCCACCCTTAACCACGGTTAGCTCATAGCCGGTCTCGGCCTCGAAGGCGGCAATCAGCTCCTCACTAAACACTGCTGAGTCGTGGGTTGCCAGAGTCAACTTGGTTGGACCTGCCGGGGCGCAACCTGCAAGCAGCGAAGTTGCTAACACCATGTATGCGATTTTTGGAATACGAAACATTCCAACTCCTTCCTACGCCGGCATTACCCGGATCAGGTTTAACGGTCGGCGAATTCGCCCTCTCAGCCCTAAGGCTCCCGTGCGTTACTTGTTACTTCTAGGTTAGTGCCCCATCGCCGCTGCGTCTGCAGCTTCTTCGGCAGCCGACTTCGTGCGAAGCGGCAGGGCCTTGATGAACCAAGACAGAACGAATGCGATAGCGACAACTGCTGCGGCACTTACGAATACTGCTACAGCGGAGTCGGCGAAGCCCATCAAGAATGGGCGAGCCACTCGTGGGTCTAGGTTCGTTAGGAACGAAGAGTCTGTGCTGAGGTCAGGGCCGTTGGCACTCAGCTGGTCGAACAGGTCCGGGTTCTGCGAAGCAGCGAGCAAGCCGCCAGCCATTTGCTGAGTCTCAACAGGTAGCGACGAGTCGGTGGCGGCCGAGCTTAGTCCCGCGACAACCTCCTTGTTGCCGAGCGATGCCTTGATCGCGTCCGGCAGACGGTTGAAGAGGATCGAGATGAATACGGCGACGCCAAGGGTTCCACCCATTTGACGGAAAAACATGGTCGAAGATGTTGCTACACCAATGTCCTTTGCCTCTACGGCGTTCTGTGCGGCGAGAGTTAGGGTCTGCATCAACTGGCCGAGGCCCATACCGATCAGAACCATCGATAGCGAGAGTGCCCAGATCGGAGTGTCGTACTGGTAGCCGAACAGGCTCGCGTAACCGGCGGTAAGCATTCCTGTGCCGACAACCATGAACACCTTGTACTGACCGGTACGGCTGGTGATCTGACCGCTGATCATGGTTGCGGTCATCATGCCGAGAACCATCGGTAGCATGAGCAAGCCGGATTCGGTCGGAGTCACTCCGTTGACGATTTGAAGCATCAGCGGAAGCGTCATCATGCCACCGAACATTCCGACACCGACGATTACACCGAGGATTGTGGTCAGTGTGAAGGTGCGGTTGCTGAACAACTTGAGCGGAAGAATCGCTTCTTCTCCTGCTTTGCGCTCGGCCAAGATGAACGAGACGATACCGATGATGCTCAGGGCGTACATCGAGATCGAAAGCGCACTGCCCCAACCCCAGTCGCGGCCGTTCTCTGCAACTAGAAGCATCGGAACAACACCTACGACGATGGTTCCGGCACCCAGCCAGTCGATGCGGTGGTTGACCGGCGTGTGCGGCACGTGAAGGAACTTCCAAACCAGGAAGATGGCGAGTGCGCCGATTGGAACGTTCATTAGGAAGATCCACTTCCAGCCAGAAACAAAGAGGATCTCGTCAGCTCCGGCGAAAAGCCCACCGATGACCGGGCCGAGAACGCTCGAAGTAGCGAACACCGCGAGGATGTAACCCTGGTAGCGCGCGCGTTCGCGAGGCGAAGCAATGTCGCTTAGGACTGTGATGGCAAGCGAGAACAGACCACCAGCGCCGATTCCCTGGATTGCGCGCCAGCCGGCGAGCTCATACATCGAAGTGGAAAGCGCAGATAGCGCAGATCCGGCAACGAAGATGATGATCGCCGAAAGGAAGAGACGGCGGCGACCAAAAATGTCACCGAGCTTTCCGTAAATCGGGGTGGCGATTGTCGAGGTAATCAGGTACGCGGTAGTGACCCAAGCCTGAAGTTCCAGGCCTTTGAGGTCGTCCGAGATGGTTCGCATCGCGGTTCCAACTACGCTCTGGTCTAGAGCAGAAAGGAACATACCTGCCATCAGGCCAACCAGCACTAGCAAAATTTGCTTATGACTCATCTGACCGGCTACCGGGGTCTTGGTGTTCGAGGACAAAAGGAACTCTCTTCTATATAAAAGTTAGGCTTGAAACCATGCTTAGAAAAACTTTCGGGGTCTTAGCCGCCGCAACTGCACTGGCTTCGATTCTAAGCGCAAGCGCTCCGGCAACCGCCGTTGAAGAGTTTGACCGAAGGCTTTACTCGATCAGCAATGCGGACTCCCCTTGGGTGTTGGTGAACAAAAAGCGCCCGCTGAACCCGATCAAGTACGTTCCAAAGTCATTGGTTGCGCCAAACAAGTTCAACGGCGGTGGCTACAAGCTCGCCAAACCAGCCGCGGAGGCATTTCTACTACTTGCCGCGGCGGGCAAAAAGGCCGGAGTTGGTTCGATCACAATTGCCAGTGGCTACCGCTCCTTCTCGGAACAAAAAGCCGTCCACGCAAACGCGGTTGCCAAGTGGGGTCTGGGGCCGGGCGAACGACTTGCGGCAAGACCGGGCTACAGCGAACACCAAACCGGCCTTGCAGTTGACGTTTGGGAGCCTAGTCAGGGTTGCCGAATTCGAGTTTGTTTTGCCACAACCAAAGCTGGCAAGTGGCTTGCCAAGAACGCCTGGCAGTACGGCTTCATAATTCGCTACCCCGAGTTCGCTTCAAAGACCACCGGCTACCAGTTCGAACCGTGGCACTTGCGATTCGTGGGCGTCGAACTCGCAACCGAGATGAACAAAACAGGTGTGACTGTGCTCGAGCGCTTCTGGCACTCGGCGGCAGCGCCTAGTTACTAGCCAAGAACTCCATCAACTAGCGCCTTGGCTTCAGCCTGCACCAGCCTTAGGTGCTCGCCACCCTTGAACGATTCGCCGTAAATCTTGTAAACGTCTTCGGTGCCCGAAGGTCTGGCGGCAAACCACGCGTTTTCGGTTTCAACCTTCAAACCGCCCAGTGCAGCACCGTTGCCAGGTGCGTGGGTCAGGATCGCGGTTATCGGTTCGCCCGCTAGGGTCGATGCGCTAACTGCGTCGGCGCTTAGCTTGCCAAGTTTCGACTTCTGAGCTGTAGTGGCTGCGGCATCGATGCGTTCGTAAACACTGGCGCCGAACTTGTCGGTTAGGTCCTTGTAATGCTGCGAAGGAGTTTTGCCGGTGACAGCCGTTATCTCGCTCGCGAGCAGGGCGAGAATCAGGCCGTCTTTGTCGGTCGACCAAGCCTTGCCGTCTTTGCGCAAGAACGAAGCGCCTGCGGATTCCTCGCCACCAAAACCAACCGATCCGTCGATGAGCCCGGGGACAAACCACTTGAAGCCAACCGGGACTTCGATCAACTTGCGACCGAGCGACTCGACAACCCGGTTGATGATTGAAGACGAAACCATAGTTTTGCCGACAGCGGCCGAAGGCGACCAGCCCGGACGGTTTCTGTAGAGGTAGTCGATCGACACTGCCAAGAAGTGGTTCGGGTTCATCAGGCCAAAGTCTCTAGTGACGATTCCGTGACGGTCGGCGTCGGCGTCGTTGCCCGTGGAGATGTCGAAGCGGTTGCGGCCCTCGATCAGCGATGCCATTGCGAACGGGCTCGAGCAATCCATGCGGATCTTGCCGTCCCAGTCGAGGCTCATGAAGCCGAACTGAAAGTCAACCATCGGGTTCACCACGGTCAGGTTCAGTTTGTAGCGCTCGCCGATTTCACCCCAGTAGTCAACCGAGGCACCACCCATCGGGTCGGCGCCGATTGAGACGTTTGCACCCGAAATCGCGTCCATGTTTAGGACTTCGCCCAGCTGTGAAATGTAGTTGCCCTTGAAGTCGAAGCGGTTGGCGTTCGGTGCAGCCTTCTTAACCTCGCGCAATCCGCCGGCGATGATTTCGTTGGCTCGGTTCGCTATCCAGTTCGTGGCGTCTGAATCAGCAGGCCCGCCGTGAGGAGGGTTGTATTTGAAGCCGCCGTCGGTCGGTGGGTTGTGGCTCGGGGTGATCACCAGTCCGTCGGCACGCGTTCCGGCAGATTCGGACATACCGAGGTTGTGATTGATGATTGCCACCGAGACAGCTGGGGTGGGGGTGTAGCGTTCGTCGAGGTCGATTAGCGCGGGGACGCCGTTGCCAGCGAGCACTTCGAGAGCCGTCAGCTCGGCTGGACCGCTGAGCGCGTGGGTGTCTTTGCCGACGTAGATCGGGCCTTGGATGTTCTCGTTGCGGCGATACTCGACAATCGCCTGGGTGATGGCGGCAATGTGGTCGTGGTTGAACGAGGTGTTCAGCGAGTTACCGCGGTGACCAGAGGTGCCAAAGGCAACCTTTTGCTCGGCAACGCCTACGTCGGGGTTGTTGTTGTAGTACGCCTCAATCAGGCCGGTGATGTCGACTAGGTCGGATGATTGAGCCTTTTGCCCCGCACGTTCGTTCATAAGCCCATTTTGGACTCAAAAACTCGCCGAAAGGGTCCAGTTATCAACAAGTTACATGTTTTTGGCTAAACGGCTCGTCCATTGGCCTATCGCGTAACCTTGAAGGGTGATTGACCTAAACCTTCTCCGCGAAAACCCAGCAGCGATCAAGGCGTCTCAGCGCGCTCGCGGTGCCAGCGAGTCGCTCGTAGATGACGCAGCCGCAGCCGACGCCCAGTGGCGCGCAAAGCTCGTGGAGTTTGAGAACCTTCGTGCCGAGCAAAACGCACTAAGCAAAGAGGTAGCCACCGCACCTAAAGAAGAGAAGCAGGCACTTGTAGCAAAGGCCCAGGAACTCGGCACCCGCGTGAAGGCAGCCGAGGCGGAGTCGAACGAAGCGGCAGACGCTCTAGACAAGCTGATTTGGAAGATTGAGAACGTCGTAATTGATGGCGTCCCAGCCGGTGGCGAAGATGACTTTGTGGTCGTCCGAGAGGTTGGCACCAAGCCTGCCTTTGACTTTGAGCCAAAAGACCACGTTGCCCTCGGCGAACTTCTCGACGTAATCGACATCGAGCGCGGCACCAAGATTTCTGGCAGCCGTTTCTACTTTCTAAAGGGTTGGGGTGCGCGTCTAGAGCTTGCGCTCATGAACATGGCTCTAGACCTAGCCAGCAAGAACGACTTCACCGCTCTCATCACGCCGACCCTGGTGCGCCCAGAGGTTATGGCAGGCACCGGGTTCCTCGGTGAGCACGCAGATGAGATCTACTACCTACCTGCAGACGACCTCTACCTAACCGGCACGAGCGAGGTAGCGCTCGCCGGCTACCACCGCGACGAAATCATCGACCTCAGCGAGGGCCCGCTTCGCTACGCCGGTTGGAGCACGTGCTACCGCCGCGAAGCAGGCAGCCACGGCAAAGACACCCGCGGAATCCTTCGCGTCCACCAGTTCAACAAGCTTGAGATGTTCAGCTACATCGACCCAGCCGATGCCGAGGCAGAGCACGCCAAGCTTCTCGGCTTCCAGGAGGCGATGCTTCAGGCCTGCGAGCTCCCGTACCGCGTGATCGACACCGCAGCCGGCGACCTCGGTTCGAGCGCCGCCCGCAAGTTCGACGCCGAAGCATGGGTTCCGACGCAGGGCACCTACCGAGAACTCACCTCGACCTCGAACTGCACAACCTTCCAGGCTCGCCGCCTGAACGTTCGTTACCGCAAGGAAGACGGAAAGACAGCTCCGGTTGCAACACTCAACGGAACCCTTGCCACCACCCGCTGGTTGGTAGCGATTCTCGAAAACCACCAGCAGGCTGACGGTTCGGTGAAGGTGCCGAAGGCACTGCAGCCCTACCTTGGCGGAACCGAACTGATCACCCCGAAGGCGCGTGGCTAAAGAGTGTTAACTCCAGAGGACCGCTGGCTGATCGCTATCGACATCGATGGCACGCTCGTTCACGACGACGGTTATCTGGCCCAGCCGGTCATCGATGAGGTCAAGCGCGTGCGCGACCTCGGGCACCAGATCGTGGTTGCCACCGGCCGCTCCGCTGCTAACGCGATTCCTGTAATTCAGCAACTCGGTTTCGAGCACGGCCCAGCCGTCGCCTCGAACGGAGCGGTTCGCATCAAAGTTGATCCAACTCACCCGCGGGGTTACCACCACGACGAAGTCGTGACCTTCGACCCAACCGAAGTGCTCGGCAAGCTGATCGAGGCTCTACCCGAGGCGCACTTTGCTGTTGAGACCCCAGACGGCAGCTACCGATTCCACAAGCACTTCCCCAAGTACGCCCTTGGCGACCAGAACATCGAAACGCCGCTCGAGCAGCTAGTCGGTAGCCCGGTGAGCCGAGTTGTCGTTCTCAGCCCTGGCCACGACGTCGCCGACTTCCTCGACAAGATTGAATCCATCGGACTTCACTCGGTCAGTTATGCCATCGGCTACACCGCTTGGCTAGACATCGCACCGAAGGGAATCACCAAGGCCAGCGCGCTCGAAAAGATTCGCGCCGACCTCGGAATCCCCAAGCATCAACTGATCGCAATCGGCGATGGCAGAAACGACATCGACATGTTGCAGTGGGCGAGAGCCGAGGGCGGCTTCGGTTTCGCCATGGGTCAAGGACCCGACGAAGTCAAAGCCGCGGCCAGCGCAGTCACATCCTCAGTAGAAGACGATGGAGTTGCCAGGGTTCTCTCAGGTTTCGAGGGCATTCTGTTTACAGAGTCTCTCGGCTAAACTGAGTGTTGCTTCATTGATGAAGCTCAGGAGGGCTGTCCGAGCGGCCGATGGAGCTGGTCTTGAAAACCAGTGAACTGAAAGGTTCCGTGGGTTCGAATCCCACGCCCTCCGCCAGAAAGGTGATCAATGGCTGCGAAACACGACAATCGAGGACTTCTGAAGTCCCGTCGTGCTTTCGCTAGACACGGCGCGATCCCAGTTCAAAAACTTTCCTCGGCAATTTGGGGCATCTTCTTCAAAGCCCTAGCAATCGCCCTCGGCGGAGTAATCGCGGTTGGTGGCATCTCGGTTTGGGGCATTACAGCCCAACTCGGCAACGGCAGCGTCAAGTTGCTCGACTCTAACGGCAACCCAATCGAACCGCCAACTGCCGAAGACCTCAAAGGCCCGATCAACGTCCTGCTTGTCGGCTCCGACACCCGCGAAGGCCAGTCCAAGGTTTTCGGCACCGACAAATCGACACTCGCCGATGTCATCATCTTGCTTCACGTATCGGCTAACCGGAAGAACGCCGTAGCGCTCAGCTTCCCTCGCGACCTCATGGTGCCGTGGCCGGCATGCCCTAGCACCACCGGAGGCCCAGGTTACCTTCCGCAGAGCATGGGCCAGATCAACGCGACCATTGCCAATGGTGGCCCGGGTTGCACACTCTTGACCGTCGAGAAGTTGACCGGAGTCAAGATCCCGTATCTCGCGATGATCAACTTCAAGGGCGTTATCGAAATGTCAAACGCCATCGGCGGTGTTGAGGTCTGTGTTGCCAACGACATCGTTGACGAATACACCCACCTCGACCTCAAGAAGGGCGAGCACGTGCTTCAGGGTTTGCAGGCACTGCAGTTCCTCCGCACCCGCCACGGCGTCGGCGACGGTTCCGACCTAAGCCGCATCTCGAACCAGCAGGTATTCCTAACCTCACTTGTTCGCAAGGTCCGAGGCGACGGGATCCTCACCGACCCGATCAAGCTCTACGCACTCGCTAACGCTGCCGTGCGCAACATGACCCTCTCTAGTTCGCTCGCCGACCTCGGCACCATGGTTGCGATTGCTGGCGCACTCAAAGACATCCCGCTCGAGCGCATCACTTTCCTCCAAGTGCCTTCGCGCGGCGGGCTGCCGGCCCCGTACTCCGGGCGCGTAATGCCTATCTACGAGAAGGCTGACCCAATCTTCGAGAAGCTGCAGAAAGACGAGCCGCTTCTAATCGCTAAGGCGCAGCCTGGATCTGGTGCAGTCGTGGCAACACCTGCGCCAACCGCTTCGGCAAGCGCAACACCAACCCCTAGCCCAACGGCCACCGAGGACGTCCTAGACGACTCCTACCGAGGAACCAACGGTTCACAAACGACCTGTTCGGGTTAGTCTTTTCACATGACCGAACATGTTTCGGCTCTGGATCTTTTTACGATCGGCATCGGCCCTTCGAGCTCACACACAGTGGGCCCGATGAGAGCCGCGGCACAGTTCGCCGCTGAACTGCAGAGCAAGGGGATACCCCAATCAGCCGTGCGCGTCACCCTTTTTGGATCACTCGGTGCCACCGGTGTCGGCCACGGAACCAAGAACGCAATCCTCGCTGGACTCGAAGGAGCTCAGCCGGAAACCTGCGACCCGGAGGCGGTGCGCAACCTAACGGAAAACCCTGAGGTCGAGTTCGTCCTAGAACCTAGAACCCACCTTCCACGGCATTCCAACGCCATGAAGTTCGAAGCCGGTGGTTTCGAAAAGTTCTACTACTCGGTCGGCGGCGGGTTTGTCGAAACCGATGACCGCACCCCCAAGGCCCCGCAGCAGCTCCCGTACCCCTACCAATCGGCCGACGAACTTCTCGCAATTTGCGAACGCGAGAAACTCACCATCGCCCAGGTGGGCATGGCCAATGAGCAGGCCCAGCGCCCAGACAGAGATGTGCCCACCGAACTCAGACGAATTTGGCACGCGATGAAAACCTGCATTGAGGCAGGGCTCGAAACCGAGGGCATCCTCCCCGGGTTCCTCAAAGTAGAACGTCGAGCCGCTGGCATTCACCGTCGCCTTGAAACCCGCGATGGCGACCAGTCGATGGAGGCCCTCCAGGCCTACGCAATTGCGGTGAACGAGGAAAACGCTGCCGGCAACCGAGTAGTCACGGCACCGACCAACGGAGCGGCCGGCATCATCCCAGCGGTCGCGTACTACGCGCTGAAACACAAGAACATCTCAGAAGAGAAAATCGCAATCGACTTTCTGATCACCGCAGCAACAATTGGTGGTCTTTACAAGCGCAACGCGAGCATCTCGGGTGCCGAGGCAGGCTGCCAGGGTGAGGTTGGTTCGGCTTGCTCAATGGCCGCCGCTGCCCTGGCTCAAATTCTCGGTGGAACCCCTCGCCAAGTAGAGAACGCCGCAGAAATCGCCATGGAACACAACCTTGGTCTCACCTGTGACCCCGTCGGTGGCTTCGTCCAACTCCCCTGCATCGAACGCAACGCAATTGCGGCTGGCACCGCCGTCGCTGCCGTGCGCCTCGCCCTAAACGGAACGGGCCAACACAAAATCTCGCTAGACACCGTTATCGAAACAATGCGCCAAACCGGTGCCGACATGTCCACAAAATATAAAGAGACCTCGATGGGTGGTCTCGCCGTAAACGTGGTGGAGTGCTAATGACAACAATCGTTCTGTGGGTTTCTAACCTCGAAAAATCCGTGGACTTCTACAAGTCTCTTTTCGAGGACGCGCACCCGTATGTCTCCGAAACATTCGCCAGTGTGGGCAACGCCAATAACGAGGTGCTCATCCACCTCCTCCCAGAGGAATACCGCTCGGAGCCAACCCTTGGCGAAGACAACCCGATCAAGCCGGTTTTCACAATCGAGAGCATCGAAAAAGCCAAGCTGGCAGCCGGCCGAACTGGCGGACACATCAAGAGCGAGACCAACGAGTACGAGTCTTGGCGCTACGCCGACGGCAACGACCCAGACGGCAACGTCATTCAGGTCCGCGAAAGAATTTGACTTTAGACCCCTTAGCTTTTTCGGCTAAACTAGTCGAGTTCCAAGGAGACGTCGCATAGCCCGGTCGAGTGCGCCTCACTGCTAATGAGGTAACCCTGAAAGGGGTTCGGAGGTTCAAATCCTCTCGTCTCCGCTCCAAACAAAAAGCCCCGAAACATCGGGGCTTTTTGCTTTTAAGCATCGGCGGTTGCCGCCTTTCGGGGTTAGCCTAGAAACCTATGGAAACCAGACAGCCCAGACTCGAGCGAGCCGAAGAGGCGGTTCAGTCGATCATCGCGGCGGCCACCAACGAGTTGCTCGAAGAGGGCCTCGATTCGGTAACTCACCGTCGCGTCGCCGAACGTGCGAACGCGAACCTGAGATCCACAACCTATTACTTCAAGTCGGTAAAGGCGCTTCGTCGCGAGGCTTTGAAGCTTGCATTTTCTATCGATCACAACAAACGTGAAAAGGCCTTGGCAACCCTTGAGCAGAAGCTCGACAAGACTCTCGCCGAGCAAATTTTGCTCTTCACCTACGGGCCAAACCGAACAGTAAAGAATCTCGCTGTTACCCAGCAAAACGTCCTAACCGCAGCTTTGGACGAAGAGTACGCCGACGTGATTCGCCAGTTGCAGGCTGATGTCGAGAGCTATGTCGCTCGCCTCTTGCAGCTGTACGAAAACCGCAAGGAGGCCAGAAAGGTGGTTCTTTACCTGGACGGCCTGATTTTTGAACATGTCATTAGCGGTGGCACAACCGACATCGAAGGGATGTTGCGTGAGTACCTTGAAACCGCTTAGGCCGGGCTTCCGCCTTTTCTCTCTGGCCGCGGCGGTGATTGCCGGCTATGTCACGATTCTTTCTACCGGACCTGTTGCGGCGAACGTGCGGTTGACCGAGATTGTCGGTAGCAAGGAGTCCGCTTTCTGGTTTTCGATTCTTGCCGCAACCGGAGCTCTTGTCGCCGCCGTTGCGTTCTTGCTATTTGGTCGACTTAGTGACCGCTTGGTGCAGACGCGGGGTTCGAGGCAACCTGTGTTCATTTTTGCGGTTGTGACCTTGTTGCCGATCGGCTGGCTGCTTTCGCAAGCCGACAGCATCCCCACAATCATGGTCCTGTGGTCGCTGATGCAATTGCCAGCGGCGGCAATCCTAAGCGTGGGAACCGCCATTGTGTTGGAACAGTTGCCTCCGAGATTTATCGCGATGGCTTCGAGCCTGTTTGGCGTTGGAGCGATGCTTGCGATTCTCTACGGAGCACTCATTGGCACCCTGACCGAGAACGATCCTGGTGCAGTTATTCTGATTGGCTCGCTGACCGCTTTCGCTCTCGCCTTGCCGGCGGCTCTGTCAAAAGAGAAGTTGGCGAAGCCAATTGAGGTTGAGGGGCCGGCTGGCACCAAGTACAGCCGTTCGTTCTTCTACTTCTTGTTTGCGGCGACTGCCTCTCTGGCAGTCTCGGCCTTGGCTACCGATTACTTCTACCAGTTGGCTTTGAGATTGACCTCCGGAGACACCGAAGCAGCTGCCGCTCTATCGCAGACGCTATATTCGTTCTCGGCACTTACTTTCTTGGTGGCAGCACTTGGGGTGGGTTTCGGTGTGAGATCCGGTCGAATTCAGCGCCGACTTTTCGAAGTGTCTCTGCTCATCTCAGCGATTGGTTTGCTCATTCTTGCTTTCGGCAACACTGAGACTCTACTGGTGGTTGGAGCACTAACCATCGGTGTCGGCACGGGTGCGAACATCGCAACTCAATTCCCGATTCTGCGACAACTTTTTCAAGCCGACGCTGAACTTGGAAGACCGGCAGGACTCTTCAACACGATTGGAATTTTGCCGTCGTTTTTGATTCCGGGCCTGGGCGCGCTACTCATTCACGTGGCGGGAGACTCTTGGCCTATTTGGCTCGGTGCTTCGGTTGCTGCACTTGCGGCGGCCGGATCCCTGCTTTCTCGCCTCAAGCTTCCTAGCGAAGCGTAACTTTCAGGATTGCTTTAGTGCCGAGGGTCGTCGAGCTCTCCGGCAGCGTTGCGGTGATGTTGCAAGACCCACTCGTGTACTTGCTTGAAACCTGGAACCGGTTTGTCGAGATTCGCTTCACAGTGCACTTGCTGGTGCTGACCAGTGTGAGTTGACGTCCAGAAGTAGTTTTATAGGCCACCGTTAGTGGCTTCCTTTTGGCGAGGGTCAGGGCCGTACTCATTGAAATTTTGTCGGTCGCCTTGGTCAAGTTTTGCGTGGTATCGGCCTGTGCGCCGGACCAATCGGAGCTCATCGGAAGCGAGACTCGGATCATGCAAGACCCAGCACTCGCAGTTGCTTTGACCTGAACCTTGTTTGGACCAACGGTTTTTACGTCGGGGCAGTTTATGTTCCAGTCAACCAGCCGGTTCGATGTGCTCGTCGCGGTAATGGTCACAACCTGGCCGAACGCGAGTTTCGAAACAACCCCCGCGAGAGTAATCGCATCCGTCTTTTTGATGATTCGGAACCGGATTTCCGCGGTTGCGGCCTTCCAATCTGCTGTTTCGGGAAGGTTTCCGCGAATCACGCAGTCCCGGTCGGCAACGTCAGCCCGCACTGTCACCGCTGTGCCCGTGAGTTGGTTGAACGTGCAGGTGTTGTCTTGGTGCTGCCACTCGACCGCGCGGCCGGATGTTGTGCTCGCGGTGATTACTCGCTCTTGGCCAAGCACGAGGTCTTGGGTTGAGCCGGTCAGAACCAGGTTGTCTGTGCGCTGGCTGTATGGCACTGTAACCGTGATTGGCTCGGAAATCTGCCCGTACTGCATGCCGAACTCGAGGTCATCAATTCCGACTATGTAGTAGGTAAAGGTTTTACCCTCATCCTGCTGGTTAAAGCGGTCCATGATTACGGGGGAAGACGCAGGCATGTATTGAACTCGACCGTCAGATCTGAAGAATACGATTCGATCTGCTCCCGGCAAGGGAGTGAAGCCAATCTCGAGTTCTGTGGGTGAAATGCGCTTTTTCATCAGACCATCAAAGCCGGGTAGTTCGGGCGGGAAAGCGTAAAACCAAGCCCAAGCACTCCAGACACCCAGGTATCCGCCAGTCGAGTTGCTAACCATAACTCGAGTGGAGTTTGTTAAACCAGTTTTGAGGTTATTGATGCTGACGGTCGTATCGGACGTTGTTATCCAAGCTCCCGCCCCCGCATCGTAGTAGTAGTAGTAACTTGCACCTGGGACTGGGTCCCAACTCAGCCGCACCGAGGTAGCGGTGATGTTATCCACCCTCAGGTTTTGAGGAGCTGGAAATTCGATTGTTGAGGTGACCTGGATCGGATTGGATTCGGCACTTAGTCTCCCCAAGCTGTCCATGAGCGCGTACGTCGCTGTAAATGTTCCGCTTGGCAGGCTGTATTCGCAGCTCTGGTACCGGCAAGGTATTCGAGTTCCATCGGAGAGTGAAAGAACTCCTGGTTCCTCGGAGTATTCGATGTTGCGCAGGTGGATGTAGTCGTTATACACGTGCACAGTGGTCAGGGCCCTAGGGCTCAGAGCCATCGGTGATGCCGGAGTTGCAAGGGTGGGGAGAGTAGCTCTTCCTGAGGCGTCTTCTACCGTGACGGCGTACGTCGCGTTCTCCACCAGGTCTGTAAGAGTTACGGATTCGCCAACCGTCTCAGAAACCGTCCTGCCGTCGAGTTTGACCGAATAAGGACCTGTGCCCAAGCCTGCTGCGGACCAATCAACGGTTAGGGACGTCGGGCTTGTGACTGCAACCGTTGCGGAATCCTGCGAGTCGAGTTTTGCCTGTGTTGCGATTGCTAGCTGAACGGCTGCCTTGGCATCAACCACTCCCGAAGCACCGAAGTATCTTTCGGGGAAGCGTGAGGGTGACAGTCCTTGGCACGACCAGCGACTCGCGGTTGCGTCCCAAGTGCAGGTATCCCAGACATCTGGCTTAACCACGGTCGAGTCGGTAGTACTCTTCTGCAGAACAGCTTGGATCTGTGCCGGAGTTAGTCGGGGCGCTGCTTCTTTGATCAGTGCAACCACACCTGCGACCACGGGAGCGGCGGCGGATGTGCCGCCAAAGTCGGCATTGGGACCCCAAGGATACGTTGTAGCAACCCCTGTGCCAGGAGCCATGATGTCCACGTGGGCGTTGTAGTTCGAGTACACAGCTCTCTTGCGCAGGTTATCCACCGAACCAACCGAGATTAGGCCATCCTGTGCGTAAGCAGCTGGAAAGCCAACTGATTTTGAGGTTTGGGTGCAGTTTCGCTGGCGAACACCGTCCCAGTTCTCCGAGACCGCTTGGCAAGCAGAGTTTCCAGCCGCGGCCACAACCACGATGCCAGCGTTCACGGCATCGCGAATTAGCGCGGCAAAGGCAGCATCGGGTGATCCGCCCCCGATACTCATGTTTACAACGTCCGCCCCGTTGTCTATCGCCCACTTCAAACCCAGGTTCATGGCTTCGGTGCGGCAATTCGATTGAGTGCAAACCTTCACATTGAGAATCTCGACATCGGGGGCGATGCCGCCGATACCCGCTTCGGCATAGGTCTCGGCTGCAACTATTCCTGCGGTGGCCGTTCCGTGCTCTTGAGTTCCGTTGAAGGATTGAACCGCGTTGAAGCTGCCAACCACTTTCCCTGTGATTCCGAGCGCTCGCGGGTCGATTCCGTTGTCCAAGATGGCCACTCGAACACCAGCGCCTGTGTAGCCGAGGGCTTGCGCGTCATCGGCCCGAATCATGTCGTAAGCCCAACCACCGGGGGCTCTCTGGGCTACGGCAGGCACGGCCGCCAATCCAGCAATGACAAGACCTGCTGTCATAAGAGAGGACACTAAACGAAACACGCGATTCATCAAGCCCTCCTCCTGTTTTGACTTTAGGTGAGAAACCACGTCTCACCTAGTGAATATGCTCCGGAGCGAACAAATCCAGCGGCTTGCTCGCTACACTTAAACGGTAATCAACTCTGATTTAGGGATCCCAAACATGTTTCGTAAAGCAACGTCGCTAGTAGCGCTCTTCGCGCTCGCATTCTCGGCTCTAGTCGCAACTCCAACTGCAGCTTCGGCAGCTGGCTCGTCCGATGCCACACTTTCGGGCCTCCAGGTGCTAACGAACACTGGTAACGGCTGGTACCGCACCGAGGGCACCAGAATGACCCCGAGCTTCAGCCCAGAGCAGACCTACTACTACGCATTCAGCGGTTTCCGCGCGGTTGACTTCTACGCAACCCCAACAGACTCGGGTGCCACCGTAAAGATCACCGGTGGTGACAAAACCAACGAGGTTATGGTCAGCGGAGTCGAAACAACCCTAAGTTTTGAAGCTCGTGCAGAAAACATGGTCAACATTGTGGTTACCGCCGCAGACGGTGTGACAACAAAGACCTACAAAGTCAACATGTCGAACACGATCATGCCTCAGCCGAAGTTGGTGAGCCTGTCTCCTGCCAAGTTCTCAACGGCCGGCGGTGACTACGGAGTCGCTTACGTCAAGAACATGCTCAACGGCAATGGCTGCTCCAGCGCAGTCCGCTACTACTACAAGTACACCGACACCGACGGCACCGTACGAACCGACAGCGCTTATATCCAAGACCAGGGTGCTTCAAACCCAGATGCCAACGGTGTCTCGACAATTCAGCTTCGAGGCGATGGCCTGTACAACGCTTTCCGCAAAGACGCTACCGTGGCCGACCTAAGGCTCGAAAGCTACTGCTCCTACTCAGAGGAACTTGTTGGCACCTGGGGTGAGGCTTTGGCAAGAACTTACGAGCCGAACGCAATTACCTTCTACAACCCATCTGTTACTTCGGTGACCATGCCAGACACCATCTCCCCACTGACACAGATCCGCGTCAAGGGCCCTGGCATGACCGAGAACGGCTACTTTGAGTGGTATCTAGAGAACCCTGCGACCGGAAACAAGCTTTGGTTTAGTGACCGCTTTGTGAGCAACGACGAAACCATCCTGCATATTCCGGCTTGGGATCGCGCCGAAGAGTGGCTCACGGCAAAGACACTCAAGTTCGTAATCAAGCACTACAACTATGACGACGACGACGAGTACGTAGTCCTTTACTCAAAGGACGTCAAATACGCCCCTCTAAAGCCATCCCGCCTGGCCATGTCTCCGGCCAAGGGCAGCATCGCTGGCGGCAACACGGTGAAGATGTCTGGCACCTACCTTTGCGCCTGGGACTGGGAATTCAACCCGGTGGTAACCATTGGTGGACGTGAAGCAACCAACGTGAACGTAACCAACTGTGGCTACCAAAACTCGACCAACGGAGATCAGTGGGACGGGCTCGACCAGATCTCGTTCACCGTTCCTGCCGGTTCGGCTGGCAATGCCGACGTAACCGTTGACGTAGGTTTTGGCCCGGTCACGCTAACCCAAAAGTACGTCTATGGCGACAAGCCAACCGTTTCCTCGATCGTTCCTGCAACGGTTGCAAAGGTCGGTGGCTCGATGATCACCGTCAACGGTACGAACTTCGGCCTCTCGGGCACCCCGATCGTTACCATAGACGGAATCAAGTCGCCTTACGTCATTCGCCAGAGCGCCACAAAGCTTCTAGCTATGGTGCCTGCATCGGCAACCACGGGTGCCGTCGAAGTTAACGTCATCTCGTCTTCGGGTGGCGGCGCGCTGGATCTGCCAGCAACTTTGACTTTGGGTGCAGCAAGCGCAAACCCAACCGTGACAAGCATCACTCCAGCTCGAGGCAGCGTCTCGGGTGGCGACCTGGTTACCATCGCCGGTACCGGCTTCTCGACCACTGCAACAGGTGTGACTTTCGGTGGAGTCCCAGCAAAGGTGACCGCGGCAACCGCCACTTCGCTTACCGTCGAGGTTCCTTCGGTTGACAACGCGGGAGCAATCGCCGTGGCTGTTGGTACGCCTACCGGTCTCGCAACTCGCGCCAGCGGCTTCACCTTCATCACCCCTCCGGGAGTGACCTCGGTAAGCCCATCGGTGATCGCTTCTTACCAAACCGGCAACGCCACCAAGGTGACCATCACCGGTTCGGGCTTCGGTGCTAAGGGCACCATCACGGTCGGTTCGGCAAAGGCGATCGCCTACACCGCTACCGGTTCAGGCACCACAATCGCGGGTATCACCATTCCGACAACGAAGACCGGCCCTGTGAGCATTTCGATTCTTCCAACCGGCGCGAAGACCCCGTTCACCACCTCGGTCAACGTAACCGGCCCGAAGATCACTTACGTAGGTCCAAACCCTTATAACGAGGAATACGCAGACTACAACTACGTCACCATGAACGGTGGACGTGTAAAGGCGACAGCATCGCCAACTGGTGGTCAGGTAATGCGTATTCAGGGAACCGGTTTTGGTACCTCCGGAAAGGTCAAGTACGGAACCGCGCTGGTCACCCCGACTAGCTACACCGACACTGCGATCGTCTTCACCACGCCAGCAGCAACCGGCACTTCGGTTGACCTCGAGGTCATCCCGAACACCGGAACTCTAAAGGCAACACGCGCCAAGGCCGTCCTTATCGGCTTCGTCGCGACTAGCCCGCAGATCACTTCGATTTTGGCGGCCGAAGACAACGCTCGTGGTGCGGCACGAAACACCTTCGCCCCTGCAGAAGACGTTTCCGACCTATTCGTGATCACAGGTAGCGGCTTCCTTTCGACCGACAATGGTGCCTCAACCATCGTCAAAATCGGAAACCTGAACTACGACAGATTGTCAGACGTTACTCCGGTCACGATCACCGATACCCAAATTACGTTCCGCGCGCCAAGAACCCTGGAGGTTTTGCGCTGGGCAGAAGTCACCGTTGTGACCAAGACAGACAGCGTCTATCGCAACCAAGCGATCTACTACATCGGTGTTGCGCCTACGCCAACGACAATGTCACCATCGGCCGGCCTCTGCACCAAGGAATCGCTGAGCATCTACACCCCTGCGGTTGTAACCGCTTCGGGCGCTGGAGTCTTTGGCACTAGCGGTACCGTCAAGCTTGGCGGCCAGACCGTTTCGGCTAGCGCCGTTACCTGGAGTGCCGACGAGGTAGTTGTGGACTTCGCAGATCAGACTGCAAACATCACCGACCCTTGGGGTCAGAAGGAAATCTCCTTCGTCCCAGACGACAGCACAAAGCCAGTTCTGAACTGGGGCTTCCGCTGCGGTGTTTCTACCGATGTAACTACCAAGCTCAATGGTTCTACAAACGCTCTTACCATTGCGGCTGGCACGAACTACACCGCTTCGGCTGCGATGAACAACCCGCTACCGGCAACCACTTACGTGCAGCCAGCTGACGGTTACCGCTACCAGTCAGTAGATGACTACGGTGTCGACCCACTTCGCCAGAACGTGAAGAGCGGTCTTCCTGTCGCGGCTGGTGACTGGTACGTCTGGGCCAACACCGGTGCGGCAACCTATGACACCGCTAAGTACGGTTACGTCGGTAACGCAAACCAGGTTCGCCTCACCATTACGGGAACCCCAGTCACCTTTACCCCGAAGCTCGCTTCTGGTGCCGGTGACACAATCACCTACCGCGGACAGCTCGGTGACGGATCAAACGGCTCACCGAACGACATCAACTACACCAAGACCACGACTGCTGACGCAGTCACCTCGGTCACCTGGCAGTTCCGCAATCACCAGTGCGCGCTGAACGACCCGAACACTGGTTGGAACAACGGGCTTCCGGCTGAAGCTGCGATTTCATACAGCTGGTGTGGTGGCGACGACGTCTCTGTCACCAGCTGGGAGATCCGTGTTGCCAGCTTCAAGATGATGTCGGGCAACGTTGACAAGGCGATGTACTACCTACCGACTTACAACACCTTCGAGCTGACCATCAATAAGAAGGACTTGACCATCAACGCGGTCAAGGCTGAGAAGATCTACGACGGCAACAACTCGATCACTCTCGGAACCCCAACCGTCACCGGAGCCATTGAGGGCGACAACATCACCTTCGACTGGAACTTCATGAACGGCGCGTCATTCGCTGATGAAAACGTTGGTACGGCTAAGCCAATCACCACCAACGGCAGCGCAGTGCTCGACTGGGGTTGGCGTAACCGGTACAACCTAACCAATCCAAACATCCAGCTAACCGGAACCATCAAGAAGGCAGACGCCTTCGTCAAGTTGGTTTCGAACCCTAGCTCGGTTGTCATGGGTAACAACACCCCAATCGAAATCAACGTTGAGGCACTCGACACCCGCAACGGTCAGACCATCAGCCAGTCGGCTGGCGCAGCAACTCCGGTTGTCGTCAGCAAGACTCCTGCCGTCTGTACCCTCAGCGGAACCACAGTTACCGCTCTAAAGGCTGGCGACTGCATCCTCGAGGCAACTCAGGCGTCGTCCACTAACTACAACGCTGCCAAGTCCTACAAGGACGACTCGTCAAGCATCGAGCAGTTGCTGATCAAGGTTTACGCCGCACCGAAGACCGTGACCGTCATCGCTGATGACCTAGTGGTCCCAACCGGTGAGGTGCTGATTCCTAGCTACTCTATGTCGGGTCTGATTGACGGCGATGCCTTCGAGAACGTCGAATTCGACTACTACCAGGGCACCACGCTGCTGAATGCTCCACCAACCGCTGTCGGCACCTACCGAATCGTGCCAAAGCTCGGGTCGCTCTCGGCAGCCGACGCAGCGGCTTACACCAACGTCGTGAAGTATGTCGCCGGAAAGCTAATCATCACTCCGCTACCGCCAGAGATCACCGCAGTTAGCCCGTCTAACGGCCCTGAGGCTGGCGGCAACACCGTTGTGATTCGCGGCACCGGCTTCGGTCAGGTAACCACGATCCAGATCGGCGAAGTAACCGTGCGTAAGCCGAACTTCGTTGTGAACGGTGACGGCACCACCCTTACGTTCAAGATGCTCAAGGGTAAGGGTGCGACAACCATCACGTTGTTCGCGGGAGCGGCTCAGGTCAGCACCGACTACAGCTACGACCCACCAGTCGTGGTACCAGTCACTGGCCCAACCTCGCTGAAGCTGACCCTGAACCTAGAGGTTGGCGTCAAGTTCTCCGGCCAGAACGTAACCATCAAGGGTGGAGGTCTGAAGGCAAACTCCGACTACACCCTCGTAATGCGTTCGACCCCGTTGGTCATCTTCAAGTCGAAGACTGACTCGAAGGGTAACTTCCTGAATACCATCAAGATCCCGGGCAAAGCTTGCCTCGCAGCTGGAAAGCACTCGCTAACCCTTACCGGAACCACTCCTGATGGCAAGGCCGCCACCGACACCGCATACTTCTACATCAACGATGAGTGCGAGGTTGTGGCCCAGGCTGTTAAGGCCACTTCAAAGAGCTGGACTCTCAACGGATTCTTGTTCGGCTACAACCAGCCGACCCTGAACGCCGGAGGAGTTAGCTCGCTGAAGGCACTTGCCCAGCTACTCAAGGGAGCGAAGACTGTAACTATCTACGGTTACACCGAAACCGACACCAAGTCGGAGGCGGTAAAGCGCGCCAACATCATCCTGGCTCAGGGTCGCACCGACAACGTCGCTGCCTTCCTCAAGAGCCTTGGCATCAAGGCCGTTTACAAGACGATTGCCAAGGGTGGCGTTGACCCAGTAAGCGTCACCGAGCAGTGGAAGAACCGTCGCGTAGTAATCACCGCGACCTTCTAAGCGACATAAGAGGTAAGGGGTGGTGCGAATGCATCACCCCTTCTTCTTTGCCCAAAACAGAGCCACTTGGCAACACCCCCGCTAGTTCGCTAGAATGGTGAGGTTGCCTTTCGAAAAGAAAGTCACCCAGCGTTTGTAGCTCAATGGATAGAGCATCTGACTACGGATCAGAAGGTTGGGGGTTCGAGTCCCTCCAAGCGCACGAAACCCGGTTCCTTCTCACGAGGACCGGGTTTTCACTTTTCTTCTTTGGAGCCCGTCATCTAGCGAGGCTTCTAATAAGCGAATCAACCTCTGCGAGAGATTCTCATAAACAAGAGGCCTAGTCGCCTTGAATAAGTTTTATATTGATAAATGATGTACCTAAGTTACATTGACACAGGGGTGGGGAATGGTTCGTCTAAATTGGGTTTCACTTTTAGCTGCTGTCACGCTAGCGGGGACTTCGCTGACTGCGCTTCCGGCCGCCGCCGACCCAGTTTGCACCGTCACGATTGCAGAAAACGCCACCACCTGGAATGGTACAAACTCTAGCGATGTGGTTTGCGTCACCGGAAACGACAACATCATTAACACTCTCGGCGGCGATGACACCGTAATCGATGATGGTGAAGGTAATACCGTCAACCTTGGTGACGGAATTGATGTGTATGACGGAGCCAACGGATATGATTCCATCGTCTACGGCGGTGCTGGCGATGACGAAATTATTGGAACTCCTGGCGATGACGAAATCACCGCGGGTGAAGGAGATGACACCGTAGTTGCCGGAGAGGGCGATGACTCCATTTCTGGCGGTAACGGCGATGACAACCTCGAGGGCGATGCCGGAGCAGACAACATCCTTGCCGATGCAGGTGAAGATTCCCTTCAAGGCGGTGAAGGCGACGACGACCTAGCCGGAGGTCCAGATATTGACCAAGTGAACGGCGGCACTGGCCTCAACCTTTGCGATTTCAATTTGGGAGAACTTCAGACATTGACCTGTCGCTATGACAGCGAAGGGCCAGTTCTATCGAGCCTCATTTTCACCCCAAACTTGGTTGATGTTGGTCCAAACTCTGCTCGGGTCAACTTCGCTATTTCATTTACTGATCAATCTGGTTTGCGGATGTCATCAATCTCCTGCCAAAGCCCGACTGGTGGATTGACCTTCTACATAAATGTCTGGGGTGGTCGGGACGGACGTCTCTACCCAAGTTCTGGTAGCAACTTAAGCTTGGATGTCGGCACAGGCGTACCGACAGGCAGTCCGAAGTCTGGAACGTTTAGCGGACACGTAGTATTGCCGCGTGGCGCTGCGACTGGAAACTACAGTTGCACCATTTCGCTGTCTGATTTCTTGGGAAACACTACGTTTCAAACGCAGGTCCAGATTTTCACAGTTGTGAATTCCACAGGCCAAGGTGACGTGATGGCGCCAATTATTTCTCAGTTCAGCTTGAGTCCAGCAATTGTGGATACAACGTCAACATCGCCAAGAATCAATTACACATTCAGAGTTCAAGATGCCTCGGGAATGAAAAGTGGCACTTTCACCTGTTCGAATGACAGCACGGCAATAAGTTTCTACGTCTCGCTTACGGGAGGATCTGACGCGAGGGTCTATAACTCCGCGACATCTACTTTGCGCACAGACTATTCGGTTTCCGCCATCACAGGTGACACGAAAGATTTCACGATTACTGGTTATGGATCGATTCCACATGGAGCGAAGCCTGAGACATACTCATGTCGTGGAACAATGACCGACACTCTTGGGAATTCGATCAACTACCGGTTTGCCAACGCGTTCTCATCGATTAGAGACGAGGGAACCTGGGATGACCAAGGACCGGATATTGAATCAGCCGTGTTCGATCCCAGCCACCCGGATGTCGGAACCTCAACAGCAGACATTTCCTTTCAGATCAAGGGCAAAGACGCTTCGGGATTTGCCTCCGGGCAATTCCAATGCTTCAATCAGTCGCAACCCGTTTTCTTTATGCTGCAACTGATCGGCGGACAGAATTCGCAGGTATATGTGAATACCTCCTCTAACCCATCCATGGATTTCCAATGGATTGAAATTCTCGGAAACAATAAAGACTTCACGGTGAACCTGGTGCTGCGACTACCCGCCGGCATTGCGCCGGGTAAATATGTATGCCGCACATTTTTCACCGATTACGTTGGAAACCAAACTCAAACCGAAGACACGGAGGGTTTGACCGTTTTTCGCACACCAGCTGGGCAACCGTCAACTCCGCAATTTCTGCAATTCATCTCGGACGGTGAGGGCACCAGGACTGGAAGACTGAGTTGGAGTGCACCACTTTCGCTCGGAAGCCCGTCAATGACTGAATACATTCTTGAGTATTCCCAAGACCAAGGCGCCACTTGGACCAAATTTAACACGATTGATAAATCTGTCACCTCCATCCCTTTAACCGGCCTTAAGGCGAACACCGACTACCAGTTTCGAGTTCGCGGCGAGAACGGCGGAACAGCTGGGCAGGACGAAAATTATATGGCGCTGTCATGGGCGGAGATTTCGGCCAAAACTCCGCAAGCCTTGGTTCCAACGCCGCCAAGAAACTTGTCTGTTAGGGAGATTGGAAGCACTTCAGCGAAGATTGCCTTTGACGCACCTGTTGACGATCGGGCATCGCTCATCAGTGATTTGAAGGTTGAGATTTCTCGCGATGGCTTGACTTGGACCCAGGTGTCATCAGTCCCTTCTCTCGCCTTAGGTCATAGTGTCTCCGGTTTGGCCCCCGGTACCAAATACTTTGTTCGTGTTTCTGCAACTAACGCAATCGGAATGAGCGATGCGATTACCACCACCTTCACAACTGCGAAGTCCAAAGCGTCGCGTGTTCTGAACTTGCTGGCTTCTAAGGTTAGCTTCACAACGCTTTCGTTGGGTTGGGCGATTCCGGCCAGCAATGGTGGAAACCCGATCACAAATTACGTGGTTCAGTACTCGAAAGATGCATCAACTTGGGCAGAAGTCACTCACAAGGCTTCTACCTCACGTGGGATTAATGTCAGCGGATTGAAGCCAGGAATTGACTACGTGTTCCGCGTAGCCGCCGTCACCTCGTTAGGCATCGGTGCATGGTCTGAGTATGTTTACGAAACAACTTTGGGCAACGCGCCGTTTGCGCCGACATCGCTGTCAGTCACGCCCTCAGCCACAAGCGTGATCATCAGCTGGAAGGCGGCACTTGTAACCAATGGCCCATCGGTCACCAATTACTTGATTGAATACACCAAAGACAACAAGACTTGGATCACGGTGAAGAAAGCGGTCTCAAACAGCACCAAGCTGACGGTCATCGGCCTCAAATCAAAAACCGTTTATCGCTTCAGGGTTTCAGCGGTGAACAGCATCGGCACATCAAAAGCTTCAGGAGTGCTGAAGTTCAGCACAAAATAATGCGTGCAGACGAGGTAGTGAACCATAGCTACGGATCAGAAGGTTGGGGGTTCGAGTCCCTCCAAGCGCACAAAAACCCGGTTTCTTCTCACGAGAGCCGGGTTTTTACTTATTCTCCAATCAAGCCCCCGATTGGTTCCCAAACTCCA
>JBEBBA010000077.1:0-10179 GCA_041158585.1 Actinomycetota bacterium
CCGGTCTGGCGGAATAGTTCGGCCACAGCTTCGGCGGATTCCTCGAGGTTGGCGGCATCAAAAGCCTCCCAGGCGATACCTTGAATTTTGACGAGTCGGGTGAGATCGCCGATTCTCCGAGCGAAGTCTCCATTCACGATTTCGCGGACTTTTTCGACTAGTTCTGATTCGATGCTGGTGACGCTCGGGAAGTTGTTCATGAGAGTAATCTTAGGAACAGAAACCTGAATCTTTAGGACATAAATGACTGACCCAAAAAACGCCAAACCCGCTGGTAAAGGCCGCCCGACACCGACCCGCAAGGAGCGCGAGCAGGCGAACCTCAAACCCATCGTTGGCAATAAGTCGCCCGAGGCAAAGAAAGCGGCGAAAGCCAAGCTGGCAGCCGAGCGAGCAGCCATGCGTCAGGGAGTCCTAGCCGGTGACGAGCGCTACCTCGGACCACGCGACAAGGGACCTCAGCGTCGCATGGCCCGCGACCTGGTTGACAGCCGCCCATTCACCCTGGGTGAAGCGCTGATTCCGGCGCTTTTCATCGTTATCATCATGAATTCCATCAATGACCGCACCGTCGAGATCATCGGCATCCTGGTTCTTTACGGCCTACTCTTGGGCATCATCATCGACTCGATTTTTATCGGTCGAAGTGTGAAGCGAAACATCAAGAAGCGCTATGGCGAAGTCGAACGCGGAATTGTTTGGTACGCGGCAAGCCGTGGCTTCCAGATGCGCCCGATGCGCCTCCCTAAGCCTCAGGTAAAACGCGGCACCAAACTCAACTAAAACTCGAAAAACCGCGCAAGTTCACAAGGGAGTCAACTGTGGCGCAAGAGATAAAACTCACCGACCTAATTCCTCAGGTGGTCGGGGCAATTGGCCAACTCAAGTCGTCATACGGCGAATTTGAGGTACATCCGAGCCAGCAGGCCGAACTTAGTCGAGTGCAAGACGTTCTTGGTGAACTAACCGATCGACTCGAAAACAATTTTCCGTACTTTCACCCGAACTATGCCGGGCAGATGCTAAAGCCACCACACCCGATTGCGATGGCCGCATACCTCGCCACCATGATGATCAACCCGAATAACCATTCGATTGACGGAGGCGCCGCCACCACCGAGATGGAGCGCGAGGTTCTGCGCGAAATGGCAAAAATGTTTGGCTACCCCGAACAGTTTTTGGGCCACTTGACCTGGAGCGGAACCACCGCCAACCTTGAAGCGCTTTGGATCGGGCGCGAGATAAATCCCGATAAGGGAATCGCCCACAGCGCGGACTCGCACTACACCCACTCTCGCATGAGCGAAGTTTTGAACATCGAGTCAATCAGCATTCGCACAGACTCCGCGGGAAGAATGGACCTAAACCATCTCGAGGAAGAGCTTGCTAAGGGCCGCATCGGAACCGTAGTGGCCACACTCGGAACCACTGGTTTGGGTGCGATTGATCCGCTCGCCGACATCATTCCGCTAGCCCGCAAGTATGGCGCAAGGGTCCACGTGGATACTGCCTACGGGGGCTTCTTCAAACTGATCGAGAATCACCTGGACCCCGAAGGCGCAAGACATTACGCGGCTATTGCACAGAGCGATTCGGTGGTTGTGGACCCGCACAAACAGGGCTTGCAGCCCTACGGCTGCGGTGCTGTTTTCTTTAGCGACATCACCATCGGACGTTTCTACAAGCACGACTCGCCCTACACCTACTTCGCTAGCGAAGAGCTTCACTTTGGCGAGATACAACTCGAATGCTCTCGCGCAGGTGCCTCGGCAGCAGCTCTGTGGGCAACCCTGAAGGTGTTTCCGTTGACCGAGCAAGGCCTGGGCCAAGTTCTTCTCGCTGGAAGAAAGGCGGCTTTGAACTGGCACAGCCTCCTCGAAAGTTCGAATGTGCTCGCTTCATACCAAAAGCCAGAGCTCGACATCGTGGCCTACCTGCCACGAGTGAATTCGATGAGCGAACTGGATCGCGTTAGTCACGAGTTGTTTGTTCGCGCCGCTTCAGGTGAGCGAAGCGAGCAGGTGCACCTGGCAACCTATGTCGTGAAACCAGATGCTCTGGCAGCCAGAGGATTTGATATGGTTGCGGACGCCGACAAAGCACGCATCATGCGAAGTGTTCTAATGAAACCAGAACAAGAATTTTGGGTGGGTAACCTCCACGCCAAGGTAGAAGAACTAACCAAACAACTGATCGGTGGAAACTAATGGAATATCGCTACCTAGGAAACTCGGGTTTCAAGGTTTCTGAACTTACCTACGGCAACTGGCTTACGCACGCGATGCAAGTCGATGACTCTGCAGCAATTGCCACGGTGCACGCCGCACTCGACGGGGGCATCACCTCCTTCGACACCGCCGATGTATATGCCAACCAAGCTGCCGAGACCGTTCTCGGCAAGGCTCTAGCCGGCCAGCGCCGCGAGGGACTTGAGATTTTCACCAAGGTTTACTGGCCGGTGGCTGAGCGCATGCCAAACGACACAGGCTTGTCACGTAAGCACATCATGGAGTCGATCAACGGTTCTCTGAAGCGAATGAACCTCGAGTATGTTGACCTCTACCAAGCCCACCGTTTCGATGTTGAGACGCCGCTTGAAGAGACCATGCAGGCTTTTGCTGATATTGTTCGTGCGGGTAAGGCTCTCTACATCGGTGTTTCGGAGTGGACCGCAGAGCAGATCGAGGCTGGGCACAAGCTCTCCAAAGAACTCGGTTTCCAGCTCATTTCGAGCCAGCCGCAGTACTCGATGCTTTGGCGCGTAATCGAGTCGAAGGTGATTCCAAAGTCTGAAAAGCTCGGTGTCTCACAGATTGTCTGGTCGCCAATGGCTCAGGGAATCCTGACCGGTAAGTATCTACCTGGACAACCGGTACCCGCGGACTCCCGTGCAGCCGACGAAGCAGCCGGCAAGTTCATCCGCGAAAAGCTTAACGACGATGTCTTGACCCGAGTTCAGTTACTCAAGCCGATAGCGGACGACCTTGGCCTCACCATGGCCCAACTGGCATTGGCCTGGGTGCTTCAGAACAAGAATGTTTCGTCTGCAATCGTCGGTGCCAGCCGTCCCGACCAGATTGCCTCAAACATCGCTGCCGCAGGAGTAAAGCTCTCGGCCGATGTGATGGCGAAGATCGACGAAATCACGCTGCCAATTGCAGAGACCGACCCAGCGCTAACCACCGCACCAGAAACACGCTTGGTTTAGCGAACCTTTTTGTTGATCTTGCGAGCCCAAAGTGGGCCGCAGTAGATGAAGCCGGTGTAGCCCTGAACAAGAGTTGCGCCGGCTTCTAAGCGTTCTTGGGTTTCAGCGGGAGTCTCTACTCCCCCGACCGAAACGATGGCCATCGAGTCGCCGAGCCTAGCTTTGAGAAGTTTCAAAACTTCGAGCGAGCGGCCCTTGAGCGGAGCCCCCGAGAGCCCACCATCGCCAATTGCCTGAACCTTGGCAGCGGGAGTTTTCAAACCCGCACGAGAAATAGTTGTATTTGTGGCAATCACGCCCGCTAGCTTCAACTTGGTGGCGAGATCTGCGACAGCGAGGACGTCTTCATCGGCCAAATCCGGAGCGATTTTTACCAGAACGGGCTTGGACTGCGACTCGTCAAGAACGGCGCGCAGAATCGGCTCTAGAGCCGTTACGGACTGGAGTGAACGCAATCCAGGGGTGTTTGGTGAAGAGACATTCACGGCAAGGTAGTCGGCGTGCGGAGCCAACAGACGTGCACTTTGACGATAGTCATCGGCAGCATCCTCGACTGGCGTGACTTTGCTCTTGCCGATGTTCACGCCAATAACCGGTAGGCCCCGGTAATTCTTGGCACGGAGACGTGCGAGTCTCTCGGCGACAGCCTCTGCACCTTCGTTATTGAAGCCCATTCTGTTGATCAACGCTCGGTCGTCCAGCAGCCTGAAAAGACGAGGCTTTGGGTTCCCTGGTTGAGGCAAGGCTGTTACGGTACCGACCTCGACATGCGAAAAACCGAGTTCGCCGAGGGCGCGAATCGCGATTGCGTTTTTGTCAAACCCGGCCGCGAGACCAAAGGAACCGTTGAAAGTTAGCCCGAAAGCTTGGACTTGCGCGGTCTGCTTTGCCTGGAGTCGTAGCGGCTTCAGAAGTCCGCAGGCGCTAGCAAAACGGATACCCGCGACAATCACGTGGTGAATCCACTCGGGGTTAAACCGAGCAAAGACTAGGCGCAAAATCAGACTGTAGAACACCTCATAAGGCTACCCGAAGCCGATAAGCCGAAAGGGCCGACACCCTTACGGTGTCGACCCTTTCAACGCTTTACGCTTTAGCTGCAACCGCTGGTCGAACCACAGCCTTCGCAGACGTGGCACGAGCCAGATGGGCGCATCTTGATTCCACAGCTGAAGCACAGTGGAGCGTCCGATTCCTTGCCCTGAAGCAACTCAAACAACTCTGCCGATGAATGAACCTCGCGCTTTGGCTCTTCGACCGGAGTGAACTGTACTGGTGCAGCTACCTCGACGATGGCCTCAACTTCGGCGACTGCTTCTTCAACAACCGGGGTCGAAGCGATCTCGACAACCGGTGGGTAACCGCCGGCTGCGTCTAGGGCTGCCGAGCGCTCCGAAGCACTGTGGATTCCCAGAGCCGCACGAGTCTCGAACGGTAGGTAGTCGAGAGCTAGACGACGGAAGATGTAGTCCATCAACGACTTAGCCATACGGATGTCAGCGTCGTCAGTTAGACCGGCTGGCTCGAAGTTCACGTTGGTGAACTTCTTGACGTAGGTCTCTAGCGGAACGCCGTACTGCAGACCGATCGAGACAGCGATCGAGAAGGCATCCATCACACCGGCAAGGGTCGAACCCTGCTTGCCGAGCTTGAGGAATACCTCACCGAGCTGACCGTCTGGGTAGCTGCTGGCGGTCATGTAACCCTCTGCGCCACCGACGGTGAACGAGGTGGTTGACGATGCACGCGACTTTGGCAGACGCTTGCGAACCGGGTGAGACAGACCTGCTGGCTCTACGGTCTCGGCTGCTGGCTTCGCCTCAGTCTTGGCCTTGGCGTCACTTAGCGGCTGACCAACCTTGCAGTTGTCGCGGTAGATAGCTAGAGCCTTTAGGCCGAGCTTCCAACCCTGGTAGTAAACGTCTTCGATTTCTTCGACGGTTGCGGTCTCAGGCATGTTGACGGTCTTCGAGATTGCTCCCGAAAGGAACGGCTGAACTGCAGCCATCATTCTGACGTGGCCCATTGGCTCGATTGCGCGAATACCAACGGCGGTGTCGAAGATTGCGTAGTGCTCCTGCTTTAGACCTGGGGCGTCAACCACGTGACCGTGCTGGCTGATGTGGTCGATGATTGCCTCAATGGTCTCCTGCGAGTAGCCGAGACGGTGCAGTGCGAACGGAATGGTCTGGTTCACGATCTGCATCGAACCACCGGTCGATAGCTTCTTGTACTTGACTAGCGAGAAGTCAGGCTCGATACCGGTGGTGTCGCAGTCCATCATGAAGCCGATGGTTCCGGTCGGTGCAAGCAGCGATGCCTGCGAGTTACGCCAACCGTTTGCTAGACCGATCTCGGTGTTGCGTGCCCACTCGCGGGTAGCTGCCTCGTGAACCTCACGGTCGATCTGGCTGACCGGGATGATCGCTGAGTTGGCAGCCTCGTGCTTTGCCATGACGCGGTCGTGACCGGCCTTGTTCAGCGCGTAGCCGTTGTAAGGGCCAACGACACCGGCAAGTTCTGCCGAGCGACGGTAAGACGCAGCAGTCATCAGCGAGGTAATGCTCGCAGCAAGTGCGAAGCCCTCGCGGCTGTCGTAAGGAACACCGATGGCCATGAGTAGCGCACCTAGGTTTGCGTAGCCGATACCCAGCTGACGGAAGTTGCGAGTGGTCTCGCCAATCTTCTCGGTTGGGAAGTCTGCGAAGCAGATCGAGATGTCCATAGCGGTGAAGATCAGCTCGTTTGCACGGCTGAAGGTTTCAGCGTCGAACGAACCGTCTGGGTTAAGGAACTTGAGGAGGTTCAAGCTGGCTAGGTTGCACGACGAGTTGTCGAGGTGCATGTACTCCGAGCAAGGGTTCGAACCGGTGATGCGACCCGACTCAGGCGAGGTGTGCCAGTCGTTGATGATGTCGTCGTACTGGATACCTGGGTCTGCACACTCCCAAGCGGCAACTGCAACCTTGCGGAACAGTTCGCGAGCATCGACTTCTTCGATAACTTCACCGGTGGTGCGGGCACGAAGACCGAACTTGGTTCCGTTCTCATAGGCCTCCATGAATTCGCGGTTGACGCGAACCGAGTTGTTGGCGTTCTGGTACTGGACCGAGTTGATGTCCTTGCCACCGAGCTCCATGTCGAAGCCTGCGTCGCGGAGAACGCGGATCTTCTTCTCTTCGCTCGCCTTGGTCTCGACGAATTCCTCGATGTCTGGGTGGTCGATGTCGAGAACAACCATCTTTGCTGCGCGACGGGTTGCTCCACCGGACTTGATGGTTCCTGCCGATGCGTCCGCACCTCGCATGAACGAGACTGGGCCGGAAGCCGAGCCACCCGAGTTCTTTAGAAGTTCCTTCGAGGAACGAATGCGCGAGAGGTTTAGACCTGCACCCGAACCGCCCTTGAAGATCATTCCTTCTTCGCGGTACCAGTTGAGGATCGACTCCATCGAGTCGTCAACCGAGAGGATGAAGCAGGCCGAAACCTGCTGTGGGCTCTTGGTACCTACGTTGAACCAAACTGGCGAGTTGAACGAGAAGATCTGGTTCAAAAGCATGTGGGTTAGCTCGTGCTCGAAGATGGTTGCATCTTCTTCTGTGGCGAAGTAGCCGTGGTCGCGGCCGGCCTGAGTGTAAGTGAGGGCAACCCGGTCAATGAGCTGACGAAGGCTGAACTCGCGCTCTGGGGTGCCAACGGCGCCGCGGAAGTACTTGGTCGTGACGATGGTCGAAGCGTTGATGCTCCAGAACTCTGGGAACTCTACGCCGCGCTGCTCAAAGATAACCTCGCCGTTCTTCCAGTTGGTCTGGACAACGTCGCGGTACTCCCAGTTGACCAGGTCGTACGGGTGTACACCGGGGGTGGTGTAGATGCGGTTGATGGTCAGACCTTCACCGTTTCTGGTGTTGTGGGTCGTGAACGTCGTGTCGGTCATGGTGGTACCTTCCTTGGTTACTTTCTAAAGATCCGCTGTTGTTTCGTTGCTTGCTCGTAAAACATTGATCGCCGCTTCGAAGTCATCCAGGGATTCCCAACCCTGGTAGACACTGGCGAAACGCATGAATGCGACTTCGTCCAGCTTTCGAAGCGGTTCGAGTATTGCTAAACCGACTTCGTTGGCCTCAATCTGTGACGCTCCAGTGGCGCGGACCGTGTTTTCCACGGTTTGAGCAAGCAACGCTAGATCGGCTTCTTCAACCGGTCTGCCTTGGCAGGCCTTTCGCACACCATTGACGATTTTGCTTCGGCTAAATGGCTCGATGACTCCACTTCGCTTTACCACGGTGAGCGATGCGGTTTCAGATGTACTGAATCGCATGCCGCATTCGGGGCACTGGCGCCTACGGCGGATCGATGATCCGTCGTCGGAGGTTCTCGAATCGGTCACGCGAGAGTCGGAGTGCTTGCAGAATGGACAGTGCATTCCAGTGCTCCCTCTCTCTCACGACCACCCCGAAAAGCCCTATATGTGGGTTATTTTTCGTAGGTGGTCCCTATATCTTGTGTTTAAGGGGGTCCTAATGCAAATTTTGCAGTTATTCGGCGTGTCGCGTTTCGGTGGCGCGAACATTGATTGCGTCTCCGTGCCCGGGCAGCCCTTCGGCGCGGGCAAAGGTATCGATTCGGCCGGCGATTTCACCCAGGCCTTGACTCGTGTAGCTAATCACCTGCTGAGCGCGAAGGAAGGTGTGCACACCTAAACCGGAGCTAAATTTAGCTTGCGCGGCGGTCGGTAACACGTGATTCGATCCAGCCATGTAGTCGCCGAGACTTACTGGCGAATACGAGCCGACGAATACCGCCCCGGCATTAGTGATTCCGGCTAGAGCAGCGTCGTTGTCCTTCAACTGGAGTTCAAGGTGCTCGGTCGCGTATGCGTTGGCGATCACCAGAGCGTCCTTCACGCCGGAAACGAGGACGAGAGCCGACTGCCGGCCGGCCAATGCCGTTGCCACTCGTTCGCGGTGGTGGGTTGACTCCAATTGAATAGCAAGTTCGGCCTCAACTGAATCGATGAGCTGCTCCGAAGTTGTCACCAGGACGGCAGCCGCTGACTCATCGTGTTCAGCTTGACTGATCAAATCGGCAGCGACGAACGCAGGATTTGCCGTCTCATCGGCCAAAATCATGATTTCGGTGGCTCCTGCCTCGGAGTCGATACCGACGACCCCGCGGACAGCACGTTTGGCTGCGGTGACAAAGTTATTGCCTGGGCCCGTAATCAGAACCACCGGTTCAAGGTCTAGTTCTGAGATTCCGAAGGCGAGAGCGGCGATGCCAGCCGGACCGCCGATGGCGTACACCTCGGTTACGCCCAAAAGCGCCGCGGTGGCAAGGACGGTGGGGTGCGGACGCCCGCCGAAGTCTCTTTGGGCGGGAGTAGTCAGGACCAAACGCTTCACCCCGGCAACCTGAGCGGGAACCGCATTCATCACCACGCTGGACGGGTAAACCGCCTTGCCACCCGGCACATAGAGACCAACGGACTCAACCGGCATCCAGCGCTGAGAAACCTCTGCACCCTCGGCTAAGTGGCTCGTGGTTGGTTTGGGCATGTTTGCTTTAGAAACCTGTCGGACGCGCTCTATAGCCGTCTCAATGGCTTCTCGGAGCTGCGCATCAAGACCGACTAGCGCCTCGGTCAGTTCTTTTTCTGTGACGCGAATCGGCTCGGGGTTCAACCCGTCAAACTTTTGCGCCAACTCAACCACGGCTTCGGAACCGCGGTCTCGGACGGCTTGGATGATTGGCTCGATGGCGGCTACGGCAGCGTCGATGTCCGAGACAGCGCGAGGCAGAATTTGGTTGACTTGCTGCGCGGTCAGCGACTGACCACGAAGATCCAATCTGCGCATCCGTAACCTTTCGCCGTAAACCAATTCTAGACTTGCCTTTATGACCTCTCACTCCCCCATCACCGACCCCGCCGAAGCGTTGAAGGCGGCGTTTCGCGCTCACGCCTCGGGAGTCGCCATCATTACAACCGTTGACGCCGCGGGTGAGCCGGTCGGGTTCACTGCGACCTCAGTCACTTCACTCGGCGCAACTCCGCCGCTGCTAACTTTCAATGTGGCTCGCGGAGCTTCATCCTGGTCGGCTCTGAGCTTGCAAGGTTACGTCGCGATTCACATGCTGGCAGCCGATGACGTCGAGCTTGCCCGAAAACTCGCTGGGCCAAAAGAGCTTCGCTTCACCGCTAACGATTGGGAGCGAGGGCAACACGGAGTGCCGGTTTTTGGTGCGGCTACCGCTGTGATCATCGGCAAAATCCGTCAAACAGTTGAGGTCGAGTCAAACGCCGTAGTTATCGTTGACGTTCTCGAGGGTTTACTCGGTGCCGAGAAGGGTGGACTCCTCTACCACCAGCGCGCCTTCGTCACCGTCGGCGAGATCCTCGACTAAAGATTCCCTCAGCTTCTGCTCGGTCATGATGCAATCCATGCCGAGCAAAAACTTAATTTCTGCAAATAACTCGCTGGAAACTCGGACGCGCTGAGGCAGCGCAAATGGCTTCGGCTTGCCACCTCCGAGTAGGTAAATGGTTACCTCACTCGGACCTGGATGAGCGCCCAGAATCTCGCTGAGAGCCTGAAGGACTCCCCTGGTTGCTTCACGCTCATCGAGCTTTAGCCGCAGGCTCGCAACCTCGTTATCGGCCGACCCTTCCAGCACCGACATCGTATAAAGGTTGATGGTGCGCCCATCGTCTCGCTCGGATACACGACCGCGCACACTCACGACCAGGTCTGGTTGCAGAGTTGGGCCAACCTCGGCGAATGCCTTGCCGGTGAGCATGAATTGGAGTTCACCATCTAGATCTTCGATGGTTACCAGAGCGTATGGCTTGCCCGAATTCTTACCGACGCGGTTTGTGACACCCGTCACTAGGCCCGCCAAAGTGACGGTTTCGCCATCCTTGATTTCGTCCTTCTCCTTGGTCAGGAAGGTTCCGATCGAAAAATCCGAGT
>JBEBBA010000078.1:0-9475 GCA_041158585.1 Actinomycetota bacterium
GTCGTCCACATCTTCTTAGACGAATCGGCTCGCGAAGACTGGTCTGTTGACATCGTTTTGAACTCGAAGACTCAGCGACCTTCGGTTTGCAATGCTCTAGAAACCCTATTGGTGCACGAAGGCGCAGCCGAAAGACTTCTGCCAAGCGTTTTGTCGGCACTTAGGGCTGCAGGCGTAACGATTCACGGTTGCGAGCGCACCCGCGAAATCTTCTCGGACTCGGTTCCAGCGACCGAAGCCGACTGGCAGGCTGAGTATTACTCGCTAGATCTAGCCGTAAAGGTGGTTGGGTCGCTAGATGAAGCGATGGCTCATATTGCCAAGTATTCGACCCGTCACACCGAGTCGATCATCACCGAGAGCATCGCTAACGCCGAAAGGTTCCTAGCTGAAGTTGATTCTTCGGTGGTCATGGTTAACTCGGCGACCAGATTCACGGACGGTGGTGAGTTTGGCTTCGGAGCCGAAGTGGGCATTTCAACACAGAAACTCCACGCGCGCGGCCCGATGGGCTTGCAAGAACTTACCAGCACGAAATGGGTGGTTCGAGGCTCGGGTCAAACCCGCGCCTAGGCTATTCTTGAAGCACTAAGGAGAAAAATGTTTCTAAACGTCGCACATGAACACGCTGTCCACTACCCGTTCCCTGCTTTCTGGTTCGGCGCCATCGCATTTGGCGTCTTCCTTCTCCTAGCTGTTGTCACCTGGTCATACCGCGACGTCGCAAACCGTCACGAGCACAAGGTAAACAAAGACTCTAAGGGTCACCACTAAACCGCTTTGCGGTAGGAATCGATGCCTAAGTATCGCCTAGGGGTAATGGGTGGCACCTTCGACCCAATCCACCACGGCCACTTAGTCGCTGCGAGCGAGGTTGCATCGGTTTTCAATCTTGACGAAGTTATCTTCGTTCCGACCGGTCAGCCTTGGCAAAAAGGTGAAGTCACCGAAGGCGAACATCGTTACCTAATGTCCGTGATTGCCACGGCGTCTAATCCACGCTTCAAAGTCAGCCGTGTTGACATCGATCGCGATGGTCCAACCTACACGGTCGATACACTCACCGACATCAAAGCCGCCTATCCAGATGCCGAACTTTTCTTCATCACTGGCGCAGACGCCGTTGCTCAGATTCTCGCTTGGAAAGACGTCGACAAGATCTGGGAGCTTGCACACTTCATCGCAGTCAGCCGACCCGGCCACAAATTGGAAATTCCAGACGTTCCTACGGGAGCCATCGAAACCTTGGTCATTCCCGCCCTTGCTATTAGCAGCACCGATGTTCGGAATCGCGTCAAGACGAAAAAGCCGGTCTGGTACCTTGTTCCCGACGGCGTTGTTCAATACATCGGCAAGCACAACCTTTATTCGGAGGGTTCGCAGTGAACCGCGACGAAGACTACGAGCTTTGGCTGGCCATGAACGAGGACTTCGAGGAAGCCAAGAAGGAACCCGAAGCACCTCAAACGGCTCCTGCGCTAGAGCCAGAATCACTGGAGGTTGAGGCTGTCGAAGTAATCGAAGAGACCGAGGAAGAAGACCTCGGGTTTGTTTCGAACCTCATCAAAGAGCCGCAAACCAACACAATCACCATCACCCCGGTTGATCCGCTTGCAGCGGGTTCGATAATCACCGATGACGGTCAATTCATTCTCACCGGATCAATCGAACTGCCCGTCTCGCCATCCACCGGAAGCATCGCAATCATCACGGTGCCGGACGGCGAAGAAGCCGACGCGGCTTTGTCTGAAGACTTCGCCGAAAACTACGTTTCATCTATCGCACCCATACGCGCCAGCGGCGTAATGAACTCTCGCGCCCGCGAAAGCGTTCTGCCAATCAAAAAGCGCCGTGGCGAGTCGCAAACAGTTTTGCTCGCTGTCACCTCGATTCTCATGGTGACGGTTGGCGCTCTAGTCCTAGCGGCTTGGCTGCTAGGTGTTCTCTAACCCAAAAGGAAATCAATGACTGCAACCGCTCAAGCGATCAAATTGGCAAACATCGCCGCCCAAGCCGCCGCCGACAAGATCGCCGAGAATCTGGTTGCCTTTGACGTAACGGGCATCACCCCGTTGAACGACGTTTGCCTCTTGGTGTCTGGGCGCAATGAGCGTCAGGTAGCAGCTATCGCCGACGGTGTCGAGGAGAAGATGCTCGAGATCGGGGTCAAGGCGCTTAGACGTGAGGGTAAGTCACTCGCGCGTTGGATCCTTCTAGATTTCGGCGACGTTGTGCTCCACGTCATGCACGAGGAAGAGCGCGTTTATTACACTCTCGAGCGCATCTACGGGGACTGCCCGGTGATTTCTCTCGATGCTCAAAGCCCATCGAGTTTGTAGTAATCTAGAGAAGTTGCTTCGGCAACGCTCGGGCCTGTGGCGCAGCTGGTAGCGCACCTGCATGGCATGCAGGGGGTCAGGGGTTCAAGTCCCCTCAGGTCCACCAAAAAGAAAAGCCTCTCAATTGAGAGGCTTTTTGCTTTAACCGATGCTTACGCGTTTGTGTTTTGAGGTGTGACCCGAGTCGATTGAGACCTTGGCTTTCGAAACCCCAAAGTGCTCTGCCAGGAGTTCGATAACAGCTTTGTTGGCTGCGCCATCGATGGCCCGCTCGCGAACATAGACCGTCAGTTCGCCTGACTCAGACTCCTCAACCAATGGGCCTTTTTTGGAGCCGGGTTTGACGAATAGTGTGTAACGCACCTTTCAAACTTAGACTTCAGTTATGAATCTTGCATCGCTAATTGACCACTCAGTCCTAAAGCCAACCTCAACAGTTCAAGATGTAAAGGACGGCGCAGCCATTGCCCTGAAGTACCAGACAGCTGCTTACTGCATTCGCCCGAGCGATGTTCCCCTCGCCTCGAAACTATTGGCCGGGTCAGAAGTGAAGGTTTGCACGGTTATCGGATTCCCGCACGGAACTACCGATACCACCTCGAAGGCATTCGAGGCAGCTGAGGCCGTGCGCAATGGCGCTAACGAGGTTGACATGGTGATCAACATTGGCTGGATGCTCTCGGGCGACTTGGTTGCTGTTGAAGATGACATTCGCCAGGTTGTGAACGCAGCCCGAGCCGTTAACGACACAACCTGCATCAAGGTGATCTTGGAGACGACATTCCTGTCAAAGGAGCAAATCGTGAAGGCCTGTGAACTCAGCGAAGCTGCCGGCGCCGACTTTGTGAAGACTTCCACCGGTTTTGCGCCTGAGGGGGCAACTGTTGAAAACATTGCCCTAATGCGTCAAACGGTTGGTGACCGGCTTGGCGTTAAGGCGTCGGGTGGAATCAGGACTCTAGAGCAAGTTGAAGCTTTGGTGGCAGCTGGTGCCAGCAGGGTAGGGCTTTCGGGAACTGCCGAAATCCTTGGTTAAGCGCTCAATCCAGGTTGCTTAGCGTTCCACTGTCGCCAAAGTTCACGGATATCCCAAGCGTTTTCGGCCATAACCGAAACACCGTTCACTCCTGTGCGTCTAGTTTTGCCAGCGATCACAAGTAGTCGGTTGTTGAACAGTATGTGGCTGCAACGAGCTTGGGCTTCGTCGAAGAAGGTCGAATCCGAGCAGCCGTAGCCATCGTCAAGGCTGATGAAAACCACTCGTTTGCCCGAGCGCATCGGGGGAGTTTGGGTGGCTACGCGGACCCCGGCAACCAGGACCTCGGACTTGTTTCGAAGCGTCGCCAACTCGCTCGAGCGAACCACGCCCATTTCTTCGAGCATCGGGCGGTATTGCTCTAGGACGTGCTCACTCACGTCCATCTTCAAAATCTCCAGTTCGGCTTGGACTATTTCTTCTCGCGTGGGAGCGACGCTCCCTTTGGGGATTCTCTCGAGGAGTTCGAAATCGAGCATCGGCTGATTCGGGTCGCTAGGTGGCCGCTTGATGATTGAGTTCAGTTCACGGACTCGTGCCAGTATGTCGCCTCGGTTGTATTCGGAGCCGTGAACCAGTGAATCGAGCGCCCCCACGGTTGCCAGCCGCTCAAGTGTTTTTCTAGACGGCCGAGCTCGCAGGTAAAAGTCGGCTACATCGACGTATGGGCGGTTTTCGATTATTCGGGCAAGCTCACCTCGACTCATGCCCTTAACCTCGCCAAGGGCCATCCTGATGCCGTAGCCGACCTCGGCTTCGAGTGGTTCAACCAGGTACTCCTCGGTCGAGCGGTTGACATCAATTGGTAGCAGGCGTACACCGAGCCTTCGGGCTTCGGCCAGCAGAAGCCTTCGCGGGTACATCCCCGGGTCGTGAGTGAAAAGACCGGCGAGGAACTCGGTTGGGTAGTGGGTTTTCAACCACGCGCTCTGGTAGGTAGGTAGAGCGAAAGCGGCTCCGTGGGCTTTGCAAAATCCGAAACTAGAGAAACTTTTGAGAACCTCCCATACTTTCTCGACCACCTCGACGCTGTAACCGCGAATAGTCGCCTGCTGCCTGAAAAACTGCTCGACACCGGCAGATACTCGCGGATCCTCGAGTGTGCGCCTGAACTCGTCTGCCTTGGCTAGGCCGCAGCCGGTCATCTTGTCGAAGATGCGCAAAACATGCTCGTGAAAGATAACCACACCGAAGGTTTCGCGAAGGATCGGCTCGAGGTCTGGGTGGATGTAGCTTGGCTTAGCAAAGCCGTGTCTGCCGTCCAGGTAGGGGGCAATCATGTTGCCCTTCATCGGACCTGGTCGAAACAGCGAAATTTGAATCGTCAGGTCGTTGAACTCGCTCGGCTGGTGTTTTCCGGTTAGTTCGCGTTGGCCAGGGCTCTCGATTTGAAAAATGCCGAGGGTGTTGGTGGTGCGTATATTTTCGAAGGTTTTCTCGTCGTCTTTAGCGATCGAGTCGAGGTCGATGGTCTGCCCCTTGACTCGTTCGAGCTCGCGAACCGCATACGCCATCGCGCTTTGCATGCGAACCCCGAGCACATCGAGTTTGAGCATGCCCATCGGGTCCATGTCGTCTTTGTCGAACTGGCTCATCGGCAAACCGAGCCCGCTTCGTTCGACCGGGGTCAGGTCGAGAAGTGTGGCGTCGCCGAGGATAACTCCGCAGGGGTGCATCGAGATGTGTCGGGGGAGTCGGTCTAGACGTTCGGTGATGTCTACCAAGAGGTTCATCTTGCGGTCTTTTTCGAGTGCCTCGGCGACCATCGCCAACTCTGGCTTTTGCGCAATCGCGCTTCTGAACGAACGCGCGCTGAAACGCCACATGTTGGCGGCAATTTCGTCGATCTGGTCCTCGTCGAGTCCGAGGGCTAGGCCTGAGTCCCGCATCGCGCCGCGACCGCGGTAGGTGGATTGCATCGACAGCAGGGTCACCCGGTTCGAGCCGTAGCGCTTGAAGATCGCTCGGTAGATGTCGTGTCTTCGCGCCGACTCAACGTCGATGTCGATGTCTGGCAGGCTCGAGCGTTCGGTAGATAAGAATCGTTCGAAAAGCAGGTCGTGTTCGACCGGGTCAACCCCGCTGATGCCGAGTAGGTAGTTGGTTAGCGATCCCGCGCCAGACCCTCTGGCGGCGATTCGGACCTTCATGTCTCGAATCATCTGGGCCACGTCGGCAACCGTGAGGAAGTAGGTGGCGAAGCCGAGCTTGTTTATCGTGATCAGTTCTTTGCCGAGTCGGTTTCTGATTTCGGCGAGCTTTGACTCTCTGGCGTTCGGGTAGCGCCAAGCTATGCCTGCGTAGGCCCTTTGCCAAAGCACTTCAAAGGGATTCCCCTCGATTCCCAAAGTCGCTTTTTCCGGGGTTTTTGGCTTGCCCCAACCGCAGTCGTTCGGCGGGTTTAGCCTCGAACGATTGGCTAGAGCCTCGGTGGTTTCGAGGAGTTTCTTGGCTCTAGCTTTGTCCCCGGTTATCTCTAGGGCGAGTTCTCGCATTAGCTGCGGTGGCTTTAGCCAAGCCTGAGCGTTTGGTTGAGGTTTGAACGCCCCCAGCGGCTCCAAAAATCTAGCCGCGTCTAGGACGTCGGCGGTAAGGGCGTCGTCTGGGGCAAGGTAGCGAACGGCGTTGGTAAGCACCGTCGGCACGCCCATCGAATCGGCAAGAGCGAGCATTCGAGCGGCAACGCTGGTTGATGATTCGGTGTCTGGCTGGGTTAGGTGCGAGACCAGTTCGACCGCCAGGCTCGCTTTGCCCGGAAACGCCCTGCGCCAGTCGGTGAGAGCCTTCGCAGCCCCCAATCGGTCTCTTGCTATAGCCGCCCTGCCGAAGTCGCTGTCTTGGCCGATTAGAACCGTGCAGAGCGAAATTCCGTCGCGGTTGGTTAGTTCGGCAAGCTCACCCCTGGTTAGTTTGATCGGTTTACCTGCTCGAGCTGCTGCCGATACCGTGCGGCAAAGCGCACTCCAGCCAATTCCGCCGTCTTGACCTTTGGCGATCACCAGCACTCGACCCAGTTCGTGCACCTCTAGGTTCACTCCGACGATCGGGTCGATGCCGAGTTTCAGGCAGGCTCCGATATGCTTCACGGCACCGTAGAGACCGTCTCGGTCGGTGATTGCGAGTGCGGTCGCCCCAACGCTCGCGGCGGCTTCGGCCAGCACCTCGGGTCGCGTGACGCCGTAGTGACCCGAGTATGCCGACGCCACGTTGAGGTGGGTGAACACTATTCGTAAACCCTCACCAAACGCCAGCTGTTGGTTGCAGTGTCGTGCACGAGTTCGAACTGGCCCGTCTTTTTGGTTGGACCTGCCGCAATCATGCGCCACATCTCTACCTCGAGCACTCCGGCTCCAATGCCTCGCTGCACTCGCGCGGCCTCGATCCACCACTGCTTTCTGGCAAACCAGCGGATCGGTTTTGAGTTCACCAGGTAGTGGCAACCCTTCCAGCTGAAACCGATGGGGGAGCCGGTCTTGTCGACCGAAACCTCCACGTTTTCATTAATCATCGTCATTCTGCGACCTCCCGAATTATTCGAACATTTGTTCGAATATGTAGAGTGTATGCAGTCCTACCGACAATGCAAATTCGTAGGGTTTTAGCTGGCTGAAATCAGTCCCGGATCGTTTTCGCTCACCTTGCCAACGCGGCTCGAGACGGGTTGAAACAAGGCTTCGGCGGCAACTTCATCGGAGCCACTCGAAATGGCCTCTAAGAGCTCCTGGTCGCCGATTATGTGCGGGTCTAGCCAGGCTTCGAAGGTCCCCGGGGTTAGCAGCAGCGGGTTTCTGTCGTGAATGTGTGCGAGTTCAGGCGCGGAATCTTTGGTGAGGGTGGTCGCCGACAGCAACCACGAGCCATCAGGCTTCTTCCACCACTCGTAAAGGCCGGCTAGGGCGAACATGCCTTCGCCCGCGTGAATGTAATAGGGCTGTTTGGTGCCGTCTTCGTTGACATGCCATTCGTAGTAACCAGAAGCTGGCAGAACGCATCGACGACGAATCACCGAATCTTTGAACGACGGCTTCTCGAGAATTGTCTCAATGCGTCCGTTGATCAGTGGCGCTGAATCAGTAGCGCTCTTGGCCCAGCGCGGAACCAATCCCCAGCGTGCCGAATGCAACTCGCGGCTAAGTTCACCTACGGGACCCCCGAGCTCGTCCTTTTCGAAAGATCTGTCCACGATGATCGAAACCTGCTGAGTCGGTGCGATGTTGTAAGAAATTCCGGGTACTTCACCAACCACCTCGTCGATTTCAAACGTGGTGACGATGTCGCCAACCGCCTTAGCAACCACGAATCTGCCGCACATAGTGAGTCTCTTTCTGCCCTGCCGCTAAGCCAACTGCTGTGAGTAGAGTCGCAACCGTTTCGAAAAAGAATCCAGGTGCGTCTGCTGGCCGAGCTCGATGTCTAGACCAATCCAGCCCGAAACGGGTCGAATTCCATTTAGAGCACTGAGCAGCCAAATTTCACAACCGGCGAGTTCTTCGGGCTTCGCCTCGACTAACCGAACTTCGATTCCGCTCTGCCTGGCAATGTCTAAAACTAGGTTGCGCGTGATGCTTGGTAACCATCGAACATCATCGCTTGGTGCGCAAAGCGCGTCACCCTGCCACCAAACCATCGAACTCAATGCACCCTCTGAGATGTGGCCGTTGGAATCGAGTAGGACGGCCTCGTCAGCCCCGTACATTTTTGCTTTGCGGCGAAGCTGTTGCCCGAGGCTCAGATCCGGACCCTTTACCGCTGGGTTGGACCGCGGGTCCGCTTCGGGGAGTGTCCAGAGAATCGCTGGGCCGGCTGGTTCGGGGGCTGGCCGTAGTCTTAGGAAAAGTTGGTTGGGTGATTCTGCACCTAGATGGAGTTCAAATCTTGGGAACCAACGACCTGTTTTTGGGATCAGTGCAAATGCGCTATCGAAGTAACCGGGCAATTGCTTTAGGTAGTCGGGGGCGATTTCTTTGATTCCCGCGGTGAAGCGAACCTCGTGCGCGCTTTTGGCTCGCATTGAGCCGTCTTCGACTAGGAACGAGTCGGCGACGGCGAGTTTTACTTCTTGCTCGGCAGGCTCGGAAACGGCCGCTAAAGTGCCATCCTTGTATTGGTAAAACGTGCCGAACTCCACGCTAATAATCTATGGCTTAGGCGAACCTAGAATTACCACTTCAGGCAAAGGACAATCTTGCGACTTTTTTGCGAACGGCTGGACGGGTGGAGCGCACCCGTTGACGCGTTCGTCGCGCTTCACGTCAATGACGAAAACTCCTTTTGGCTCGACCGGGAACACTCAGCAGACGACCGCTTCAGCGTTGTAGGTTCCGGTCTTCCTGTCGAGCGTTTCGAGCGCCCTGAGGTAGCTGAGGACTTACCTCTACCATTTTCATTTAGACCTGGTTTTGTTGGCGCTTTTGGTTACGACGAGAGTCTCTCGGCGTTCTTCTATGTTGACCGCGCTCTGGTTTTTGATCACGAGTCCAGAGCAATTTGGTTCATCGGTGTATTCGAACACGAGCGAGATTTTGAGCACTGGCGCCAAGCTGCCTTGCTGAGACTTGCACTGGTTGGTGGAGAAACCGCGGCGTATAAGAACGCCCAAGCCGCGCCTAGCTTTGGGAAGCCGACCCTGCGGCACACACCTTCGGAATACTTGCAACTAATCGAGAGAGCGCAGAAGCACATAGCTCAGGGTGATGTTTATCAACTGTGCCTAACCAACGAACTGGTTGCGGTTGGCAATGCTGACCCACTGATGACCTTCATCACCTTGCGCGAACTAAACCCAACGCCTTACGCCACCTACCTAAAACTTGGCGACAAGGCGATTGTCTGCACTTCGCCCGAGCAGTTCCTGCGAGTGAGTTCAGACCGATACGTATCGTCGAAGCCGATCAAGGGAACCAGACGGCGCGAGAGCGATCCCGTTCTCGATGCGGAGATAGCCCGAGAGTTGGCTCTGAACGAAAAAGAGCGAGCCGAAAACCTGATGATCGTCGATCTGATGCGCAACGACATCGGGCGCGTCTGTGAGCCCGAAAGTATCTCGGTGCCAAAGCTGTTTGAGGTCGAAACATACAAAACAGTGCACCAACTGGTCAGC
>JBEBBA010000079.1:0-5278 GCA_041158585.1 Actinomycetota bacterium
AGCGTTGCAAACCGAAGGTCGCTGAGTCTTGGAGTTCAGCACGATGTCAACAGACCAGTCCTCGCGGGCCGATTCGTCCAATAAGACGTGGACGACGCCGTCGCCGGTTTCGATAACCGGAACCGCCGATTCCGTTACGACGGCTTGAATCAGCGATGCACTACCTCGTGGTATCAGAACGTCGATGAGCCCGCGCGCCTGCATCATCTCAACTGCCCCTTGGCGACCAAAATCATCGACGGTCTGAATTGCGTTGGCTGGCAGACCTACCGAAGCCAGGGCTTCCTGAAGAATCGAAACTAGAACCTGATTAGTATTCTCGGCCGCAGTGCCACCACGCAAAACGATGGCATTGCCCGACTTGATGGCAAGTGCAGCGATGTCCACAGTGACATTTGGTCTCGCCTCGTAGATGGCGCCGACTACACCGAAAGGAACGCGCTTCTGAGTGATGGAAAGCCCATTAGGCAGGGTTGAGCCTCTGACGACCTCGCCAACCGGGTCTGGCAGGGTTGCGATCTGGTTTACCGCAGCGGCCAGAGCAGCGATGCGAGTTTCGTCCAGGCGAAGTCTGTCCTGTAGGCCCGCGCTCAAACCCTCGGCCAACCCACGCTCTAAGTCTTTTTGGTTTGCAGCGATGATCGATTCCGCGCGAATTGGCAAGAGTCTGGCGATAGCGTGTAGCGCTTCGTTCTTCTTCAGCGTGTTCGCCAAGCCAAGCGCTAGCGAAGATGACTTGGCTAGAACGATCTTGTCGGTTGCAGTGCTCATGAAGTCAACTCTACTTTCGGGCCTTGAACCAGGTACCTTCGGACGTGCCATTTAGAGCCTCGGCAACGTTGTCCGCGCTGGTTAGGAGAACAGGGATTCCGTGTTCGTTGGCTAACTTAGCTGCCGAAACCTTGGTGACCGCTCCCCCGGTGCCTACGCTGGAACCTGAGCCACCGATGTCGATTGAGGAAAGGTCGTCCTCGAACTCAACTTCGTCGAGGCGCACAGCGCCAGGCTGACTTGGGGGTGCCGTGTAAAGGGCATCGACGTCACTGAGCAGAATCAAGGCATCTGCCTCGACTAGGACGGCGACGAGTGCGGCAAGTCGGTCGTTGTCGCCGAAACGAATTTCTGCGGTCGCGACGGTGTCGTTCTCGTTGACGATTGGAAGAACCCTAAGCTCGAGTAACCGCTCCATAGCTCTCTTTGCATTTGAGCGAGTTTCGGCACCTTCGAGATCGTCAGCCGTTAGAAGCACTTGACCCGCAACAATCCCAAAACCGTCGAGGCTCGCCTGGTAACGAGCGATTAGGCGGCTTTGACCAACCGAGGCCAGAGCCTGCGAGGTGGCGAGGTCGTCTGGTTTGGACTCAATGTTGAGAAGTGGCATACCGGTTGCAATTGCGCCCGATGTGACGAGGATCACCTCGCAACCGGCGGCGTGACTCTTTGCCACAGCTGCGACTAGCGGGCCCAATTTTGAACTTGCGCCACTGATTGAAGACGAGCCAATCTTTACGACGATTCGATGCGCGTTGGCGAGGTCGGCTTTTTCAAAAATCACTTCTGATCTCCTTCGAGTTCCTGATCCACCGACCAAACACCGGCTTTTCGCTCTGCCTCATCGGCCGCTCTAGCAGCCGCCTTGGCGTCCATACGCTCCTTGTAGCTCGCGCGGCGGTCGCTCGTGGTTCTGCGCTCGTTTGTGTCGAGGCGGGCATCGTAGCCTCTAGGGCCGGCAATCAGTTCTCCGGCTGAGGCAATGGTTGGCTCCCAGTCAAAGACAACGGCATTGTCGCTAGCGCCGATAACCACTGTTGAACCAGCAATTGCGCCAGCCTTGAAGAGTTCGTCTTCGACTCCAATCTTGGCGAGTCGGTCGGCAAGGTAACCAACGGCTTCCTCGTTACCAAACATTGTTTGAGCAACCCAGCGTTCAGGCTTAGCGCCGATAACGCGGAAGATTTCTTGGTCGCCCCACATTTCTCGGCGAATCTCGAAGGTGCTCTCGTCACGCTTCTTCTGCATGAGCTGAACCTTCGGGCGCGCCGGCACCAAAGCGAGCGAAGCACGGTGCTCGGCAACCAGTTGCGCCATCGCAAAGTTAAGCTCGCGAAGACCTTGGTGGCTCACGGCAGAAATCTCAAAGACTCGGTAGCCGCGTGCTTCCAAGTCTGGACGCACAAATTCGGCCAGCTCTTTAGCGTCAGGCACATCGACCTTGTTAAGTGCAATGAGCGACGGGCGCTGAGTCAGTGGAAGCTGACCCTCAGGCACCTCGTAGGCGTCTAGCTCTTTGAGAATCTTGTCTAGGTCACTCACCGGATCGCGGTTCGGTTCGAGAGTTGCGCAGTCGATTACGTGCAGGAGAGCGGCACAGCGCTCTACGTGACGAAGGAATTCAAGCCCCAAACCCTTACCCTGGCTCGCGCCCTCGATAAGACCAGGGACGTCTGCAATGGTGAATCGCGTTTCGCCAGCCTCAACGACACCGAGGTTTGGGTGCAGGGTGGTGAATGGGTAGTCGGCAATCTTTGGACGCGCTGCAGAAAGGGCAGCGATCAAGCTCGACTTGCCAGCGCTCGGGTAGCCAACTAGCGCGATGTCGGCAACAGTCTTCAGTTCGAGGGTGACTTCGCCCGACCAACCGGGCACACCGAGAAGTGCAAAGCCAGGTGCCTTGCGCTTCGAGCTTGCCAGTGCTGCGTTACCGAGTCCGCCCTGACCGCCCTCAGCGACAACGAGCTCCATACCCGGTTCATCGAGGTCGGCAATCAGCTTGCCAGTAGGAGTTTTAACTACCGTGCCAACTGGAACGCTCAGCACCAAATCAGCACCGTGACCACCGTTACGGAAGTCGCCGGCACCATCGGCACCATCGCCAGCCGCACGGTAAGGGCGGTAGTGGTAGTCGAGCAATGTAGTAACGCTGGGGTCGGCCAAGAGTGAGATGGAACCGCCACGGCCGCCATCTGCGCCATCCGGGCCGGCTAGAGGCTTGAACTTCTCGCGCTTTACCGATGCGCAGCCATCGCCACCGTTACCAGCGCGCAGGTGAAGGGTCACTTGATCAACGAATGTAATCATCTTGAACTCCTCCTACCTTTGAAAACAGTGAAAGGCGAGCCTTCAGGCTCGCCTCCCACGGAAAGTTTTTGAACTTAAGCAGCGACCACGTTTACAACGCGACGGCCACCCTTGGTTCCGAACTCAACTGCACCCGCTGCAAGAGCGAATAGAGTGTCGTCCTTTCCACGGCCGACGTTGACGCCGGGGTGGAAGTGCGTGCCGCGCTGACGGACGATGATCTCGCCCGCGTTGACGACCTGACCGCCGTAACGCTTGACACCTAGACGCTGAGCGTTCGAGTCACGACCGTTACGTGTGGAGCTAACACCTTTTTTGGATGCCATTTTTGGTCAGTCCTTTACTTAATCTCGGTGACCTGAACGCGGGTCAGTTCTGCGCGGAAGCCCAGACGACGCTTGTAACCGGTCTTGTTCTTGTAGTGCTGGATAAGAATCTTTGGACCACGGAGGTCGCCCAGTACCTGAGCGGTTACCTTTACCTTGGCCAGAGCCTTGGCATCGGTGGTGACCTTGTCGCCATCAACTAGCAACAGAGCCGGAAGCTCGATGTTGCCGTTTGCGTCGGCCTTGATACGGTCTAGCGTCACGATGGTGCCAACAGACACCTTCTCCTGACGGCCGCCGGCCTTGACTACTGCGTAAACCACGGTTTTACCCTTTGTTCATGGATTTGCTTGGCCCGCAAGATGGCGAGCAACAAGGTTCAACTCTACCCTGTTACTGCCCGCGGGTCAAACAAATCGCTATTCGTTTTCTGTTTCGGTTACTGGGACGACGCTGGTTACGCGTCGCGATTTGCGTCTGCCCTGGCCGGGAGCGACCGGCTCAGGCAAAGATTCGGTTAGTGACTCGAGTGTCGGGCCGCTAGCGGCAGCGATCTGAGCCACCACGTTGTTGATCGCAACCGCGGTTTCGGCGGTCACTACCTTGGCAACTTCTTGCTTTGGCTTCTCTTGCTGCTGGTTCTTGTGGCGCTGTTTACCAGACTTCTCACCCTTTGGTTGCTGCTGGTCTCCCCCGCCAGAGCGAGCCTTCATGTGTGGCTCGTTGTGCACAACCACACCGCGACCGGCGCACACCTCGCAAGCCTCACTGAAGGTTTCGAGTAGCCCCATTCCGAGCTTCTTGCGAGTCATCTGAATCAGACCCAGCGAGGTAACCTCGGCAACCTGGTGTTTGGTTCGGTCTCGACTTAGGCACTCAACCAAGCGGCGGAGCACCAGATCGCGGTTTGACTCAAGGACCATGTCGATGAAGTCAACGACGATGATTCCGCCGATGTCACGAAGTCGAAGCTGTCGAACCACTTCTTCGGCCGCTTCGAGGTTGTTTTTGGTGACTGTTTCTTCGAGGTTTCCGCCGCTACCGACAAACTTTCCGGTGTTGACGTCAACAACCGTCATGGCCTCGGTGCGGTCGATGACCAGCGAACCACCAGAAGGCAGGTAAACCTTGCGATCTAGAGCCTTTGCGATCTGCTCGCCGACGCGGTACTCGTCGAATATATCCTTCGAGCCCTCGTAAACCTCGACGCGCTCGAGAAGATCCGGGGCAACGCTCTCGAGGTACTTGGTGATTGCTTCCTTGGCATCGTCACCAGAGATGACCATCTTTTGGAAGTCTTCGTTGAAAACATCGCGAACAATCTTGATCAGCAGGTCTGGCTCGCTGTGCAGCAGAACGGGAGCTTGCTGGGTTTCGACTCGACGTGAAATTTCTTCCCACTGCATCTGAAGTCGCTGGACATCAAGAGTCAATTGCTCTTCTGATGCCCCCTCGGCTGCGGTGCGAACAATCACACCGGCATCCTCCGGCAATACTTCCTTGAGGATCTTCTTGAGTCGCGCGCGTTCGCTGTCTGGAAGCTTGCGAGAGATTCCGTTCATGCTGCCGTTTGGCACGTAAACGAGGTAGCGACCGGGTAGCGAAACCTGCGAGGTTAGGCGGGCACCCTTTTGACCGACCGGGTCTTTGGTGACCTGCACCAAGACCGTGTCGCCAGACTTGAGGGCCAGCTCGATGCGACGAGGCTGGTTGCCGGTTTCGGCTAGTTCCCAGTCAACTTCACCCGAGTAAAGCACTGCGTTACGACCGCGACCGATATCAACGAAGGCGGCTTCCATGCTTGGCAAAACGTTTTGAATCTTGCCTAGGTAAACATTTCCGATCAGCGATGCCTCAGCCGATTTGGCGACGTA